>NZ_CASDOV010000016.1:0-59046 GCF_949282165.1 uncultured Helicobacter sp. | reverse complement strand
AAAACACAGAATCTAGGAGCTGCAGAGTCTAGGGCATTTACAGAATCTAGCCCGAGAGATTCTAAAACACGCACAGAATCCAAGGAGATTCTAAACAACATATAAAGACAGAATCTAAACTCCAAAAATCTTACAATCTAGTGCAAATTCAGAATCTAAGAAACTTACAGAATCCACGACTTCAAAAAGCTTGCACAAGGCTTTATAAGTTGATGGATTGTGTAAATTGCTTGAGGTTTAGAATCTGTGGAGCTAGATTCTATAAATGCCTAGATTCTGCGCTTAGCTTGGAGTGGATTGCGTAATACCACTATTGCACAACAAAGCGAGGTTTTGAGGGAGGTTGGCGGATTTTTGTTTCACTCTATCCACATTAGCAAAGCAGCGCACCCATCTTTGAAAAATCCACAACTTCATCGCATTATAAGCCTGTATTGCTCATATGAGCGGAGTGTGGGTAAGAGCCATTTTAAACTTATCAAAATCGTCATAGCGTGCTTAAGTGCGATTTAGCACTTCCAAATGCAGGGCTTTGTCTTTGGCTGTGATTTTTACCCTGCCACCTTTCTTAAGCTTGCCAAAGAGTATCTCATCACTTAGCGGGAGCTTAATCTGTGTGTCTATCAAACGCCGTATCTCGCGCGCCCCAAGCGCATTATCCACGCTTTGGCTCGCCAAATACTCTAGCGTTTTAGAATCTGGCAGCAGCGTGATGTGCTTATTTTTTAGCTGCGCATTGAGATCTTCAAGGTATTTTTGCGCGATGAGGCGGTATTCACGCACTCCAAGTGCGCCAAAATGCACCACGCCATCAAGGCGCGAGCGAAACTCTGGCGAGAAAAGATGCTTGATAGCCCCCTCGCTCTTGCCCTTGTTATCGGCATTAAAGCCCAAGGCATTGCCCTCTTTGCTCCCCGCATTGCTCGTCATAATCACGATGACATTTTTAAAATCCGCGCGATTGCCCGCATTATCCGTCAAACTCGCAGCATCTAGCACCTGCAGCAGCACATTATAAATATCGCTATGTGCCTTTTCAATCTCATCAAGCAGCAGCACGCAATAGGGATTTTTGCGGATAGAATCCACGAGCAAGCCCCCCTGCTCAAAGCCCACATAGCCCGCCGGCGCGCCGATGAGCCGCGATATGGAGTGGGATTCCATATATTCGCTCATATCAAACTTCACAAACGCAATCCCTAGCGCTTTGGCAAGCTCGATACTAAGCTCTGTCTTGCCCACGCCGCTTGGTCCCGCAAACACAAAGCTTCCGATGGGCTTATTTAGCTCGCCAAGCCCGGCTTTGTTTTTCTTTATCACGCGCACGACTTCTTCGATAGCCCTATCTTGTGAAAAAATGCGCTTTTTTAGCGTCTTTTCTAAGTCCCTAAGTGCCCTGCTCTCATCGCGATTGACTTGAGTTTTGGGGATATGCACGCTTTTTGAGATGATAGATTCAATGTCCTTTGGCTTAATGGTGGGCAGGGAATCTTTGGCATTTATCTTAAAATACGCTCCGCTCTCATCGAGCAAATCAATCGCCTTATCGGGCAAAAATCTATCAGTAATGTAGCGATGTGAGAGATCCACACAGACTTTGAGCGCGGCGTGCGTGTATTTGACATTATGAAACTTCTCATATATGGGCTGCAAACCCTCCAAAATCTTATAACAATCCTCTATGCTAGGCTCTTTAACCTCCACCTTACAAAAACGGCGCAAAAGTGCCTTATCCTTGTCAAAAGTTTGCTTAAACTCATTAAATGTGCTCGCCCCAATGCAGCGCAGGGAGCCATTAGCAAGGGCGGGCTTTAGGAGGTTTGAGGCATCAAGGCTCGAGCTATTTGCCGCTCCCGCACCCACGATCGTGTGAATCTCATCGATAAACACAATGCTATTTGGGATTTTCTCAAGCTCGCTCAATACGCCCTTTAAGCGTTTTTCAAAATCCCCACGATACTTGCTCCCAGACACCATAGAGGCGAGATCGAGCATAAAAATCTGCGCATTATGCAGGGCTTGTGGCACGCGCTTTTGGCTAATCTCTAGTGCTAGCCCCTCGGCTATCGCGCTTTTGCCCACGCCCGATTCGCCAATAAGCACGGGATTGTTTTTCTTGCGCCTGCAGAGAATCTCACTAATGCGCAAAATCTCCTCATTGCGCCCGATGATAGGATCTATCTTGCCTTCAATGGCTGCTTGTGTGAGGTTTTTGGCAAATTGCGCGAGATAGCTCTCTTGGCGTTGGTTGCCCTCACTCCCACTCCCTCGCTGTTGGTTGTCCTTTTCCTGCTCTTGGGTGAGGTAGCTTAGGACGCTGTAGCGATCGATTCCTTGAGCGTTTAGAATCTTAGCACTATAGCAATGCTGCTCCTCAAGCACCGCTGCAATAAAATCCCCAATCTCTGGCTGCCTTTGCCTGCCTTGAGCCTGCAGATGACCCATCATAAGCCCAAAGATTCTCTCTAGTGATGGCGTGTGCATAGGGCTATTATCGAGATTGTGCGAGCTTGGGACATAGCGTTTGAGATAGGCATAAGTGATACTTGCCATCTCGCTGACATTGCCCCCAAATTTGCCCAAAAACTCACTGCCCTCTTTGCTGTATAAAAGTGCCAAAAATATATGTTCGGTTGTCAAAATATTGTGTTGCATATCCTTAGCGATTTCTCTAGCTTCGCTGATGATAAATGGTAGATTATGTGTCATTGTCTGCCTTTAGAGTTGTTTTGTCTGCACGCGGAGCGGATAGCCATTTTGCTTTGCCAAATCTAGCGTGATTTTTGCCTTTAGCTCGGCGATATCATAGGGATACACGCCACACACTCCAGAGCCCTCTTTGTGGATTTTTAGCATAATATTCACGGCTTCATCGCTGCTTTTTTCAAAAATACGCATAAGCACATCGATGACAAAATCCATCGTCGTCCAATCATCATTAAACAAAATCACTTCATAAAATGTGGGTTCTTCAATCGCGGTATCTGTGGCACTCTCGTGGCTGCTTTGTGGCATAAACTCTCCTAAATTTTTGCCCGCTATTGTAGCAAACTTTACCTATTTAACAATAAACTTTATAGTTCCCTAACAATTAAGGAGGTGATTATGAAAAAGGTGATCGTGCCCGTTGCAAAGGGCTTTGAAGAGATTGAGCTTATTAGCGTGGTGGATGTGCTGCGCCGCTGTGAGATAGGCGTGGAGATTCTCTCATTAGAATCTAGCCCAAGCTTGGTGGGAGCGCATAATATCACGCTGCAAGCTGATGGGATGTTTGCCCAAAATGAGTATGAGGAGTGTGCGTGTATCGCGCTTGTAGGGGGCTATGAAAATATGCAGCGTATGCGTGCGCATAAAGGTTTGGGCGAGGTTTTGAGGGCGTTTGCCAGCTCACATAGGCTCATCGCTGCCATCTGTGCCGCGCCCATTGTGCTCGCACATTTTAGAATCTTATCAAAGGAATTTACCTGCTACCCCTCCTGCCAAGCCGAGGCACTGCGAGAGAGTCACGCCGATGAGGGATTGTGCTATGTGGATAGGCGCGTGTGCTATGTGGATTCTATCCTGACTTCACAAGGACCTGCCACGGCTATGGAGTTTGCGCTAAGGCTCGCAGATATCCTGCACACGGAGAATCTAGGGGCGTATCAGATCAATGCAGACTTTCATACTCCACTTGTCCAAAATATCGCTAGCGGACTACTCTACCAAGCCTAAAGCAGCCTAGCGCGCCTCATAGCGTTTGAGACGATAGCGTGGGAGTGAGAGCTCACGCTTGCTCATCACACTCCCCCCACGCACAAGATTTTCATTATGCACACAATCATAGACGACAAACCCGCAGACAAGGGCGTTTTTGCGTATGGCTGCGCTTTGGGAATAAGTGGTGAGTATGCCATTTGGCGCGAGGATTCTATAAAGCTGCGCAAAATACGCCTCACTCCAAAGCTCGGGATTTTTCCTAGGGCTAAAGGCGTCTTGATAAATCACATCAATGCCCTCTGTGGGGATTTCTCGCACATACACACACGCATCGATGAGCCTCACCTCTATATATGTGTGCGCGTCCTCATACACGCCCCTATCGCGCAATGCACACAAAATCTCGCATAAGGGTAGCGTGGCAAGCTCCCTAGGATAGGGGAAGTCGATGAGGTTTGTCAATAGGGAGTCATCTAGCTCGGGGGAGTAGATATACAGATTTAGAGGGAGATTGTGAGTGCGCGCATAATACAAACTCGCCAAGGTGTTATACCCAAGCCCAAAGCAAATGTCTAAGATTCTCATCTCGCGCGCACCCTCAAGTGCGCTAAAAGCCGGTATGATGTGCTTATAGAGGCTCTCACGCAGCGCCCCGTCCCTCAAACTATGATAGCACTCATCAAAGCGCGTGCTATATGCGCTAACGCTCCCATCGGCACTTTCCCTTAGCTCTAGCGCGCCCTTTTTAGGATTATTGAGAATCTGCACGCCCATCTCCTGCCTCCAAATCCCAAGTAAGCACAAACGCACTGCCGCCCTTATTGGCATTACTCGCATTATCCGCACTGCCCTTATCCACACTTTGTGTATCCACGCCACTTTGGCTTTGTGCCTCTTGTGCGCTCTGCACGCGTATGCGTATGCCATACTCCCTGCATATCTCGCGCACGAGGCTAAGCCCTATGCCAAATCCCCCCACGCTTTTATCAAAGCGCGCAAATCGCTCAAAAATCATCGCCCTATGTTTAGAATCTATCCCGCTCCCGCTATCTCTAATAGCACAATATCCCTCGCGCAAAATGATAGAAATCTCCCCATCGTGCTTGTTGTATTTGATTGCATTGCTTAGGAGATTATCAAACAATGTGATGATTTTTTCTCTGTTTGCGTATAGATGTGCGGGGGCGAGATCACTGCGGAGTGTGAGGGATTTTTGTGCCAAAAATGGCGCGAAAAACTCTAGCCGCTCGCACAAAAGCAAATCTATCCTAAGCCTTTGCTTAGTCTGTGGGAGGCTATGGGGGAAGTTATACGCCACAAGCGTGCGATAGATATGCTCTAGCTGCAAGGACGCGAGTTTAATGCGCGTGATTTTTTTCTTATCTTCAGAGCTTAGGGCTTTTGTTTGGAGCATCTCCACACTCATTAGGATAATGCTAATAGGCGTGTTGATCTCGTGTGTCGTGTCTTTGATAAAGCTATCAAGCCGCTGTATGTGGTTGTGGATAGGCTTTAGAAACAATCGCACCAAAAAATACGCCACAATCCCCATCGCTAGGAGGATAAGCACGAAATACACGCCAAGCTTGATGTTGTTTGCGATGATGAGCGAATCGACATTTTCATCTTGGATAAAGATTCTATACGGGAAGCGCGTGGGCTTGTAATGGCGGTGGGCAAAGGCTTCTGGATCGAGCACTACCCTATCATCTATCTTATAAAATCCCTCCAAAAACTCCTCGTGCGTGGGATTGGCTAGGAGGTTAGAAAACACCACCTCGCCCCTTTTGCTAAAAATCCCAAAGGCGAGATCTGCCCTAGATTCTCTAATCTCTGTAAGCGCGCGCTCTAGGTTATTTGGGTATTTTTTCAAAATTTCTGTAATCCCTAGCGATACCTCACGCAGCGAGATAACCTGCTCATAATAGATATTGCGCGTTTCCTTCTTATACACAAAATAAAACAGCCCGCATAGCAGCACAAGGCTCGTGCCCAGATACAGGGATAGAATCTTAGCTATCGTGCGCTTAGTGGAGCTAGCGAACATAGCAATAGCCCTTGTTGTGTTGATTTACAATCTTGTGCTTGCCGATGAGTTTGCGCAAATTTTTGATATACGCGCGCAGTGAGAGCTCGCTAGGCTCCTGCCCCATATCCCAAAGCGTCTCAAAAATGCGCTCTTGGGGGATATAGGTGTTTGGGTGCTGCAGGAGGAGATTTAGCAGGGCGGTTTCTTTTTTGGTGAGTGGCAGGATCTCGCCCTCTTTATACAGGGTTTTGGTGATGACATCAAAGCTCACGCCATTACCAAAATCCTCCATTTGTGCCTTGCGGTGCGCAAAGGGGCGTTTGAGCAGCGTGTGAATGCGCAGCCGCAGCTCCACAAGCTCAAAGGGCTTGCGCAAAAAATCATCGCAGCCCACCTCATAGCCCATTTGCAAATCCTGCACGCTGCTAAGCGAAGTGATAAAAATACAAGGCGTGGTTTTATCCGCTTGGCGCAGGGCTTTGAGCACTTCAAAGCCCGGGAGAGCTTCCATCGCCTCTAGCTCATCGCCCAGAGGCACTTTCACATCAAGCAGCCACAGATCAAAGCTCCTCTCATACGCCAAGCTAAGCGCGCTAGAGGCGTCCTGACACAGCTCGATACTAAAGCCCTCGCTCTCCAAAAACTCGCACAAAATCTCTGCGAGCACACCATCATCTTCTAGAAGCAAGATTCTCGCACCTCGCTTGTTTTTATCACTCATTTTTTGCCTTCATTATTTTTTGGGTTTAGGGGCTCTAGCTCCCTCATCGTGCTCGCTATGAATCTTATAATGCCTTGGCGGGTGCAGCAGCTTGCACTGCTCTTTATTCTCACGGCAAAATCGCTCCATTTCCTTATGCACCTCGTGTTTGTAAGCGCGGAAGTCCTTAACCTTCATACCATCATACACCTTTTGGGCTTGCTCACGCAAGCCCTCCTCAAACTCCCGCGCCTCTTTCACGCTCATATTCTCGATACGCTTGGCTATCTCTAGCCTATACTCAGGCATATCCTTGGGGCTTACCTTGCCAGAGAGGGAGAGCAGCTCCTTGTTGCTCTGCTTCCCAAAGTCCGCTCCACAGAGCGCGCCACCTAGCGCGAGGCTTGTGAATACACTGAGTGCTAGTCTTCTTTTCATACACTACTCCTTATTGGGTAAAATCCACTTTTTAAGCAAAAGTGTGCGTGCAGTGTAGGCAAAAGTTGTGGATTAGCTGTGAATTAGCGCGGGGATTTCAATCACAAAAACCTTATCGCCATTTTCTTGCAAACTAATGCGCCCATTATGGGCTTGCACGATTTGCTGACTTAGGGCTAGCCCTAGCCCATTGCCCTTTAACTTGGTGCTTTTAAAGGGTTCAAAAAGCAGGTTTTTATCCTCGATTGGTTTGCCATTATCACGCACATAAAACACGCTTTTTGCCTCATCTTGGCTACACCACACCTCCACGCACCCTCGCTCCTCATCACTCTCCTCAATCGCATCGATGGCGTTAAACACAAAATTTTGTAGCACAATGCTAAAGAGATCAAAGTCTATAAGCACCTCGCTAGATTCTATAAATGTGAATCTAAACTCGATATCTTTAGAATATGTGTAATACGCGATAGATTCTCTAAGCTCTTGCTCGATAGATTGGAGCGTGTGGGGCTTTTTATTGACACTAATGCCTTTAGAAAAAAGCAAGGTGGCATTGATGAGCCGCTCGATACGCCAAATGGATTTTTTAATCTCTGTGGCGATAGGCTGGATACTACAATCACCGCGCTTTAGCAAGCTAGAAGTCAGAATCGAGATAGAGCCCACGGGATTGCGTATCTCGTGGGCTAGATGTGCGGAGACTTGCCCCATAGAGGCTAGTCGCTCTTGGCGTTTTTGGTTAGTGATGTTAAAGGCAGTGATGATGGTTTTATCGCTTAGCGGGCTAATCTTAAACATGTAGGCGTTGTTGTTATACTCCAGCTCGCTTTCATAAATCTCGCCTATGCTAATAGGCGAGAGGCTTAGGCTCGTTTGGATAAGGGCTAGGACTTCAGGCATCGCATAGGCTTGGTTGTTTTGATAAAAGAGCTTGCCATCTTTCTCTAGCACCCAAATGGCTTGGGGTAGGAGCTCTAGGACATTGTTATAGAGGTTTTTTAGACTTTTAAACTCTTCTTCGAGCTGATAGGTGCCTTGAATGAGCTCTAGGAGTGAATCTAGCACCTTTTGCTTGTCATTAGTATCAAGGCTTTCGATGAGATTATGGCTTAGCAAACTCTCCTGTGGCAAATCCTCCATACGCACTCCCTTTGTTTTTTAGAATCTAGCCTTTACTTTTGCAAACTTCTAAGGTAATTAAAGAGTAGCTCGCTATACCCAAAGCTTCCGCTAAGAGTGCTTGCGAGATTTTCAATATACATTGAGTGATAGATATCGCTCCCGGGCTGCTTGGGATAGAGTGGATTTTCATTTTTTATCGCATCTTTTAGCATAATCTGCAAAAACAACGCCTCAAAATTATCCGTCTGCTCTCTTAGCTTCTTATCCTCATTAGCTTGGAGTTTTTGGAGTGAGGAGGACGCATTTTGCGCGTTTTGTGTAGGTTGAGCATTTTGCCCACCTCGCATAGCTTGCGCGCCCTTTATGCTTTGCGCGCTTTGTATGGTTTGGCGATTTTTTAGATTTTGTAGTAGCGCATCGCCTTTTAGATTCTCATACGCATTGATACCATTTTGCAGCGACACATTCATTTTCACACCTCCTTTATAGAATCTACATCACCACGATATCCGCAGTTATCGCGCCACTTTTTTTCATCGTCTCTAGGATTGAGATGATATTTTTGGGGCTTGCGCCGATTTTTTGCAGCGCGCGCACGACATTGGCGATTGTGGGCTTTTTGCCATTGGTGGCGATGGTGCTTTGGGCTTTGGAGATACTCACATCATCGCCGATACTTAGAGCCTCTGGATCGCTTTGAATCTCATCAGAGATTTTAAGCGTGAGCTCGCCGTGTGTAACCACAATAGGTTCTATAGTAATCCCCAGCCCCGCGACAATCGTCCCGCTTTTTTCATCGATGACAACCCGCTGCTTTTGGATATACTCAATCTCCACTTCCTCCACAAGTGCCAAAAACTCCACCATACTCATCACTTCGGGCTTATGTAGCCTAATGGTGCGTGAATCTATGGCTTGGGCGACATTGGCGTTGAAAGTCTCATTGAGCGTTTGCTGAATCTTCACGGCATTTTGGAGATCGGATTTTTTGAGGCTAAGCGTGGCGGAGTCTTGTGCGGCGATATTGTAGGCGACTTCGCGCTCGATAGTCGCGCCATTTATGAGCGTGCCCGAGAGGGTATTGCTACTCTCGCCAAGCGTGATAGCCCCCTGCGCTAGGGCGTAGATATTGCCATCTACCGCACTTAGGGGCGTGAGCACGAGTGTGCCGCCATTTATGGATTTGGCATCGCCGATGGAGGAGACTTGTATATCGATTTTATCCCCCGCACGCGCAAAGGCGGGCATATTTGCCGTTACCATCACCGCCGCGACATTTTTTGACTTTATATCATTTGCCGAGACTTTGACATTCATACTCTCTAGCATATTTGCCATACTTTGCATAGTGAATTTCGAGCCGTTTTTATCTCCCGTGCCATTGAGCCCTATCACGAGCCCATAGCCCACGAGCGAGTTTTCTCTAATCCCCACGATTTGGGCAAGCTCTGCGATCTTTTGCGCCCACGCAAGCCCCACACCACACATTAGCAACAAAACAAGCTTTTTCATACATCTCCTTAAACGCTCAACACTCATATCCCTATGAGCCATTTGTCTCATTTTCTTTGAGAAGTGGAGCAAAAAGGATTCCATTATTTTAATGCAAATTTTTGCTTAGCAAAAATTTGTTATCGGGGTTTGGGGCAAAGCCCCTCGCCCCTCCGCTTCGCGAACATACATTGCGTTTTTTAGTAAGATTATAGAATCTCTTGGTGTAATCGCGTCAGGAACGCCGCTTGGGCTAACACCTTTTCTATAAACCGAGTGAAAAATTATAGAATTTCGCCCTAGATTCTGTGAATGCGCGCAAAGCCCACGCCTAAGCTTAGCAAAAGCTTTTTACACTACAATATGCGCTTCATTCCACGCCCAAAGGTTATAAATGCAAGAATCTAACGACTTCACGCACCCTACACAATCTAAGCCAAAAACCCTCTCCATCGTCATTCCCTGCTACAATGAAAAAGCCACGATTACAAGCATTCTCTCCGTCGTGCAAAATGTCGATATCCCCTACCACAAAGAAATCATCGTAGTCGATGACTGCTCAAATGATGGCACAAGAGAGATTTTGCAATCCCTTATGACAAATAACGCTGCGCAATCACAAGCCCTAGATGTGGGCTGTTTAAGTCAAATTGGGGGGGGGGGCAGCTAACAACCCCGCTCCACAATCCCCAAAAATCACACAATCCCCCACCACCTCAACGCTCAAAATCCTCTACCACACGAAAAACCAAGGCAAGGGCGCGGCATTGCGCACGGGCATAGCACACGCTAGCGGCGATCTGGTCATCATCCAAGATGCCGACTTAGAATACGATCCAAACGAGTATCCAAAGCTTCTCGCGCCCTTTGAAAAGGGCATAGCCGATGTGGTGTTTGGCTCGCGCTTTGTGAGCGGGGATTCCCATCGCGTGCTGTATTTTTGGCACAGAATGGGCAATGGGCTGCTCACGCTGCTTTCAAATATGATGACAAACCTCAACCTCACCGATATGGAGACTTGCTACAAAGTCTTTAAACGCGAGATTATCCAAAGTATCAGCATAGAAGAAAATCGCTTCGGCTTTGAACCAGAGATCACGGCAAAAGTAGCAAAGATTAAGGGCATTAGAATCTATGAAGTGGGGATTTCCTACTATGGGCGCACCTATGAGGAGGGCAAAAAGATTGGTATCAAGGACGGATTTCGCGCCCTGTGGGCGATTGTGAAGTATGGAATCTAAGCCAACTCGCGACATTACAGAATCTAGAGAATCTAAGTCAATAGATTCTGTGATTATGTGCGCGTAAGCGGAGCGAGTGGGGATTTATTCCCCACGAGCGATAGCAATTTGCCACAAGCAAATTGCATTAAATCATAATCTCAAAGGATAGGCAAATGGGAAGTATGGATTGTCAATGCAAAAATCGCTCTCGTGCTTTTGGGCTGGATTGTGGCTTTGGCTTTTTGGCTTTGGTGTGTCTTAAAAAAATCGCTCATCTCTTCAAAATAGACAACACACTTGCCATCGATACGAAGTTCTATATCCTCTTTGTGGGCTTGCTCGGAGTATTTTTCCTTAGCCTCAT
Organism: uncultured Helicobacter sp.; assembly: GCF_949282165.1. Taxonomy (NCBI): domain Bacteria; kingdom Pseudomonadati; phylum Campylobacterota; class Epsilonproteobacteria; order Campylobacterales; family Helicobacteraceae; genus Helicobacter; species uncultured Helicobacter sp. The sequence goes on along the minus strand of NZ_CASDOV010000016.1, from coordinate 47,977 downwards.
TATGCAGTTTTTGCATTTTATCACTCCCATTTCCTCAAGCGTGAGTGCTGTGTTTATGGGGCTTGGCGTTGGCTTGTTTGCGTATTTGCTGCCCCGAGGCAAGAGGGCACAAACGATGGTAGAGGATACTTTGCAAAAACGCTCGACATTGTTTATCGCCATCATTTTGGCTTTCATCTTATGCGCAGTCTTTGCGATGCGCCCAGAGAGTGCCTACGATACGGGCTTATATCATATCCAAGCCGTCAAATGGGTGCAGCAAGAAGCCCTACATTTTGGCATTGCCAATATCCATACACGCTTTGGTTTTAACAATATCTTATACAACTTCGCCGCCCTTACTGAAGTATCACATTTTTTCCCACAGATTCGCTCGTTTTTGTCAGTGGAGATTATTTGCTTTTTCTTTTTTGTCTCAGGCGTCCTAGGATTGGTGCATTTGCAGCACAAAAACCTTGATGATATTTTTATGGGCATTGCTTTAAGTCTAGCCCTCATATTTTCCTATTGGCTTGGTGGCGGAATGTATGCCGAGGGCGTGCTTGGTATCCTAGGGCTTAGCGTTTGTGGGTATTGCCTAAAACTACTCAATCTCAAAGCCCCATTACAGAATCTAAGATTTTCGTTTTTCATTCTCTATATGATTGGATTTTTTTGCGTGTTTATCAAGATTTCTGCCATTTTTGTGCTTATAGGCGTTGTGTTGGTGCATTGGCAGTGTTTTAGAATCTCAAAGCAATGTTTGCGAGATTTTTTACTTTTTATGCTCTTTGGGGCTTTTTTGGGCTCATTGTGGGCGTTAAAAGGCATCATAACCTCGGGAATGATAGCCTATCCCGCAAGCGTGGGGTATTTTCCTAAACTCCCTTGGGCGATAGATGATACAACAAGAGCGAGAGAAGTCACCATCATCGCAAACTGGGCGAGAGTCGCGGGCACGCCAAATGGACAAGAGCTGCTAAATAATGGCACTTGGATGGGATTGTGGTGGGATAAATATGTGTGGGTTGGGAATTTTAAACTCTTTTTGCAATTTTGCCTAGCTGGGATTGTAGGCATTGTCTTACTAAGAGTGATTGGCTGGCTCAAATTTGTGCATTTCAAAAAATACGCAGTGCTTGGGCTTAGCCTCATTGGAGGGATTGTCTTTTGGTTTTTGAGTGCTCCTGATCCTAGGTTTGGGTATCAGTACTTCTTCCCTCTGGGCGCATTTTTGGTAGCATTTTGTGTATTAGTCCTCTTGGAGCGCAAACAATACCATTTGGTTATCATCATCTTATGCATATGCAGCATACATATCAATAAACACCTTGCCACTTCAGGCATAGACACTGCAGACAAAATCCCTCACATAGAGCTAAAGAGTGCTACCACAGATTCTGGTATGGTAGTGTTTCTCCCAACAAAGGGCGATAGAGTCTATGATGCTCCCCTCCCCGCGACACCATATTTTAATCCCAAGCTTAGCAAAAAAAACTTTTTGGGCAGAGATATGTATTACAAGGAGGCAAAATGAGAGAATCTAAGCCACCAATGGCGTTAGAGAATCTAAGTAATCTTTAGATTCTCTAAAAGGCAGTGTGCTACTAAGGCATAGTGAGGGGTATTCTCACTAAGTCGCATTTTTGGCACAAAATGGGCGATGGGGCACTCACGCTCCTCTCTAAAAATCACTAAACAAAACCACACAAAGGAGTTGTAATGACAGATTGGCTGATGATAGATTTTAAGATTCTCTTAGCACTTGGGCTATGGATTATGGCAGTATTTGGCTTTGGCGCTCTTGTGTATAGAATCTATGGGCGTGTATTTGGTGTGCAAGTCTTTGCGCATACCTTGTGGCTTGAGCTATTTGTTAGTCTCATACTTGGCGTGGCGTTTTTGAGCTTCATCGTGCAAGTGCTAAATTTTTTCTTACCACTTTATGCGTTTCTTTCTCTAGGATTTTTGCTTATTGGGCTTGGACTTTTTGTGTGGCTATACAGAGAGATTCTGCGCTCTTGGCAGATTGGGTTAAGCGGCTTATGCGCGTTTTTTATCGTTGGGATCTTAAGCCTCCACCACGACTCCTATGGCGATAGTGTCAATTACCATATCCAAATCGTTACTTGGATCGAGCAATCGCCCATAATCTTTGGGCTTGGCAATGTGCATGGGCGGCTGGGATTTAATGGGATTATTTATAATTTTTATGCCCTTAGTGATGTGAGTCAAATCTTCCCCGGATTGCGGAGTTTTATCGGCAATGAAATAGTGTATTTTGGGCTGTTTTTTAGTGTGTTTTTGATTTTGCTCAATCCACTCCACAAGCACGCACGACAAGATTCTCTACTAAGCGACAAATCCGCACTCTTTGTCGTGTGCGCCGCACTTGCCTTTCCTTTTATTTTGCGATGGGGCGAGTTTAGGGGGCTGTATTGCGAGGGGATTGGCGCAGTGCTTGGGATATTGGTGTTTGCTATGCTTTTGCGTGCGCTAAATGCTAGGGATTCTATAAGCCAAAATCCCACAGAATCTAAGCACGATAAGCCCGCACTCCTAGCCCACACACTCGTCCTTAGCTTTATCATCGCCTTTTTTGCCGCACTAGTTAAAATCGCAAATACCGGGCTTTTAGCCGCTGTGGCAATCTGTGCTCTCTATCTATATAAAAAGCAAATAGTTTCTAAAATCTCGCTCAAATACCTCGCCTACCTTGGCATATTTGCGCTTATCTACGCCCTGCCTTGGGCACTCAAGGGCTATATGACTTCAGGTATGATAGCCTATCCCGCTGCAGTGGGTTATATCCCCTCTCTGCCGTGGGCAGTGAGTGATGAGCAGCGCGCTGGCGAAGTGTGCTGGGTGATGAGCTGGGCTAGAGATCCGGGCATAAACTGCAAGGAAGTGCTTTCAAGCTCTGCGTGGCTCAAAAAATGGCTACTAATGGAGACGCGATACTTTAATTGGTATTTTAAATATTTTGTGTATGGGTATTGGGCGGCTTTAGGGCTTAGCGTGCTTTTGCTCATATTGCCAAAGTCCCTCTACACACGCAAGCAATACAAAGACTTCCTCCTGCTCTTTATAGGAGCTCTGTGTGGCGTGGCATTTTGGTTTGCAAGCGGTCCCGATCCGCGCTTTGGTATGGTGTATCTCATACCACTTTTGGGGATACTCTATGCGCATAATCTCACACTTATCCAAAACCTACAATCCAAAATCCTAAGAATCCTTGGATTTGGCTCATTCCTCGCGACACTCACGCCCATTTATCTGTTGATAAAAACTTTTGTGATATGGGTTTGGGGTGTGTGGATAGTGCTTTGTAATGTGCGCCTAAGAGTATTTATTAGCGCGATGATAGTCCTTAGCCTTTGGGGTAGTTACAATATCTTTGGCGCGAGCGTGCTAAAGAGCGTGCAAGATCCACAAAAGATTAAGACTATCTTTGTGCAAAAAAGATTGACGGATTTTGGGGCAGAAATCTATGTGCGCAAAGACGGACAAGCGGAGGGGTTTGAGGGCGTCGAGTATGAGCCACTGCCCACCACGCCCTATTGGAATCCAAAAATTGAGCTTAAGAGCATTATGGGGCGCAAAGCCTATATCAACACAGGAAAGGAGAACCAAAAATGATAAATGAATCCATCTTTGACAAGCTTTTGCGCACTATGCGCCTTGCGCGTGTGCTCCCGAGTATCAAATCCTTTGACAATCCGCGTTTGCTTGATATTGGCTGTGGCTTTGAGGCGCGGCTACTGCGTGAGGTGGAGGGCTATATCGCCAAGGGCGTGGGGATAGACTACAAAGCCCCCGATATACGCACAGACAAGCTCCACACCTTTAGCTATGTCTTTGAGAGCAAGCACGAGCTTGGATTAAAGGCTTCTAGTAGGCAAATGGGGGGGGGGGCAGACACAGATTCTCTCACACGATGATATTACAGAATCTAGTGCCATCACCTTGCCTTTTGAAAACGAGAGCTTTGAGATAGTAACGATGCTTGCGGTTATTGAGCATTTGTGCGCACCCATTGCAATGCTAAGAGAGATTGAGCGCGTGCTCGTGCCAAATGGCATACTGCTGCTCACCGCCCCAAGCCACGCGGCAAAGCCCGTGCTTGAGTTTCTCTCCTATCGCCTGCATCTCATCGATGAGCGTGAGATACGCGATCACAAACGCTACTACAACAAGCGCGACTTTATAGAATCTCTTACACAGGTGCCGCGCCTCAAACTCCTCAAGCATAGTTATTTTCAATGCGGTATGAATAACTTCCTCAAAGCACAAAAGGTGCTGCAATAGCCATCAGCGCGTGAGATGAGGGGATAAAAATGATACAATGCCACGAAAAGTCACAAACACAAGGATAGATATGTCTCACAAATCCCCCAAAGCCCATTGGCAGAGATTCTATAAATATGGCATAGTCGGCGCAAGTGCTGCGCTCATAAACCTCGCGGTATTTGCGCTGTGTGAAAAAATCTTTGGGATTTATTACCTACTTAGCACGCTTATTGCCTTTGTGCTCGCCACTTATTGGAATTTTATCCTAGCGCGCAAATTCGTGTTTGTGAGCACATACGATTCTGCGCTCAAAGAAAGCCTGCTCATCTACCTTGTTAGCGCGCTAGGAGCGTGCATAGATATGGGTGTGATGTATGTGGGCGTGGATGTGTGCGAGCTAGATTCTGTATTTACCAAAGTCCTTGCCATAGGCGTGGCATTTGTTTTTAACTTTGGCTTGCGTAATTTTGTGATTTACAAGGAGAACATATGAAAAAACTCGTGATTTTTGGCTTTGTGTTGGAATTTTTCGCGCTTATGCTTTTTTATGGGTATGCCTATCCCATCGTGCCATTTTGGGGCGATGACTTTCAGCATATGAGCCTCTACCCTACGCTATCTTTTAGCGCTAATTCTTGGATACCCTCGCGCCTGCTACCACAATACTTGCAGACAAATATCGCAAACCTCGGTGTGTATGTCATCGCGCCCCTCACGCATTTGGACTTTTTGGATTCTATCGCGCTTGCCTGCGCGCTTGTCCTATCAAGTGCCTTTGTGGGATTGCATATTTTGCTCTATGTTTGCGCCCTTTATCTCACGGGGCATAGAATCCGCGCCCTGCTGCTCTCAAGCATTTTCCTCCTAGGCTCTCTAGCACTCGCCAAGCCCCAGATGATGCCCCTCCTGCTCCCCGCAGATCTCAATGCCCAAGGTATGGGCTACCTCCTCACGATGGTTTGTTTTTACACACTGCCCTATCTTGTCAATCTCGGATTTGTCGTGGGTATCATCACGCTCCTTGTTGCCAAGCCCTCTACTCTGACTTCTAAAAGCGTAATGGGGGGGGGGGCAGTAGCAATCGCGCTGTATTTGGCGATTTTTTCTATGGAGAGCGCGAGTGTGCTGCTTGCAAGCTTTGCTGGGTGCGTGCTGCTCACTAGGACATTTGCCACATACAGGGAGCACAAAAGCTTCATAGCAGTGCTCAAAACGCGCACCTTTTTTGATCTCTGCCTCTTAGTTATCATTATCCTTTGGGCGATCGCGCTGTGGCAGATGATACACTCGGGCAGGGCTCAGTATTGCGCGAGTTTTGATCTCACGCGGGGCATAGCCTATCTTGATACCACGCTAAAGGGCATACGAGGGGGCTTTTTGTGGCTCTTTGGGGCTGCGTATATCCTCTCACTCCTTGGGGCTTTTTTTATCAAATCTCCCCAACACCGCCTTGCGCTCTTTGCGCTCATTCTTTGGATTCCCTGCCTCGTGGTATTTTACACGCTTACCACTTCCAAATGCGGGGCGACTTGGTATCTGATGAGCGGCTTATTTATGGCTATGCTTGTCTTTATGGTGGTGGCTATGAGCATTTTGGTAGCGCGATACAGGGCTAGCTATGCTCTTATCTCTCTATTCTTTTTTATCGCGCTTTTCCAAAGCCTGCAGCCCTACAACGAACGCCCAAGGCTCTCTTATGCCTACTTCAAATCCCACTCCCAAAGCTGGATAGAGCAAATGCAGCAAGCCCAAATGGAGGGCAAAACGCATATCGAGATTTATGTGCCCGAGCATTTTGGGCATCATCATTGGAATGGTTGGTTTGCCCCGAGTTTCCCTAGGACACTGCGCACCTTTGGGCTTTTAGAAAAAGACATTAAAGTAACCTTTAAGCCCATATCCCAAAAGCCGCTAGTGCCCTAAGGGCAATGGGGATAGCGGATAAAGATTCTAAATTAACAGAGCATTTAGGATTTTAATGCTAGTATTACGCGCTTTTTGCCACTTTAGCACACTCACAAAGGATTTGCTATGCTTAAATCACTCTATTTTCGTATGCGTGTTATCCACATACTAGGCATTCTCATACTGACTACCAACGCCCTCTTTTTTACCGAGAATCTCATCGGGCAAATCGTGCAGTTTGTCATCGTCGCGGTGCTTGTCGTGCATGATATTGATGAGAAAACTTGGGGTGTGAATATGACAAAAATCATCGCCAAAGAACTCAAATCCATAACCCTTGCTTCCGAAATCAAAGTCAATACCTCCTATAGCTTAGAAAATGGCAAGATTCTCGCGCTCATTGATGATTTTAAGACACGCATACAAAGCGTGGTGAGCACGATACATGAAAAAGTAGAGAGCGGACACACAGATATACAAGGGCTTAGTCAAATCGCCACTTCTTTGCACAATCTCACGCAAGATATGAATGCAATCATACAATCCACCAACTCCAAGGCAGATTCCACAAGCGCGCTTTTGCGCACCTTTAATGAAGAAATTTTGCAAACCAAATCCGAGCAAGAAGCGATGTTTGCCTCTATGCAGGAGATTCGCACGCTGCTTAGAGATGTGTATAACTTAGTGGAGGGTATTTTTAACCAAAACGCCAACCTAGTCGAGCATTTTGAATCCCTAGAGAATAATACCAATGCGATTATAGGCATCGTTGAAACCGTGCGCGCTATCGCCGATCAAACCAACCTCCTAGCCCTAAACGCCGCCATCGAGGCCGCGAGGGCGGGCGAGCATGGGAGGGGCTTTGCCGTGGTGGCTGATGAAGTGAGAAAACTCGCAGAAAACACCCAGCATAGCCTTAGTGAGATCGATAGCAATGTCAAGGCGATGACTCAAGATGTCAATGAAAGCAAGGAAGTCATCATACAAAATAAGCAAAATGTCGAGGATCTCCTCTCGCGCACCAACGAGGCAAACACCAAAATCGATACCTTTGAGGGCGTCTTTAATGAGAGCTTTGCAACAACCCAAAAGCTCATCGGCCATAGCGATGTGATGAGCAAGGATCTCATAATCATCAATGAGGATATGAAAAAAATCCTCGAGTTTGCCCAGCACAATCTCGCGACTTCCCAAAATGTGCATAGCATATCCCTCTCTATCAATGAGAGCTTTGGGCAGCTCCAAAAAAGCGTAGAGAATCTCGCCTAAAGCCCCTTATACATTCTCCATCGCTAGCCGTATCATCGCCACCACGATACCCACGGGGGCGATAAATCGCACGATGAAATACCACACCTCAAAAACCTCGCCACTCAAATGCCCCTCACACATCGCATACACTTGCGATTTGGGTAGCACCCAGCCCACAAACACGCACAAAAACACGCCCGCTAGCGGCAGCATATACGACGCGCTGATATAATCAAACCAGCCAAAGAGATTTTTGCCAAAAAAGCTCAAATCCTCCTGATAGAGCGCGACATTACTAAGTAAAAGCAGCACGCCCAGTGCGTAAGAGATGCCAATAGTCGTGAGGTTTGCCCTCCTGCGTGAGAAGCCAAATCTCTCAATAAGCCACGCATTGAGTGGCTCTAGCATAGAAACCGCCGAGGTAATCCCCGCAAAAATCAGCGCGACAAAAAACAAAAACGCGATAATCTGCCCGCTTAGCCCCATATTGGCAAAAATCAAAGGCAGCGAGATAAACACAAGCCCCACTCCGCTATTGGCTTGTGCTCCATAGCCAAAGATAAAGGTAAAGATGACAAGCCCCGCCACGAGACAAAAGGCAAAGTTTAGCAGCGCGACAATGAGCGCGGAGCGGATAAAATTGCCCTTTTTGGGCAGGGAGTTAGAATAAGTCAAAATCACGCCAACGCCCAGTGAGAGGGCAAAAAACGCCTGCCCTATCGCATCAACGATAACCTTTGGCGTGAGCTTGCTAAAATCCGGCGCGAACAAAAACTGCACAGAATCCACAAACGCATCTTGGCACATCGCATAGCCCAAAAGCCCTAGAAAGATAAGGAGCAACAGAGGCATTAAGATGAGATTGAGCCGCTCGATGCCCTTTTTGACGCCCTGCCCTAGCACAAGCGCGCAAAGTGCGACAATCACAAAATGCCACAGAATCTGATAGCCCACCTGCGCACTCACAAACTCCCCCCAAAGCGCGCGCGTGGATTCTAAGGTTTTGGGCAGTCCTGTGAGGCTAAGCACCATATAATGCATAAGCCAGCCAAGCACGACGACATAAAACGAGAAAATCACTACGCCCGAAAACACCATTACCCCGCCGTATTTGAGGTATTTGCGCCCTTTTGGTGCGAGAGATTCAAAGGTGCTAAAGCAATCGCGCTCGCTCGCCCTGCCCAAAATCATCTCCACAATAAACACGCTAAGCCCAAATACCAAAAACGCCACGATAAACACGAACACAAACGCGCCACCGCCGCTCTCCCCCACCATATAAGGAAACTTCCAAATCCCGCCTAGCCCGATAGCACTGCCTGCCGCTGCTAAAATAAAACCGATTTTTGAAAAACGCGTCATACAAAATCCCTCACACTTCTCTTACTCACCCACTCGCACACTAGCACGCCCCGCCGCTCTCAAGACTTGGGATAATAGCGCGCAAATCCTTTTGCTCCACCACAATATTGGCAGTCTTTTTGAGCACATCTTTGGCACAAAACGCCACGCGTGTGTGTGCATAGGCAAACATACTCACATCATTTGCCCCATCGCCCACACAGAGCGTATCTCGCGCGCTTATACCTAGGAGATTTTGCAGACGCGCAAGCAGCACGCCTTTAGAATCCCCAAACATCATCTCGCCGCCCACCTCGCCGCTTAGCACGCCTGATTTGGCGTGCAAAATATTGCTAAAATCCCCATCGAGCCCCAGAATCTGCGCAAAATGCCTTGTTGCCAGACTAAAGCCACCACTAAAACACACGACTTTATACCCACGCTCGTGCAAAAACGCCACAATCTCTCGCGCACCGGGCATTAGCGGGAGATTCTCACATATCTCTTTTGCTCTAGAATGCGGCAATCCAGCGAGCAACCCCACGCGCGTTTTGAGACTTTCATAAAAATCTAGCTCCCCGCTCATCGCCCTATGGGTAATGTGCGCAACTTCTGCCTCTACACCGCATTCTTTTGCCAAAAAATCAATCGTCTCGCCATCCATCAGTGTAGAATCAAAGTCAAAAACCGCTAACTTCATCACTCTCCCTTATCCCGCACAATCGTGCGCTTAATAAATGGCGAGAGGCGCGTGAGCACCTCATAGCTAATCGTATCAAACTCCCGCGCGAGTGCCAAAGCGTCATCAAACACGCAGATTCTAGGCGCATCGCTCACACACGAGAAGCAATCCATCGAGGTGCGCGGCAAAATCCGCTCGCCGCTTGCGGTATGGAGAGTTTTGCGCTCATTGACGCGATAGAATCCATCGCCATAGCCCACATCATAGGTGCTCACGACACTTTCGCTCTCAAGCACGCTTTTGCCGCCATAGCCGATTTTTGCGCCACGAGGCAGAATCTTGCGCGAGATTCTATCCGCCCATAGCGACGCCACGGGCTTTAGCTGCCTCACGATATGGGGCGTGGCGTCAGATTCTAAATACCCATACGCCGCTATCCCCACGCGCACCAAATCATCATCGATATGGGTTGAGCGCAGAGTGCCCGAGGAGTTTAGCGTATGAAAGCGCGGCAGGGCTATGCCCAAATCTGCGCACATACGCGCCACCTCATCTTTAATCGCGCAAAAATTCTCACACCCCAGCGCAAAATCCTCGCCCACCTCATCGCCATAGCCATTGTGGCTAAACACGCCAAAGAGCTCCAAGCCCCTGTGTGTGATGAGCGCGATATACTCCTCTAGCTCGCTAGGGCTTATGCCATTGCGATTCATTCCGGCATTGACTTTGAGCTCAACTTTTGTCCCGGGGGGCAGGGAGTGCAGCATTTCTTTGTTATTAATCGCGATTGCCATATGAGGTGCGAGGGGCTCCTGTGGCGCGCCATAGAGGATCGTGATAGAGCCAAAAAAATCTTGCACAATCTTTGCTTCATAATGCGTCTTGACAAACACATCCTCCACGCCAAATTCCCTAGCCAAAGTCGCGATTTGCTCTAATCCGTGCCCATAGGCATTATCTTTGAGCACGAGTGCGAGTTTGGTGGATTTAGAATGTTTTTTCAGATGGTGGGATATGAAGGTGAGATTGTGGAAAAATGCTTGAGAATCTAAGAGGATTTCTGACATCTAGGAAGTCTTTGTAGCAGGGGCTCTCGCCCCTGTGCGTGGGCGTTACTTTGCCAAACCAGAGATATAAGTAGCAAGCTCTTCGATTTGCTCATCTGTGAGGTTTGCTGCGTTTGGATTCATAAGGTTTGCTTTGCCGTGGCGGTTAAGCGTCTTGGCTCTGTAGCCTTTCAAATCCTCGATAAGCGTTGCCTTTGGCATTCCAGCGATGGCATCATTGCCAAAGCTTGTCTTCTTACCATCGACACCATGGCAGCTTATACACTTCTTATAGATGGCGGGTGCCTCGGCTGCTAATGCCATACTTACACAACCTGCTGCGATGAGTAATACTAACTTTTTCATTTCCTTCTCCTTTTTGTGTGTGAAATTTAACCCTAGAATTCTAGCGCAATTAAGACTTAGACAAACCTTAAATTTTGCTAAATTTTCACGCGCGCACTAAGAGCCCTAGAGAGCGAGAGCTGATCGATAGAATCTAGCCCAATCCCCGTGGGCACGCCCTGCGCGATTTTAGTGAATCTAAGGCTAGGGTTTTGCAGCGTATCCTCCACAAAGAGCATAATCGCCTCATTTGCCAATGTCGGCGAGAGGGCAAAAATCACTTCTGCAATACCTTCAGATTCTATGCGCTTAGCTAAAAGCCCAAAGTCAATATCCTGCACCTGCGCTTTAGAATCTAGCACAAAATACCGCCCGCCAAACTCCCCCATGGATTCTATAGTAAAGATATCCCTCTGATGGGCGACGATACACAGCTCCCCATTCTCGCGCGCAGAATCTAGGCAAATCTCACAAATCTCATCTTCACTAAGCCCCAAGCACCGCTCGCACACCCGCACATTGCGCGCGGCTTCCTCAAGCGTATGGGCGACTTTGAGCCCCAAAAACTTATCTTCCACGCTAAGGCTAAGGGCGATTTTTTGCGCGCTTTTTTTGCCGATAGCTGGGATTTGCTCGAGCGTCTCCACAAGCGCGAAAAACGAGCGCAATCCCATTTTGTAAGTGTTCATCATATCTCCTCTGTGTAGGCTTATCAAATCAAGTTTAATGTTCTTGTGCTACAATTTGCGCTTTTGTTTTTTAAGGTTTAAAGTGAGAATCCCCCCACAATTTTGCACACATAAAGGAGCATTATACCAATGGAAAGCCTAGATTATTATGAAGTGCTAGAGGTTACGCGCACAAGCGACAAAGAAAGTATCAAAAAATCCTATCGCAAACTTGCTCTCAAATACCACCCCGATAGAAATCCCGATGACAAAGAAGCCGAGGAGCGATTTAAACTCATCAACGAAGCCTATGAGGTGCTTAGCGATGAGAATAAACGCGCCATTTATGACAGATATGGCAAAGAGGGCTTAAGCAGTGGCAGTGGCGCGCAGGGCTTTGGCGATATTTTTGAGGGCTTTGGGAGCATTTTTGAGAGCTTTTTTGGCGGCGGGGCGCGCACTAAGAGGGGCGAAAATCTCGATTCACTCCAAGAACTTCATCTAAGCTTTAAAGAAGCCGTCTTTGGCTGTAGTAAAGCCATCAAAAACACCTACAAAATCCCCTGCCAAAAATGCAATGGCACGGGCGCAAAAGAGGGCAAGCTCCAAACTTGCAGCGCGTGCAGGGGCGAGGGCAAAACCTACTTGCGCCAAGGCTTTGTGACTTTCGCGCAGACTTGTGGTGTGTGCGGCGGGGCGGGAGTGCAAAAGACAAAAGACTGCCCCGAGTGCAAGGGCAAGGGGTTTGAAAGCAAAGAAGAGAGCTTTGAGGTGCAAATTCCTGAGGGCATAGATAGTGGCAATAGAATCCGCCTCCAAGGCAAGGGGCACGCTAATAGCAATGGCAAGCGAGGCGATTTGTTTTTGCAAATCGTGGCAGAAGATGATGAGAATTTTATCCGCGATGGCGAGAATGTCTATATCCAAGTGCCCGTGTTTTTTACCTCCGTGCTTTTGGGCGAGAGTATCAAAATCCCATCTTTGCGCGGTGAAGTCGAGCTAAAGCTCCCCACTAATGCCAAAGATGGCGCGCAATTTGTCTTTGAAAACCAAGGGGTAAAAATCCTCAATACCTCTGCGTATGGGAAGTTTGTCGCACAAATCGCCATCACTTATCCCAAAAAGCTCAATTCCGAGCAAAAAGAGCTCCTCCAAAAGCTCCACGAAAGCTTTGGGAATGAGAGCGCACCGCATTTAAGCGCGCTTGAGCAATGCTTTAGCAAAATCAAATCGTGGTTTAAAAGCTAATGCGCGCTTTTGCAATGCGCCTTTTTACTCCCCTGCTATGCGCACTCATCGCGCTCATCGCCCTTAGCGCGTGCAGCGATATCAGCAAAAACTCCCTCATACCTTCAGCCAAAGATTCTGATACTGATCAAGAAAAACGTCTCGAGCGCAAAATCCAATCCTCGCGCAAAGCCGAGATTGTGCGGGGCAAATACACGCCCTTTGTGGCGATTGCCACCTATCTCAATGATGTGGATAATATAAACGCCAAGCGCGAGGTCTTCCTCATAGAGCTGTATGAAAAAAAGCCAGATTCTAAAATCCAAAGCAAGCTTTCCTTTGAGCTCATCTCGCATAATGTGAGTATGCAATCCCTCTTTATCACACGCCTAAATCCTAGCCAATACACCGATATCCTGCGCCCCAAAAATCCCTACAACGCCCTTTTTGTCGTGGAGTTTGAGAGCATTAGCAAAAAGCATCGCGAGAGAATGCAGCTAAAGCTAAGTATCAAGGACGAGGGCTCTATGAATTTTGACTTTGGCTACCCCGTGCTTCAAAGCAAGCTCCGCTGATGCGCTTAGATTCCCTCCTGCACCAAATGGGCTATTTCCAAAGCAGACAAAAAGCAAAAGAAGCCATCCTAGAGCACAAAGTGCGCTATGAGGGCGCAGTGCTCACTAAGCCATCATTAGAGCTAGAGCCCCTCTCACTCAATCCCGCGCGCCTAGAGATCGCCTCCCATCTCATCTCGCGCGCAGGCTACAAGCTCCAAGACTTCCTCGCCCACCTCCCCGCCCTCACTAAGTCCCTAAAGCCCCTACATATCGCAGGAAGCGTGGTTTTGGACATAGGCTCTAGCACGGGAGGCTTTGCCCAAGTGCTTTTAGAATCTAGTGCCAAACATATCGTGTGCGTGGATGTGGGGAGCAATCAACTCCACCCTAGCCTGCGCCAAAATCCGCGTATCACGCTCTTTGAAAACTGCGATATCCGCGATTTTGACACCACCACGCGCTTTACACTCATCACTTGCGATGTGAGCTTTATCTCGCTGCGCTTAGTTTTACCCGCGATTTTGCGCTTTGACGCCCCCAATCTCATACTGCTCTTTAAGCCCCAATTTGAAGTGGGCAAAGCCGCCAAGCGCAACAAAAAGGGCGTGCTCCAAGAGCCACATAGTGCGCGCCAAAGCCTAGAGGAGTTTTGCGCCCTCCTCGCCCCCACACACGCCTACATAACCCACAAGAGCAATATCTTAGGAAAGGAAGGCAATGCTGAATACTTTATCCTCGCGCAGCGCAAGTAGTATCACTTCCCTAGCTATGGGCAAATTCGATGGTATGCACCTCGCACACTTGCAGCTTTTAGGGCAGCTAGATTCTCAAGGTGCGATTTTGTGTATCCACACAAGCCACGCACGCGCCCTCACTCCGCACAAAGAATCCTACACCCACCTGCCAATCTTTTATGTCGATTTGGCGCGTATCAAAAACCTAAGCGGCGAGGAGTTTGTGGCGTTTTTAGCGCGGCATTTTGGCGCACTAAAGCGCATCGTGGTGGGCTATGACTTTTGGTTTGGCAAAGATCGCAAATGCGATGCTAGCCATCTGCGCGCGCTTTGTGAGCCCCTCGGGATAGAAGTGCTCATCGTGCCAGAGTATAGCGTTGGCGGCATAGGCGTGCATTCTAGCGTGATTAGGGAGCGTATCATCGCGGGCGATCTGCCCACTGCCAATCTTTTGCTAGGGAGGCTTTATGCCATACACGCCACGACGACTAGCGGGCAAAATCTCGGCTCGCGCGCGCTTTATCCGACTATCAATCTCGTATGCGATGCGTATATACTGCCCCAAAATGGCGTGTATGCGAGCGTGAGTAGCTTTGATGGGGTGGCGTATGGGAGCGTGAGCTTTGTAGGGCATCGCGTGAGCACCGATGGGGCATTTAGCATAGAAACGCACATTTTAGGGCATTCTATCCCTACTCTGCCTGCAGAACTCACACTAGGATTTGTGCAAAAAATCCGAGACAACCAACACTTTAGCGACTTAGAATCGCTCAAAGCCCAAATCGCCCACGACATCACCACCGCCACGCAAATGCTCTCAGAGCTTAAGGACACGGGGGCTTTGAGGCTTTAGGTGGAACGCTTAGGTGGGGGCGATTTGTGCTACAATGCTTTAAGCAGACACAAAAACTCAACCAAAGGAGATTGTATGGATTCACAACGCGTGCTCACTATCGACTTGCGCTATGGCGGCTTAGGCGATCAGCTTTTTTGGAGTCATATCCCGCGCATTGCTAAGGATAGGACTAATAAGGGGGGGGGGGAGGCTATGACAAAGTCTATGTGCGCCTGCACAGCCCCTCTAGAGACGCCCAATATATAAAACTCATCTGGGAGAGCAATCCCTATGTTGATGGCGTTGTGGAGATTCAAGACACGACAAGCGACACTACAGAATCTAGCCCGATAGATTCACAAAAACAAAATCTAGAATCTAGCTTTCAAAATCTAGAATCTAGCTTTTCAGAATCTAAGCAGCTTACAGAATCCACAACGCCAAAAAATCCTAGCGAGGCTTTGCCAAATATCAATAATAGTGCGTGCGCAAGCACGAGCCGAGCAGAATCTAAAGATTTGGAATCTTTAGATTCTGCCATTTTTGCGGAGCAAAAATCAAATAAGATATGTAGCGCGTCAGCGCATACCGACACTCGTGGTGGCGAAAATCAGGAAAAAGGTGGCAGCAGTGCCGCCGCTGATTTTTCTAAAGAAACTTCGTTTTGCCTAGACAAGGATAAGCGAGGCTCTCCCGCCAAAAGATATACTTTTGGCTGCCGAAAAAGCGGCGGCTTTTTCGGGGCTTTAGCGAGCGGGGAGGGGATAACACCCCTTTTTGCGAAAAAACAAAGCGATTTTGAGAATCTAGAAAATATTCGTGAGAATGCGACTTTGAGAAACTTAGAATCTATAGAATCTAGTGCGGAGATTCTAAAAAATGGGCAAGGACAGAATCTAAGTAATGCGGAACTTGGGGAAGCCAAAGCAGATTCAGAATCTAAGGCATTCACGGAATCTAGCCACATAAATTCTGAGATAATCACAGAATCCAAAGAGATTCTAAAAAATGAAAAAATACAGAATCTAGGGGGCGCAGAGTCTAAGGCATTTACAGAATCTAGCCATATAGATTCTGAAGCAAGCGCAGAATCTAAAGAAGATCCAAGGACGATTACAGAATCTATAAGAGCAAATGTAGAGGGCGCACAATCCAAAGCAGATTCACAATCTAAGACACGCGGAGAATCTAGCCGCATAGATTCTGACACAAGCACACAATTCAAAACCGCCAAACCCTCTAAGGCGCAAATCTTTGCGGACAATTGGATTTATGTGCATTCCAAAGACACGCGCACAGGGCGTATCACAAATTTTGCAAATTGGACAAACGACTTGCGCTGCGGGAAGCAAAGCGCGATTTTGTGCCTAGAGTATTGGGCAAACGATGATGAGGAGCTGTGGCAGCTAGAGGATAACGCCCTTATCGCCATAGCCATAGAGGATTTGGTGGGCGCGGAGCTGGTGCAAAGAGCACAAATCCTAAATGGCTCTGTGCTAAAGATTCACAAAAGCTATCCTATCTATGCCTCGGGCTACAAAGAGGGCTTGCACGCAATCTATGAGGCACTGGAAGGCTTTAGCAATCTGTATTGTATCGGGCGCAATGGGAGCTTTAAATACAACAATCAAGATCATAGCATCCTTATGGGGCTTAAATGCGCGGATAAGATTCTAGGTGCAGAGGGCATAAACCTCTGGGAGATTAACACGGATTATGACTATCAGGAGGAAAAAAATGGGAAGGAGAAAAACAAAGAATAAAATGGGGGGGGGGGAAGCCAAACATAAAGAGGCTTGCTAGCAATCTGTGGCTTAGGCAGAGTCTCTACCTAAGCTCTTACAAGCACAAATTATGCAATCACATAACCCGCAAAATGCGTGTCGTTATAACTGCTTAATTTTGTCCCATCGATCTCCCCATACACGCTTTGCATGGTGCTAAGGAGAGCTTGTGAATCTTTTAGCGCAATATCACGCGAGAAGTTAAACAAGACCCAATTGTTATCCCAAGTGTCAAAGGCAAGCTCGCTAATGGCTCTAGAGTTTTTAGAATCTGCTGTGCCTAAAGCCTCGATAGCGAGCAATATATCATTTGGCACCCAAGCGTTGCCGATTTTTACGACACTTCTTGTGTAAAATTCTGGCTTATCTAGCTTGGCCTTGCTATAGCGTCCGCCATCCATCTTTAGCCCAAAGCCTTCATACGCTTCCAAACCAACTGCACGGCACATTCCTACAAATACCGATGTCGCACTCAAATCCTCGCCGCGTATGATGACTTCACCGCTTTTGTCTTTGATACTGCGGATACCATGGGTATTTCGCGCCTCTTGCTGTGGAATATTCTCTGCCACCCATGCAAAAATCACTTTTGCTTTTTGAGATTGTGTAAAAGCACCTTGCGTGATTGTCCTAGCTATCTCGCCAATCCTGCCATCGGTTCTGATATAGCGATCTTGGGCATGGCTTGGCAGCACCTGCCTAGTAGTGCTATCAAAAGAATCTTGTGTAAATCTCGAAACAATGTCAAAAGAGATTTGCAGCTGTTTTGTCTTTGTGCTACCCTTATCCCAAGTCGCGTGCAAAATCGGTGTGTTGCTAGCGTTGTCAATGCGATAGCTGCTGTGATTGCCCGAAACTTTTAGGTTATAGGGAGTTTGGAAGCTATGAGGCAGTGCTAGAGGCGACCAGAGATTAACCTTTTGTGCGGTTTCAAACTGCACCTTTTGCGTAAAAGCGAGATGAAACTTCCGCATAGATTCTGTGGCATTTGTGTTGGCTAAGACAAAGCAACTATTCCCCAAAACCGCCCCTGTGCCTACGCAAACGCCTTTTAGAAAACCTCTCCTTGTAATGCGAGAATCTTTCATATTCTATCCTTTCAAAAATAGCCCCCTTTGTGAGCGACAAAGGGGAATTAAGTGATTATTTTTTAGCGCTTAAGAGCTCTTGGACTCTCTTGCCATAAGCGGGATCAGCCTTCCTAAAATGCCCTAGTTGTGTCTCAATGATACGCTTATCAATGCCCCTCATCATATCCGCTATCGTCTTGCACAATCGCTCTTTTTCTGCTGCTGACATAAGGCGATAGAGATCTCCTGCTTGCGTGTAGTAGTCATTGTCATCTGCCCTATAATCCCATTGTCCAAGCCTTGTCTCATCTTCAATCACTTTGGGATCAAAAAGAGGCTCGCGCAATTTCCAATCATCTTCATATCCGCCCAAAAGGCTAGGATTGTAGTTGATATTGCTTCCATAATAGCCATTTGTCATATAGCCATCGCGCACGGTGCTGTTAATCTTTACCTTTGGTGCGTTGATGGGAAGTTGGTGGTGATTTACCCCTAAGCGATAGCGGTGTGTGTCGCCATAAGAGAATAGGCGTCCTTGCAAAAGCCTATCTGGGCTATGTCCGATACCCGGCACAATCGCTGCAGGTGTGAAAGCCACTTGCTCCACTTCGGCAAAGGCATTTTCGGGATTTCTATTAAGCGTCATAATCCCAACTTCGATAAGCGGATAGTCTTTATGACTCCACACTTTGGTTACATCAAAGGGGTGGAATCGGTATTTTTTGGCATCAGATTCTGGCATGACTTGGATAGAAACACGCCATTTTGGGAAGTCTCTCCTTTCGATAGCCTCAAACAAATCCCTTTGGTGAGAATCCATATCCCTAGCCCTCATAGCCGCCGCTTCTTCGTTTGTTAGATTCTTTATGCCTTGCAAGGTGTGGAAGTGGAACTTCACCCAAAATCTCTGATTTTTGTCGTTAATAAGACTAAAGGTGTGGCTACCATATCCATTCATATGGCGATAGCTAGCAGGGATCCCTCTATCTCCCATGAGGTAGGTTACTTGGTGCAAAGATTCTGGTGTCTGACTCCAAAAATCCCACATCATTTGTGGATCTTGCATACCTGTTTTGGGGTGGCGTTTTTGGCTATGGATAAAATCAGGGAATTTGTAAGGATCGCGGATAAAAAATATCGGCGTGTTGTTTCCTACCAAGTCCCAATTCCCCTCTTCTGTGTAAAACTTCACCGCAAAGCCTCTAGGATCTCTCACCGCATCAGCACTTCCCTTTTCAGGCGCCACGGTAGAGAATCTAATAAACATAGGGGTTTTTGTGCCCTTTTTAAATACCTTAGCCTTTGTGTATCGGCTAATATCAGCAGTTGCCTCAAACACACCATGCGCACCGCTCCCGTGAGCATGCACGACTCGCTCGGGAATCCTCTCTCTATCAAATGCCGCAAGTTTTTCCAAAAACCAAACATCTTGTAGCAAAAGTGGTCCTCTTGGTCCAACGCTTTGCACATTTTGATTATCCGCCACGGGTCTGCCTGTAGTCGTAGTAAGCTGAACGAAACCTTTCCGTGCCATACTGTCTCCTTTAAACAATAAAAATTATCTTTCGAAAAAGACACTTAATGATAAATAATTTTCTTTTAATACTTGATTAATAAAGCATTATTTACAAAAATCCTTGAGTGATTTTACACCTTTTGCATCAAAAATCCACAAAAGCTATCCTGCCCCATCTTCTATGCCTCGGACTAGGGCTTATACAGAATCTATAAGAGACACTTGAGAACAGAGACACTTCAGAGATTTGTAGATTCTATAACTATATAGAGCCCAAAAATCAAGAGGAGCAAAGCCCCAAAAATTTTATAAAAGCTTTACAAAAACTTTTTAGAGATTTTACACGCGCTCTCTATAATGCCATTTACTAAACCCAAAAAAGGACAAAGCGGCTATGATAGAGATGAAAAACCTCACCCTAGGATACAAAAAGGAAAAAATCCTAAAAAATCTCAATCTCAAGATTAAAAAAGGGGAGTTTGTGGGCATCATCGGACCATCTGGGGCGGGTAAAAGCACGCTTTTGATGAGTATTGCTGGGGGGATAAAGGTTTTTGATGGGCATTTCTCTGTCCTTAAATACAATATGAATAAGCTCAAAAAAAAGGAGCTAAACGCCCTGCGTAAAGAAGTAGGCGTGATTTTTCAGGGGTATTGCCTAGTCGATAGGCTTAGCGTGCTAGATAATGTGATAAGCGGGATTTTAAAAGATATGCCAATGCCCCGAGCCATTATCCGCTATTACCAAAATAAAGAGCTAAAACTAGCGAAGCGATTTATGAAAATCGTGGATATTGAAAAATACTCGCTTAAGCGATGTGATGAGCTAAGTGGCGGGCAGCGGCAGAGAGTGGCGATCGCTAGGGCGTTGATGGGGAATCCCAAGATGATTTTAGCCGATGAGCCTATCTCGGCACTTGATGTCAAAAGTGCCACAAAGGTTATGGAAATCCTCAAAAAAGTCAATGAAGAATATGGCGTGAGTATCATTACTAACCTGCACCATTTGGAGTATGCCAAGGAATATTGCACGCGGATTCTAGGCGTAAATGGCGGTAGGGTAGTCTTTGATGGTAGCCCAAAGGAGCTAAGTGAAAAGATGATAGAGAGAATCTATCAAGATTCGCACAAACAAGAAGCTTTAGAATCTCACAATACCCACACTGCACAGGGGCATACTACAGAATCCCACAAACAAGACACAACAGATGTAAGCGATTTTCGGGGGCTAGATTCGCATTTTTTAGAATCCCAAGCCCCAGAATCCCACGCTAATGCCCCACAAAAAGACAAGGCAAAAAAGGAATCTAAAGAGACAAAGGGCAAAAAGGATTCTAGGGATTCTAAAGACAAAGATTCTAAGAATCTAAAGACTTAAAAAAGAGCAAGGCTAAAGATGAAAGATGGGCAAGGATACAGCAAGACTTAGGGCATGTGCTAAGCCAAAATGTATCAAGCCCTAGCACTTACACCTCTCCACTCCTCCCCTAATGCGTGGAGAGATGCAAGTGTTAGCCTAACACTTACCTTAAAAGAAAGGATAGAGAATGAAAGGACTTTTACGCTTACTTGGTGCGTTGTGTCTGTGTGCAATCGCCCTTGCACAAGGGCTATTTGCTGATTCGCCCAAAGAAGTGGCTACAAAGCTAGGGATAAAAGAGCTACGATTTGCCGCTATCCCCGTGGTGGGTAGTGGCTCACTAGAGGAGTTTTGGAAGCCCGTGATTACGCATTTGCAAAAGGAATTTGGCGTGAAAATCACGATGAAATATGTCGGGGATTATGCCGCACTCATCACAGGTATGCAGCATAAGCATATTGATATAGCCTACCTTGGACCCGAATCCTATGTGCAAGCTGCTGCTAGGGCGGGAGCTGTGGCGTTGGTTACGGAAAAAAGTGCTAGTGGCATAGCGGGGTATCATAGTATCATCATTACTAAAAAAGGTAGCGGGCTTAACACCATAGAGGACTTAAAGGGCAAGACTTGGGCTTTTACTGATCCTAATTCCACCTCTGGCACGCTTGTCCCAAGCCTGCATTTTAAAAAGCTAGGCATAGATCCACAAAAGTATTTTTCTAAAGTCATCTATTCTGGCGGGCACGAGGCATCAATCCTAAGTGTCAAAGCGGGGCGACTTGATGGGGCTTCTACCAATGATTTGGACTTTGAAAAGGCTTTAGGCAGGCTGTATAAGGCAGAGGATTTTAATGTGATATGGACTTCAGATTTAATCGTGGGAAGTGCGATTGCTGGGCGTAAGGATTTGCCCAAAGAGCTTTTAATGGCTATCCAAGAGGCACTTTTAGGGCTTAATGAAGATAAGAGTGCGTTAGCACAGATGAAAAATGGGGGCTTTGTGAGGGCGCAAGATAGCGATTATGATGTGATAAGGGAGCTTATCAAAGCAAAAGGCAAGTAGAAATTCGGCTTGCACGTAATCTTTGCTTGATTGCTTCGTTCGGACTTGGTCACTACCGCTTAAGGTAGCTCCCTGCGTCCTCACTTGCAAAACAAGCAAATCTTACGCACAATCCTAGAATTTCTGGCAAGCCACACAAGATTCAAAGCAGATGCAGAATCTAAAAATCTTAGATTCGGAGAATCCAAAGCAATAGATTCAGAATCTACCGCTTCACAAAATCTTATCAAGGCTTTGCCTTTGGCGTGGTGTGGATTCTGCAAGGCTACTACTGCAAACAAAAAAATTAGTATTTGCGGTGTGGCTGTGTAAGTTTTGAAAAATTTGGGGAAGGTTAGCGGACTTAGAGTCCGTGCCTTTCACAAATTTTTCAATCTTACGCATTGCATACCCAAGGAGCCGTTTTCATAAGGCAAAGAAACTACATTGCAAAAGGATATGTATGACACAACAAAAAATTACCCTCAAACAACTCAAAGCAAAAGCCTCGCCCTTTAAGCCCGCCAATATCCTCATCGCTATCCTTGTGCTCTGTGTGATAGCACAATCGTGGATTGATACGCAGATGAGCTTAAGTGCGCTCTTTAGCGGCTATGAGCATATCTTAAGCTACCTAGCAGGGAATAAAGAAATCCCAAATAGTGGGTTTTTCCCGCCAAACTTAGAGAGTGAGGGGCTAGCCAAATACTGCCTAGCAATGCTTGAGACTTTGCAGATGGCAGTCATTGCGATTGTGCTATCCGTCATCTTTGCCCTGCCGCTTTCTTTTCTTTGTTCGCGTAATATCTTAGAGATTATTTTCCCACAAAAAGGGTGGTTTTTTGCCCTGCTTAGACGCACGCTCTATCTCTTTGCCACGCTGCTGGCTAATATCTGCCGCTCGGTAAATGAAATCGTGTGGGCGTTAATCTTTGTTTCAGCCGTGGGGCTAGGACCTATGGCTGGGATTTTAGCCCTAGCGGTGCATACCACAGGGGCGTTGGCTAAGCTTTTGAGCGAGGGCAATGAATCCATAGACCCCGGACCCATTAAGGCATTAGACACGATGGGCGTTGGCTTTGTGAAAACCTTGTGCTATGGGATTATCCCCCAAGTGATGCCCCATTATATCTCGATGATTCTCTATCGCTTTGAAAGCGATGTGCGTTCTGCCTCGATTTTGGGATTTGTTGGGGCTGGGGGCATTGGATTTTATCTTTTTGATTCCATTAGGGCTTTTGAAAATGGCAGTGTCTGCACGATTCTCATCGTGATTGTGGCTTCTGTCTTTGTTATCGACAAGGTTTCAGCCTTTATCCGCAAACGCTATATTTAAGGAGTTTTTATGCAACGCGAAGATTTGAATTTTTACCTACAATACGCCGCTTTAAGCGACTTACAAAATTTAAGTGCCAAGCTAGATTCTAAGATTGAGGTTATCCAAGCCCCCACGGCTCAAACCCTACTCTTACCTATCAAAGATCCCATTTCCCAAGGGGAGTTTTATGGCGGTGAGGTGCTTGTTACCACGACTTTGGTGCGTCTTGAGCGAGGCGGTAAGCATAGCGATGGCTTTGCTATGGTGCTTGATGACAATGAGGAGTATTCCTACCATATCGCCCTGCTTGATGCCTATGTGGGCTTTGGGGAGCAAGATGCGCTAAGTCAAGCTATCTTTGCACTCACCAAAGAGGCAAAAGAGGCAAAGCAAAAGGCACAAGAGGAGCAGAATCAAAAAATCGATTCCACCCGCGTGCAATTTGAGATTATGTAAAATAGATTTAAGGAGAGATTATGCAAGACATTCCACAAATCAATCGCTACAACTTCCGCACCCTAACCCAAGTCCTCTCACGCCCGGGGGAGAGTGGTAGCTTGCTTCCAGCCTTTGGCTCTTATGTGCTAGGTTGTGGGAGCGTGCTGCTTTTCTCACAAGTGAGTTATTGCAACTTGACAAATGAGGATTTTAGCCTGCTAGATTCCCTTACGCGCTCTCAAAAAGCAGAGTGTGCGGGGGCGGATTATGTTTTTACCCAGAGTTTAGAATCTAGCCTCTTAGATTCTGTAAAAAGGGGAAGTTTTAAAGAGCCCGAGTTTAGTGCTAGCCTGATTTACTGCCACAAGGGCGATGAGGAATTTAACTATGTGCTTAAGGGACCCGGGATTAAAGGGAGCAAAGAGGCTTCCTATCCGCTAGAGCCAGCACTAGCTAGGCAGTTTGTGGAGCTAAATAAGGAGTTTCCTATCGGTTTTGAGATGTATTTTTTACATATGGCAAATGGGGCAATCAAAGCCCTAGGCCGCACAACACATTTGGAGGTGGTGTAATGGGATTTGTCGCAGTCAAAGGTGGCGAAGAGGCGATAAAGCATTCTTTGGGATTGTTTGAAGAGGAGTTTATTAGCGAGGAGATAAGCCTAGATTCTGTATGCAGGGGAATGCATCTAGGCGTAGATAGGGTGATGAGTGAGGGTTCGCTTTATAGCAAGAAACTAGCGGCAAAATCGCTTATAAAAGCAAGTGGCGATACCTTTAATGCCGCCTTTTTCTTACGCGCTCATCGCAGCAGTTGCGAGAGGATTGGGGTGGCAAAGTGCGTTGATACGGATTCTATGCGGCTTGTGCGTAGAATCTCTTCAGCCTTTAAAGAAATCGAGGGCGGGCAGATTCTAGGGGCAAATAATGACTACCAAATCAAGCTCCTAAATACCCAAAACCCCACAAAGGCAGCACACTTAGCACAATACGATAAGAGGGATAAGATTCTCCCCTCTGCCCTCAAAACCTTGCGTGAGGCAGGCTATATCCGCAAGCACGAGAGGGAAGAGAGTCCTGATGACATCACGCGCGTTTTCCCCACACCGCCTTATTCGCGTAGTGCGATGATGCAGGCGATGAGTAGGGGCGAGAGTGGGAGTATGCTAGGCTTTGCTTATACCTCTATGCGAGGCTATGGCGATATACACCCTACCATTGGGGATTTGCGGCTAGGAAGCGTGGCGGTGCGATTTACCCACCCTATCACGCAAAAAGAAGTCGTCATAGGCGAGATAGAAGTAAGTGCAGTAGAGTGCGTGGGCGAGGTAGAAACCCAGCTTGATGGCAGTGTGAAGCTAAATACGGGCTTTGGCTTTTGCTTTGGCTTTAATGAGACTAAGGCAATTTGTATGGGGATTTTGGATTTAAACCTCTATGCCACAAGGCATAGGGAAAACGCCCAGCATTTTGCCTCAAGTTGTGAGATGATATTGCACCATATCGATGGCGTGGATTCTATGGGCTTTGCTAATCACTACAAGCTCCCACATTATGTAACCTTCCAAGCGATTTTGCAAGTCTTTGAAAAGGCAAATGCCTTTAGACAATCCAAACAAGAAGCAGGGCTAGAGGATTCTAAGAATGATGAGGAATCCACACAGCAAGATTCTAAAAATCAAGAATGCTCGTATGAAAGAGAATACACGCAAAAAGGAGTTTTGTAATGAATTATGCGTTTTTAGATGAAGAAGCCAAAAAAGAAATCCGCCGTGCTACCTTGCGGGCTATTGCAATCCCGGGCTACCTCGTCTCCTTTGCCTCAAGGGAAATGCCTATGGCAAAGGGTTGGGGCACGGGTGGCTTGCAGCTCACCCTCTCACTTATCACAGAGGAAGACACGCTAAAAGTCATCGACCAAGGCAGTGATGAGAGTGTCAATGCGCTCAACCTCAAAGCCTTTATCGCTGCTACGACTAATGTCGCTACCACGACAGATACGACAAAAGCCACGCTTATCCAAACACGCCATAGAATCCCAGAGGAGGCTTTGAGTGATAATCAGATTCTCATCTTTCAAGTCCCCACGCCTGATGTGCTTGAGATTGTAGAGCCAGATACGGCAAAGGCAAAGGATATGCACGCCTTTAAGGATTATGCCAAGCTATGGGTGCTCCTCTATGAGGACACTTCAATCCTAGGCGATAGCCGAATCTCTAATCGCTATCCCGTGATTGTTAATAGTCAATACGCAATGGATCCAAGTCCAATCCCGCGTTATGACACGCCAAAGCTCCACCAGAGCAAAGCCCTGCAACTCTTTGGGGCAGGGAGGGAGAAAAAAATCTATGCCATACCGCCTTATACTAATGTAGAGCCTTTAAGCTTTGAGGATAGGGAGTTTAAGATTGAAAGCTTTGAGGGCAAGGAATGCCAGCGATGTGGGAGCAAAGAGAGCTATTTGGATACGATTTTTTTAGACAATGGAGAGAAGGTGTATTGTTGCAGCGATACTTCCTATTGTGAAAAAAGACAAGGAGGGCAGCTATGAGTGCCACGACTAATACTACACAAAGAGAGCAAGAGGATTTTTTGATACGCATTACAAACCTTAGTAAAATCTTCCCAAGCCCTAAGGGAGTGTGTGGGGAATGCCTAGAGCTAAGCGGTGCTAGGGTGGATTCCTCCATCTGCCCTAAATGCCAGAGTGTGGTTGGGGTTAATAGCGTCAATCTCACGCTTAAAAGCGGCGAAGTGCTAGGGATAGTGGGCGAGAGTGGGAGTGGCAAAAGCACGCTACTTCAGCTCCTCTATCAAGATACCAAGGCAAGTAGTGGGGAAGTGTATATACGCGACTTTAGCCCGCACAAAAACACGCTAGAGGCAAATTTGAATGAATTAAGCCTCTTGCGTAATCACATTATGTCAATGATTTATCAAAATCCACGCTTAGGGCTTAATTATTTCTTTAGTGCGGGGGGCAATATTGCTGAGAAAATCTTACTAAAGGGGTGCAGGAATTATGAGAGCATACGAGAGCAGGCGTTGTATTTCCTAGAGCAAACACAGATTCCAACCTCTCGCATTGATGCCTATCCTGATGTCTTTAGTGGCGGGCAGCAGCAGCGAATCCAAATCTCAAAAGCCCTAGCGGCTAAGCCTAAGATTTTATTGCTTGATGAGCCTACTACGGGGCTTGATCTCTCCGTGCAAGCAAAGATTTTAGACCTCATCAAAGCCCTGCAAAAAAGCCTAGGCTTTGCCATGATTGTGGTGAGCCACGATTTGGGCGTGATTAAGCATTTGACGGATTTGTGTATCGTGATGAAAAATGGGCAGATTGTCGAGCAGGGGCTAAGTGACCAAGTCCTGCAAGATCCGCAGCACGCCTATACCCAACTACTTGTTTCTAGTATTTTATAAGGAGTTTGTATGCGTCTAGAAGTAAAAAATCTCGCCAAAAGATTCACCATCCACACGCGTGGTGGCGTAGAGATAGAGGGCTTTAGCGATATTAGCTTTAGTGTCAAAAAGGGCTCATTCCTGTCTTTGCGCGGCAGTAGCGGGAGTGGGAAGTCCTCTGTGCTAAAAACCATTTATCGCTCCTATCTACCCAGCGGGGGCGCAATCTGTCTGCATACTGATGAGGGAATCTATGACTTAGCCAAGGTAAGCGATAGTGCTATGCTAGAGATAAGAGAACGCTATATCGGCTATGTCTCGCAGTTTTTGCAGGTTTTGCCACGCATCGGGGCGGTGGATATTGTCGCCACACCGCTAGTGCAAAAAGGAGAGAGTGAGGCAGTCGCTAAGCAAAAAGCAAGGGAGATGCTTGATTTTTTTGGGATAAAAGAGGAGCTTTTCTCGCTCTCTCCTTTAACCTTTAGCGGTGGGGAGCAACAAAGAGTAAATATCGCTAAGGGCATTATCGCTCCTAAAATGCTCTTGCTGCTTGATGAGCCTACCGCCTCACTTGATGCGACAAACCGCAAAAAGGTGCTAGAAAAACTCCACACGCTTAAAAATGAGGGCGTGAGTATGATAGGAATCTTCCACGATAAAGCAAGTATGGAAGAAATCAGCAACGAAATCTATGATATACAAGGATAAATTATGAAAATACGCAGTCAAAAAGTGCTTATTAAGGAATCTTTTACCCCCGCTGATATAGTGATAGAAAATGGATATATTACAGAGATTGCTCCCTATGGGAGTGTGGGCGGAAGTGGAAGTGGAAGTGAGTGCAGGGATTTGGGGGATCTTTTAGTAATGCCCGGGATTATCGACTTGCATTCTGATGCGCTAGAAAAAGAGATAGAGCCACGCCCTAATGCACACTTTCCCCTAGAGTTTGCTATTAAAAATCTCGATAAAAAGCTAGCAGCCGCGGGGATTACCACGATGTTTCACGCCATAGGCTTTGAGGAAAATCCCTCTAAACACAGAAACTCCAAGCTTGCCAAGCACCAAATAGAGGAGTTTATCACGCATAGGGATAGCCTGCTAGTGGATAATCGCATACACGCGCGCTTTGAGATAAGCTCGGTAGAATCTCTGCCCGATTTGTATGAATGCCTAAATAAGGGCTGGGTGGATATTCTCTCAATTATGGATCACACACCCGGACAAGGGCAGTTTAAGAGCATTGAGGCGTTTTCACAATACTATGCCAAGCACCATGGCTTTAGTGAATCTGAGATTGCCGCGATGATTGACAAAAAAGGGGTGCAAAAGGATATGCAAGCCCTAGAGGAGCTTTTAAGCGTGGCTAGAGAGAAGCACATCGCCCTTTTAAGCCACGATGATGATTGCAAAAACAAGCTAGATAAGCTGCATTCTTGGGGCGTGAAGCTTTCAGAATTTCCCTTAAGCCTTGAAGTGGCACAATATGCCCTAAGCCTAGGGCTTATCACGGGTATGGGTGCGCCTAATGTCGTGCGGGGCGGCTCTCAAAGCGGGAATGTCGCGGCGATGGATTTAATCAAAGAGGGGGCGTGTAGCTATCTGTGCTCGGATTATCACCCCCATTCTATGCTCTATGCTGCCTTTAAGATAGCGCGCGAAAATCCGCATATCCCGCTAGCAAAAGCCTTTAGTATGATAACTGCCACACCTGCAAAGGCTATCGGGCTAGAGGATAGGGGCGCATTAGCAGTGGGGAAAAGGGCGGATATTATTGTGGTTAGGGAAGCGGAGTTCCCTGAAGTCGTGTGGAGTGTGCGTGGGGGGCAAAATATCTATTATGCACTGCATTCTTTAGAATTACAAAAGGGGGCGTAGCGTTGGAATCTAAGCGTGTGAGGCGTGAGGGCGTGCCTAGCAAAAGCACAGAGCATGAATTAGCGGATAAGGATTCTATAAAATGTGAATCTGCAAAAAGTGAGGGCGTGCTAAAAGAGATTTGGCAACAAAATATCTCGCCAAAAAACTTTACCCAAAATACTTCCGCAAAAATCATTCTCATAGTCGGAGCAAGTGGCGTGGGCAAAGACAGCCTGCTAAGAGGGGCTAGGGAGTATTTTAGCAAGGGCTTAGATTCTGTGAGTTTAGATTTGAAAAATACGCATTCAAAGGACTTAGATTCTGCAAATTTGGATTCTACGAGTTTAGAATCCACAAACAAGCCCCATTTAGCTTCTTCCTTTTTAGAATCTCCACAAGCCCCCGTGTTTGTGCGTCGCTATATCGATAGAGAGCCTGATAGCAATGAGGATAACCTCTTTTTAGAATCTAGCGAGTTTGAGAAAAGAAAAGCGGAGTTTGTGAGTATTTGGGAGGCAAATAGCCATATCTATGGTATCGCTAAAAAGGATTTAGGGACACATAACATTATCTCTGTTTCGCGAGCGGTGATAAGGGATTTTGAGGCACAATATGAGAGCGTGTGTGTCGTGCATATCACCGCGCCAAAGGAGATTCTCTATGAGCGGCTAAAGGGGCGTGGGAGGGAGAGTGAAAGCGAGATTGCAAGGCGATTAGAAAATGCCACAAAGCCCGTGCATGCTAAGCATTGCATTGTGTTTGAAAATACCAAGCCCTTAAAAGAGAGTGTAAAAGACTTTGTTGGACTGCTTTGTGATTTGCTAGAAATGCCACTTCAGCAATCCCAAGCCTGCAAGGCAGTATCTGCTACAAAGAGAATCTTAGAGATCAAAGAAGCACAAAAGGCATTGCAAAATGGGGATTTTTGCCAACGAGATTCTTATACGGGGGATTCTGATAAAGGGGATTCTAATAATCCTCAAGGCATACAAATAGAGCAATCTAAAAAAGACTTCTCTCACCCACACGCCCATAACGCACAAAAGAATGCACTAACGCAGGATTTAGGTATCCCTAGCACACCTCTTAGAGACTGCCCTAATGCCTCCCCCACCTTGCCCCCACAAGCCACACTCCACAAACTCCAAGCCTTTTTTACCCCACGCAATAATCCTTCAAAGGTTGTGGGATTCCTAGGGAGTGCGGATTCCCAAGGGATACCCGTGCATAACTGCCAATGCAAGGCGTGCAGAAGCTACCGGGCTAGAGGGGTGAGAAACCACGCCACAAGTGCGTATATTTTGTGTGATGATGGGGAGTTTATCCTCATAGATTGCGGGATTGAGTGCGTGGCGGATTTGTTTGATGGAGCGAAAATTAAGGCGATTTTCCTCACGCATTTCCACGCTGATCATGTCGTTGGCTTGCTGCGTTTGCGTTATAGTGCCGATAGGATTGTGTGCTTTTGCCCTAGAGATGAGCGAGGATTTGATGATTTATTTAAGCACACCAAATCCGTGCGTTATGAGTTTCTCGAGCCCTTTAGGGCCTTGCGTTTGGGGGATTATGCCTTTACGCCCATTCCGCTTAAACACTCTAGGCTCACCTATGGCTATTACATAGAGACACCAAATGAGAATATCGCCTATCTTACCGATTGTGCGGGCGTTGGGAAGCAGAGTTTGGAGTTTTTACAGAACGTAGCTATTGATGTGGCGTTTTTGGATGCTGGCGCACAAGAGAATCCACACACCCACGCACAAGACCAAAGCGCCAAAGACACTCCCAAAAAGGCTTCTAGCCCAAACCACCTAAATGCCAAAGAGGCAAGCCATATCTTACGCGTGCTTAAAGCCAAGCAATCCCGCCTCTTTCATATCAGCCACACGATTCTAAGCACATTACAGAATCAAAAGCAGGAGGGCGAGAGCCAAGAGATTGCGTATTTGCTAGATGCTATTCTTTAATGCAAGTTTTTGCTTTGGCAAAACTTGCTACCGCTCGCAGAGAGTGAATCCACCCTCACTCCCTCATCATTAAGCTTTGACGCATACACACTACCTCAACCTATTGATTGAGAGTTTAGATTCTATCATAAAGAAACATTGTATATGTGTGCGATATGCAAGCATAGGGGATTGCTCCCCACAAATGATAGAATCTGCCACAGACAAATTACAATACATAGTAGAATCCACAGCCATTAGCAGTATTGTAAAATCTCAATAATTCCTTAGATTCCAAAATGCCACAAGGTCGCCAAATAAGGTAAATAAAGTAAGCGATACTCTCCCTCACAATACGAAAACAAAAGCAGAGATTCTTGTCATAATGTATCTGACACAATCCCCATTACTTAAGAGCTATTGTAGCAATCCTGCTTTCTATCTCTAAGCTTTTTGCGAGAGATTGAATCACTTGTTGAAAATGCTCATAGTCTATCTCCTCGCCCTTATGAGACTTGAGGTATTTGTCTAAGACAGCATAGCCGCCGATTTTATATTCCCACACTTCTTTGCTAACATTTTCAAAATACAAAGATTCATTGACAAAAAGCTTTTCTTCTTTTTCTTTGTAGTTTGGCTTTTGAATACTCAAATCTTTGTTTTTAGAATCCAAAAACAAAGGCTCACCGATAGTTTCTCTACTTTCTTTCATTGCGCTTCCTTATCATACAAATACAGCGGGAAAACATAGCTCCCGCTTCCTACTAGGTGCAAATCGATAATGTTTTGCGTGATAAAGATATTATCTATCTTATTTAACTTACAGCCTCTATCACAGACTAAGCCTATATTTTGCATAGAATCTTCCTTGCGCGCTCGGTGTTGTAAAGATAGAGAGGGAATATCTGCCCCGCTCCCGTGTTGCCCCCGCCCATAAGGCATAAATCCACTATCGTATCGGTTACTATCACATATTGCCAACTCCCTGCTAGTTTGGATTGTCTGGCGATATTTAACGCTATATTGCGACTCATTCTCATGCGCCCTCGTCTCTCTCTCTCTCTCTCGATTGTCTTGCATTAAATGCACACTCATAAGCTCTAAGCCTAATTTACTTAAGGCTATAAATTTTTCTTTAGATTCTACAAAGGGTATTTTTGGAAAGTCGATTTTAAGAAAATCTATATATTTTTCTCGGTAGTCTTTGTGAAAAAGCATGGCATAGATATAGCCTAAAATCGCTTCGGGGGTTAGGGTGTTAGATTCTAAAAATAAATGTGGATTTGCCTTTATATCCTTAGAATCCCAAGTGTATTTAGAATCTACAAAGGCTCGAAACTCGGGGGTAAAATTCTCTATCCTATCCTGCCCATTGAACATATCCTCACTGCCTAGCTCTAGTGTCCCTTGCTCACCTTTTTTGAGATTCTTTTTAGTAGATGCAGCATCAAAGTCTTTTTCTCCGATCGCACTTGCTTGTCTGCTGACAAGCAAGGCTTTGTTTTTGTGATCCTGCAAAAAATGCTCAAAAATATCATAAACAGGATATGCCATAAAAGCGCGTGACTTGTTTATGTAGTACGTATAGCGATAATCAAAGGGGCGGTAGTGGCATTTCATAATAAAATCCTCTAAATTATCTTTATTTTCTTTTATGGATTCAATAGCCCAATCTAATTTCCAATCTCTAGAATCCTCGCCTATATCGTAGATTCTGTATAATTCCTCTTTTGGCTTTACAATAAAGTCTTGCAAAAGTTTTTTAAGAGATTCTTTTGAGTTGTGAAAGACGATATGATCTCTTTTAGAGCAGATTCCAACACCTGAGATCCTAAACATATCTTTCACACTGATACCCTTATCGTATTCCTCCCTCAAAGCTTCATTTTGGGGGATGAAAAGGTAAAAAGGCGGCTTTGGGTTAAGAATCTGCCAAGGGATAGAATCTAGGGTATTGTCATAGAGGAAGTCGTATTTATCCTTTCTTTTGCCATAGAGGTCATAGTGGTAGATCTGGCAATGTGGCTCTTTGGATTCTCTTTTGTCATTGCGAGTTTTGACAAAGATGTTGATACTCACGCCTTGCTGTATATCAAAGACATTATCATCTTTCCCGCCATCTGGAGTGAGTTCTTTTTTGCGAGTGCTGCCGTGTAGGTCTAGGATATAAAGCTTATCAAAGCTCTGCATCAGATGGTATCGCATACCCCTAAAGGTGGGGTTGTCCAAAAAGCTGTTGTTAGAGATGAAGGCAAAGATACCAGAATCTTGGCTCTCTATCTTAGATTCGGCAAATCTGATAAACTTCACATAATCATCAAGCAGCCATTTGGAATTTATCTCCTTTTGTATTTTGCCATTTTTACTCAGTGCTGTTGGATTATTTAGGCTCTCCATTGGCTCTTTATAAGCTTCTTGCACTTCTTTTTCATACAAGCCTTTGTTGCTACTTGCTCCGCTATAGGGAGGATTGCCTGTGATGATGAGGATTTTGCCCTCTTTGATTTCTTGAGCTTCTCGGGATTCTTTTGCGAGATCTTTGGGAAGCCCCTCCATCATCCTATCCCACTCCTCTTGGCTAAAGGTTTTAAAATAAAGGGTATTTGTAAGCTTAATATTGAGGCTTTCGTTCTCGCTTAAGGGTTCATCAAATTCCTCTTTAAAGCATTGGGAGATTTTCAGATGAGCGATCGTGTAGGGCGCGATGAGAAACTCAAAGCCATAGAATCTCTGTATGAGGGCTTTGGGGTTGGATTTTGGACTATTTTTGGGGATATTTTCCTGTGCTTTGCGAAATACCTCTAAGAGAAAAGTCCCAGTGCCTGTAGCGAAGTCCAAAAGCGTGATATGCTCATTGCTCATAGCAGAGGCTAAGCCTTGCTTTTGACCAAAGTCTCTTTTGAGCAAAAAATCTATAGCATTAATGATAAATCTCACTACAGAAGCAGGGGTATAATACACGCCGCGAAGCTCCCTAAGCTTAGGATCATAGCTGGAGAGAAAGGTCTCATAGAAGTGCAAATAGGGGTCTTTGTGCTCATACTCTCCTAACAAGTTTTTTTGATTAATGGCGTTTAGCTCTTTTGTGAGGTCGGCTATGTTGATGTGATTGATGATCGTTAGGATTTCCTCTAAAAGCCACCTTATAGAATCCAACTCCTCTAAGTTGTCCAAAAATCCGCTCATTGCCTTAATCAAAGGAAAGGATCTGGGGATAAATTTTTTAGCATTAAAGAGATCGATTTCTTTGTTTGTGTTGTTGTTTAGCCTCGCTAGAAAGAGACTATAAGTCAGGGTCTGGGCGAAAGAATCAGCAAAAACATCAAACTCTAGCTCTTGGTATAACGATTTTCTAAAAGTATGATATAGATTAACAATGTCCGTATTTACTTGATTTGTCAAAAGCTCATCTTTA
Organism: uncultured Helicobacter sp.; assembly: GCF_949282165.1. Lineage (NCBI taxonomy): Bacteria > Pseudomonadati > Campylobacterota > Epsilonproteobacteria > Campylobacterales > Helicobacteraceae > Helicobacter > uncultured Helicobacter sp. The sequence goes on along the minus strand of NZ_CASDOV010000016.1, from coordinate 13,967 downwards.
AGAAGTCTTGTGCGAAGCGAGAGGGTATTGGCAAACTCTAGGGCGGTGTTTATGGGCTTTGGGCTATGGGTAAAAAAGAGGGTAAAAAGCTCTAGGAGCTCTTTGGCTTTGGATTCTAAGTGGGATTTATCCTTAGTTATGGCTTTTAGCTGGGATAGCTCACAGATTCGCACTTCTTTTGTGATTTCCCCTTTGTTGTTAGGGTTAGGACGCACGAGACAAAACCGCAGATAATCTGTAAGCATAATGTTATCACTAAGGCTTAGGTATTTGTGTATCTGTGGGCTCTGTGTGAGAGAATCTAGGTCGGCATTCACGCGTTTGTTTTCGATATAGCCGATACTTAAGCCATTATTAAGTATCAAAAAATCTGGCGCACCCCTACCCTCTTTGTCGTTCTTTGGTTCGTGGATTATGCGTCAAGACTTTAGGGAGCTTTGATTTACCCCCCCCCGTTAGCTATGGAAGCTTTAAGGAGGGATTCCAAGAGATATTGCAGGGCAGCCCTGTGCGTGTGCTCTTTATCCTGTGGGGTAATATCACGTATATTGTGCAGATAGTTTGCTAGCATAAATGTCCTTTTGGTGTGTTTGTTTTGATATTTTTCTGCATTGTTGTAAAACTAGACAAAGCCTAGCCCTGCATAAGGCTCACAATCTGATACACAAAGATAGCCGCCACCATAAGCGGAGCGAGGATTCTAATCGCAAAAAGCCAGAATCTAAACATTGCCTCACTAAAATACGCCCTTGTCCATTCGCGCAAATGCTCCTCTTTTATCGCATAGCCCACAAAGACAGAAGTCGCGATGCCCCCAAGCGTCATAATGACATTTGCACTCAGCCAATCCGCCCAGTCAAAGAGGCTCTTGCCCGCGATTTGCAAGGCGTGGTGGCTTTCGTCCAAAGAAAGTATGAGCACGCTCCCTACGATGAAAATGAGCACACTTAGCCCCCACGAGAGCGACACCCTGCTCTTGCCTGTCTTTTCCTCTAGCCATTTGACTGATGGCTCAAGCAGGGAAATCGTGCTAGAGAGCCCCGCAAAGCCCAAGCCTATCATAAAAAGCATACAAATCACGCTCCCCGCCACGCCCATTTTCTCAAACATCACGGGTAGCGTGATAAACACCAGCCCAGCCCCAGCGCCCACATCCTCGCTACTGCCATACTCAAACACGAAGGTAAATATCGTAAGCCCCGCAATGATAGAGATGATAATACCCGGGATAAGCACCCAGAGCGCGGCGTGGAAGAGGTTTTGGCTTTTTTCTGTGGAAGCTGCATAGGTAATCACGATACCAATGCCAAGCGAGAGGGAAAAAAACACCTGCCCCATAGAATCTATGAGCGTCTTTGGCGTGATTTTGTCAAAGAGATAGCTAAAGAGGGCTTGGGTAGATTCTATAAATCCCTTATCTTGCGTGCTTGCAAAGTCAAAGCCCGAGACAAACATAAAATTCACGCCCTTACTAAAGCCCTCCATACTCATCGCATACACAAGCAGCCCGATAAAGATGACAAAGAGCAAGGGCATAAGCACGAAATTGAGCCGCTCAATGCCATTTTTCACACCCTTGGCGACAAAATACGCCGTGAGTGCCATCACTACGCCAAAGCTTAGAATCTGTGCCTTAAAATCTAGTGTGAGCGCGCCAAAGAGGGCTTTAGAATCTGCCATAGTCGCGGGCAGGTGCAGGCTGATAGCCGCTAGGTAGTAGCACACCCAGCCTAGCACCACGCAATAAAAGGTAAGGATAAGCGGACCGCCAATGACGGTAAGCCCCGCATAATGCCATCGCTTATGCGTGCTCTCATCGAGCTCATAGAAGGCGTCTTGGGCGTTTTTGTGCGTGCGATTGCCCATAAGCATCTCGGCTACGAGCATCGATACGCCAATGGCTACGGAGATGATGATAAAAAGCAGGATAAACGCCGCACCGCCGTTTTGCCCCGCCATAGTGGGGAAGCGCCAGATATGCCCCAAACCTATGGAGCTCCCAAGAGTCGCCATAATAAAACCGATTTTAGAAAATGTGCTCATAATGTGCCTTTGTAGTGTGATTGCTGAATGCAAAAGGAGGCATTATAACTTAAAATAGCCTAAAGTTTGCTTGGAGGGCTGCAGGGGTTGCGCGGGGGATTAGAAGAGTGGATTTTGAATCTTTCTGTGGTAAGATTGCTTGCTCTTGCGTTGTTTGTGTGGGCTTGTTTTAGTCCCTTTCTGAATCTTTCTATGGTAAAATATTCGCACCGCTCGCTAGAATACCAAAGCAGTTTTAGTCCCTTTCTGAATCTTTCTATGGTAAAATTAACGCTATGGCTAAAACTAATGATACGCTGTTTTAGTCCCTTTCTGAATCTTTCTATGGTAAAATTAAGACTTGGAATGTTATCACGGGTTGCACGTTTTAGTCCCTTTCTGAATCTTTCTATGGTAAAATCGAATGCGTTTAGAAGTTGGGGGTTGATCAGTTTTAGTCCCTTTCTGAATCTTTCTATGGTAAAATGCAAAGCAGCACCAGCGGGAACAGCTATCGGTTTTAGTCCCTTTCTGAATCTTTCTATGGTAAAATCCAAAGGGCTGCTCGGAGGCCTCTGTTATAGTTTTAGTCCCTTTCTGAATCTTTCTATGGTAAAATAATCTCCATCAAAAGTTACTCCAATCATTTGTTTTAGTCCCTTTCTGAATCTTTCTATGGTAAAATTCAAAAGGCTTTCAAATACGTGGCAGGCTAGTTTTAGTCCCTTTCTGAATCTTTCTATGGTAAAATCAGAGATTTGAAGGGTGCCTTTACCGCCGCGTTTTAGTCCCTTTCTGAATCTTTCTATGGTAAAATCTTTTACTGTGAAATTTATAATGGGGCTTAGTTTTAGTCCCTTTCTGAATCTTTCTATGGTAAAATCCCACAAGAGTTTAAACGCCACGCGCGGCATAGTTTTAGTCCCTTTCTGAATCTTTCTATGGTAAAATAGCGTCAGAACTACTAGGATAAACGGGAACGTTTTAGTCCCTTTCTGAATCTTTCTATGGTAAAATCTGGCGGATTTTCATAAGCGCAAGATAGTGGTTTTAGTCCCTTTCTGAATCTTTCTATGGTAAAATGGCGGCAAGCATAGATACATCGGCCGGTACGTTTTAGTCCCTTTCTGAATCTTTCTATGGTAAAATAGCAGGCTGTGTGTTATCGCTAGCAAAAATGTTTTAGTCCCTTTCTGAATCTTTCTATGGTAAAATTGGCCGCGCTCACTACCATCTGATCATTTTGTTTTAGTCCCTTTCTGAATCTTTCTATGGTAAAATAATCGCCAGAGGTTCCAGAGAGAGTAAAATGTTTTAGTCCCTTTCTGAATCTTTCTATGGTAAAATCCACCGGACTCATTGTTGCGGGCTTGTATGTTTTAGTCCCTTTCTGAATCTTTCTATGGTAAAATCGAAAGCCTCTATGGCGGCGCCATACACCTGTTTTAGTCCCTTTCTGAATCTTTCTATGGTAAAATGCATGTTGTAACGGTATTCTTGGTACCTATGTTTTAGTCCCTTTCTGAATCTTTCTATGGTAAAATAAGAGGGGGTGTATCCGGGGCTGTTGCCCAGTTTTAGTCCCTTTCTGAATCTTTCTATGGTAAAATTTGTAGTTTCGCCTTTTGGAAGGTCGGCAAGTTTTAGTCCCTTTCTGAATCTTTCTATGGTAAAATCGGTGACTTTGGGCTGATTATAACGATACTGTTTTAGTCCCTTTCTGAATCTTTCTATGGTAAAATCTGCGCCATAGACTACGCGCCAGATGTAGCGTTTTAGTCCCTTTCTGAATCTTTCTATGGTAAAATGGAATGAACTTCAGCGTCAGAGCTGCTAGGGTTTTAGTCCCTTTCTGAATCTTTCTATGGTAAAATAATCTTGAAGCTTTAGGCCAAAGATGATCAGTTTTAGTCCCTTTCTGAATCTTTCTATGGTAAAATGCATGTTGTACCGATATTCTTGATACCGATGTTTTAGTCCCTTTCTGAATCTTTCTATGGTAAAATTTTTTTCTTTCATGATGGTCCTCCTTTCAGTTTTAGTCCCTTTCTGAATCTTTCTATGGTAAAATACGACGCAGCAGACGATGGCTCGTTTGATGGTTTTAGTCCCTTTCTGAATCTTTCTATGGTAAAATTACGGGTTAAACCACCGGAAGCGATGGACAGTTTTAGTCCCTTTCTGAATCTTTCTATGGTAAAATCTTCAATTCGATTAGAAATGACACACGAATGTTTTAGTCCCTTTCTGAATCTTTCTATGGTAAAATAGATTCAAAAATGAGAATCTTATGCTATAATTCCAAAAGAAAGATTCAGAAAGGGACTAAAATAAGCCTGTCAGTCGGCGCAGGGTTGAGGCTTTAATAAGTGCTCGGAGATCCCTAGACTGACGCCTTGTATCTTATAATCCACACTGCATACCCTCACAATCTACATTTTTTGAAACTTTTGTTACGATATTTCCCATTAGTACAATTCAAACAAACTCCCCTGCCTTGGAACCCTCTCTACAGCCCTCTTTTCATTTTCTGCATTTTGCCCCTCATCGTTTTTCTCCTCATTCCTATACACATAATCCCCCGCTTTCTCATCAAAGCCAAAAAGCGTGAGATTTTTTTGCGCATTCATCTCTTCATTAAAGCTCACGCCACCTAGCAAAATCTCCATCGCATCAAACTGCTTTTCGGTAATCGTGATACAGCGCACACTCCCCCTTGGCGGGACAAACTTCCTGACATTGTTGATAGAGGACTTCGCCGAGCTAGCCCCTTTACAAATCCGCATATACACACTAAATTGCATCATAAAAAACCCAAGCTTGATGAGATTGTTACGAAACTTCACGCAATGATGCTTGTCCTTTTTGGTTTTTGTGGGCAAATCAAACATCACAAGCACACGCATAAACTTATCCTCCACCATATTAATCCCCCGCAAGCTCCACCCAAGGCAGAGGCTGACTATACAAAAGGGCATTTTTAAACCGCTGCACATAGTGGTTTATCGCCCGAGCAAGCGGGAAAATTTGCGCACCCACCCTTGCTTCACTCTGCAGGTTTGCCACTAACGCCTTTTTGTCCTCTTTAGTCAGAGTCTCCAAATACTCTTTAGAATCTAACACACGCAAATCCATAACATCACTTCCCGCCGCACCATCGCCCCTAGATTCCACAACGCCACCATCGCCACCATCGCTTCTAGATTCACTCATTTCACTACAAAAACTTCGCTCTTGTTTATCAGGGTTTGAGCCAGAGCCTCTCATTCCTCCGCTGCGCGCACATACATTTTCTGAATCTAGGCTTTGGGATTGCTCAGATTCTATAATGTCGTTGGTGGTTTTAGATTCTGTAGCTTCCCCACAATGTGCCACTGACAAACCACTCTCACTCATAGAGAGTGAATCCTCACTCGCCTTACCCCGCACGCGCACAAACTTAGAATCTAAAGATTGATATTGTGTAGATTCTACGCAATCACCCCTAGATTCCACGGCACCACCATTGCCCTTAGATTCCATAACGCCCCTAGCCCTAGATTCTAAAAGCCCAAGCACGCACCTATCCACAAAGGGGCGAAACACCTCGATAATGTCATCGCACAAATTAAATTGATTGAACTGATTGCTATGCTTGATACCCGCCCAAGTCAGCAGCCCGCTCATACACACGCTCCGTATCACACAACCACGCACGATAGCATAGCCATAATCTAGCAGGGCGTTGTGAATCTTGTGCTTAGCTTTGCGCGAAAAGCCCTCGCCAAAGAGCGTCTTAAAATACAACGCCGCCGCATTTGCCTCGACATTACTAGAATCCTCTAGCAATACCCGCTCACACAGCCCCGCTAGATTCTCTGCCTCCCGCACATAGCCGTGAGTGCGCAGCACACGAGCTTGGTTATGGATTTTATTTTGCACGATTTGCTGCCATAGCTTTGCTTTAGATTCTGCACTCACAGCGATATGTTCGCGTGCCACTTGTGCGTTTGCAAAATGCCCCAAAAACGGCGTGAAAACCCCGCTAATAGCGTGCGTCCTATCGCAAGTAAGCAGGAGGACTTTAGATTGGGCCAAGGCATTTAGGAGGGCTTGAGTGAGCGTGATTTGCGGGCTTTCTAAAATCACACAATGCAAATCCTTGATATACAGCCGCGCCCTCTCCTCCCCATTTTGCACCACGAGATGATTGTCCTGCAGGCTTAGGTGCGCTCTACTCGTGATAATGACATTTCTAAAGGCTTCATCATAGCCCATCGCTAGCCCTCGCTTGTGCTTGTGCGTCTCTTGGAGTGTTTTTTAGGCGTGGTTTTGAGGGCGATAGGCTCCCTTGGCTCATATTTAGCAGGCTTTAGCTCCCCTAGCGGCGAGACTTTGTATTTTTCAAAGACTTTGAGATTCTGTATGCCTAGACTTTTGGCGACGACTTCTTTTTGTGTTGCGTTAGAAAAAAGCTTTGCCTGATTTGGCGTAAGGTTTTCGAATTTATTATCGTGCTTTATGATAGCAATACTTGCCGTTGCCGTTCCTAACGACACAAAATACCCAAACTCCGCCTCCTGCATATCTTTCTTTTGCACTTTTATCACATCATCTTTAAAAAGCGAGAAGCAAAACTCATAGCCACAATCCATCTCTAGCCAATCCTTGATGATCCCACTCTTTTCCTTGCCACTCACCACCGCCTTATTAGGCAGCACCCCTAGGGCAAAATCCATCGTATAGATAGGCACTGCGTAGAATCTCCCACTTTGTGTGTGCTTAAAAATATCCACGCGCACCATTGCCCCATTTGCCACGATTTTTGTCCCAATTCTCCGTATCTTGCCTAGCTCCAATGCCTTTTGCAAGCCTTCTTTGCCACCATATTGCTTGAGCAGTTTTTTATCATCAAAGGAATAAAATGTCTCCTCGTGCAACGCCCCTCGTGCCCTTTTCCTCGGCGGACGCGAGACAAAAATTTCTGATACTTTTTGTAACACATTTTCTCTAAACCCTGCAAAAGGCTCAAAAAATGCCCGTTGTTTCTTAAACTCCTCTTTTGCTAGCTCTTTAGCATACAAGCGGGCTTTTAGGCTCTCCTGTGCCTTTTTAAACTCCGAAAACCGCTGTATAAGCCCTGCATTGATAAAAGCGATGATAACCGCATCGATAGCGTGGTGCGTGTGCTCATCGCGATTTTTGATAGGCAATCCCCAAAAATGCCGCATAGTCGCGCTCAGCATACCGCTCACCACGCCCACATGCACCCTGCTGCCTTTCTCCCCAGCAATCAAAGCAGTATTTTCGTTAGAATCTAGCGGGAGAAAAGCAAGATACTCACGCGTATAGCGAGCAATCAGACGCGCGATATAGCTCGTATCCACGATATTGCGCTCTTTAAACCCCGCCTCCCTATCGCTAAATCGCCGCTCCAAAATACGCCGCGCTTTTTGCTTAGGATACCCACTCCCAGAGACAAGAGATTCTATCCCTGCCCATTTAGTAGCATCACTCCCAAACGCCTCAAAGGGCGTTTTGTTGCCCTTATTTTGGTTTTCATTTATAAAGACTAGCACCTTGTTATTGTAGCTATCATCGCAGCTGCGCGAATAGGGCAAAATATGATCGATCTCTAGGGCTTTTTGGCTCAACAAATCCTCTCTTTTTATCTTTTTGCCACTATACATACAAGTCTCATCTTGCTCTATAAAAAGCCGCATTTTTAGGATATTGCCCTCACTTGGGCTTAGCCCCATCGCCTCGCATTTTTGTATGGCTTCCTGCCTCTTTTGGTAGTTAGATTCTATCTCTCTTTCATGCTTTCTACGCTCTGCGAAGTTTTTCCCCACTTCACGCGCAAGCTCGATGTGAATCTTATGGAATCTCCCATATTTTTTGATAAGAGAATTTAACACCTTGCGATACTCCGCTATCGCCCTATACACCACGGGATTGGTTAGCTCACTCGCATAGATACTCTCATTAAAGGAGGGCAAAAACTTGCTCTTTTGCTCGTTATGCCGCATCTTTAGCCCCGCTAGCTTGCACGCCTCATCATAGCGCACCCCCTCACGCATAAGCGGCAAAATCTCCCCTAATGCCTTTAAGCTTAGGCTGATATGGTGGCTAAAGTCTAGCCCTAAGAGATTCTCTATTTGCTCCTTACTAAATTTCCCATAATCACAAAGCTTTTTTCTTAATTGTTCTTCATTTTTATTAAGCGTAATATCTCGTGCCACACAATCCACTAGGCTTCTCTCCTGCCTTGCCTCGCCTAGAATCTCACAAAATCTTTTTAGATTCCAAAACTCCACAAACTTCTTACTCTCGGGATTTTTAGCGGTGTAATCCACTTCTTTAAAGCGAAAATTTTCATCGATGTTTAGAATCTTACGCACCTGTGCGAAACTCACACTCCCCTTCTCACATACTGCATTAAATACAGAATCTAGCATTTTCCGCCACTGCTCTTTCTCCCACGCCTCGCCACTCTCTTTAGCTACATAAGAGAGCAAATTGATAGCTTTACTTATCGTAACAAACTCTATCGTGCTCAAAGAAAACTTCGGTGCGCGCGGCTCATCGGGGTAAAAGGTGCAGCTCCCCACAAGGTGTGAAAAATCCTTCAAGGGACGCTGAAAAAAGGCTATATCTAGAATCTTGTCTTGAAATTCTTGTGTAATGGGGAATCCAAAGCCCTTTTGACACTCAAAAATGAGTTGCAATTCCCTTTGCAAATCCTCCTGTGCCACACAATTTGTGTATTCCCCACCTTTGTTGCGTATGCTCTTTTGCACCCCTTGTGCCCCCGCTTGCGTGGGATTCTCGCTGCCTACCTCCGCCACTTCACAAAATTCCTTATAAAAATACTCGCCAATCGTGCGGTATTTTGCGAGTTTGGCACTATTTTCTTGCAATGCCGCCTTTATTTTGCCCTGCTCCTTTTTGCCCTCCTCACTCTTAGCGGTTTTGGCGTTTTTGTTCCCATAGCCACGATGTTTGGCGATATGCAAAATCACGCGGGCAAACTCCTCCTTGCTTAGCCTCCTCTCTAAGCCCTCATAGCGCAACTGATAGGGATTAGTGAAATTTTTACCCACAAACGCCCTAGGCAGCATGCCTTCAAGGGCGATATAGTCCTCATAGCACAAGCCCCATTCCTTTGCCAAAAGCCGCTTGAGTGCCTCTAGCCTACTTTTACGCCGTGCAAGCCGCCGCCGCACACTGCGAGCCTCCCTGCGTGGCAGGGCAAGGGATTTGCCATTTTCGGGATTTTCTGCCTTTGTGAAGATTCTCACTCCACACTTCTTTAATTCCCCATTCTCCACAAACGCCCAGCCAATCGAGGCAATCCCAATATCAAAGCCTAGAATTTTCATATTATCGCTCCAATGTTTAAGTATTCACAAACTTTTATACCATAATCGCGAGCCTTTGACAAGGCTTAAGGGCGCATGTGCGCATTAGATTCTGTATTTTTTAGAATCTTATGCCCGCACCGCAGCAAAGCTGACACATTTAAGCAAAACCTTGCGATATTTTTGTATAATTGCGGGCTTAATTTCACTTAAAAAGGTTGCAAGTATGTCTAGAAAATGTGTATTTACAGGAAAAGGTCCGATGGTTGGCAACAATGTGAGCCACGCAAACAACAAAACCAAAAAACGCTCTCTACCAAACCTACGCAGGATAAAAATCCAACTAGAAGATGGCACAAGCGTGCGTGTGCGTGTGGCTGCCTCGACACTACGCACGATGAGAAAGAAGTCTTAGAGCAGGATACCTCCACGCCTTGGCTAGGGTAAAAAAAAATCTCAAGCCCGAGATTCACGCAAAGCCCGATATAAGCTTGAGCTCTGAACTCTATCAGCAGCTTAAGCCCTTTAGAATCCCCCTCATTCTTATCCAGTTTTTTGTCGTATTTGGGACGATAGGATACCTTGTCCTAGAGGATTACGACTTGATGCAGGCGTTTTTTCAGACGACTTATACTTTTACCAACACCGGCTTTGGTGCGCTAAAAGAGCGGGATTTTGGCACTATCACGATTATTTTTACCACGATATTAATGGTGTGTGGTGCGGGTATTGTTACTTTTAGTGTCGCATTTACGATTAGTATTTTCAACAACAGCACGCTCATCGCGCTTATCAAGGAGCAAAATATGATCTACAAAATCAGCCGCTTGCGCAATCACTATGTGATTTGTTACCATAATGAACACACTATCGAGCTCACTAAGCAGTTTAAAGAATCCCAAATCCCCTTTGTCGTGGTGGATAACACCCCGACATTTGAGCAAGAAGCGCGCCTGCACAAATACCCCTACTACATTATAGGCGATCCACACACGCAGCTTGCGATGCTAAAAACCCATCTTTCATCGGCAAAGGGCATTGTTACCTTTTCGCCAAATATCACTGAAAACATCGCACTTATCGCGAGTGTGAGACTCTTTGAAAAAGAACTAGGGCGCAAACCCTACTATGTCATCGCCAACGCCAACACCCAAGAGGAAGTCGATAAGCTAAAAAAACTCGGTTGTGATTTTGTCGTATCAGCCTCTAAGCTCCTTGCACAAAGGATTTCAGCGATGGCAATCCGCCCTGATATGGAAAACCTCCTAGAGCAATTCCTCTACAAACGCAACACCAAGCTAGATTTAGAAGAGATCATCGTGCCAAAATACAGCTGGCTTGTGCTGCGCAAGCTCAAAGACGCGCATTTTAGGGAGGTTACGAATGTCTCTGTCGTGGCGATTACCCAAAAAGATGGCAAGCTCATCACGATGCCCACGGGCGATGCCATCGTTACGAGCGAGTGCAAAATGTTACTTATTGGGAGCTCGGAGGATATAAGGGTAACAAAGCGTCTGATTATGCGCAAACAAAAACCTAGGGAGGTGGATTATGTCTAAGGGTTTTACTCTCTATCCTATCAGCGGGGGCGTGTGCGCGCCGCGTGGATTCATAGCCGATGGTGTGGCAGCGGGGCTCAAAAAAGATAATGCCCTTGATATGGCGTTCATCTACGCCAAGGAGGGCTTTAGCGTGGAGGCACTTTTTACAAGCAATACCTTCGCCGCCGCGCCCATCGTGCATTTTAGGCAATATGTCGCTGGGAAAAAAAGTAACTTCGTGCTCATCACCACCAAAAACGCCAACGCGATGACGGGCAAGGCGGGAGTGGAAGATATATGCGAGATCTTAAAGGCTTTGCAAAAGCGCTTTCCCTGCGTCCAAAACCCCATTATGTCAAGCACGGGCGTGATTGGCGTGCGTTTGCCAAAGCAGCAAATCATAGGGGCTTTTGAGAGCTTTGAGCTAGAATCTAGCCCAGATTCACACAAGCGCGCTAGTGACGCGATACGCACCACTGACGCCTTTAGCAAGGAAATCGCCCTAGAAGTGGAGCTAGAAAATGGTAAGAGCTTTAGAATCGGCGCGATGGCAAAGGGCGCGGGTATGATAGCCCCTTCGCTTGCGACTATGCTCTGCTTCATCACCACCGACGCGCCTATCCCCCCAGCCCACGCGCAAAGACTGCTCCAAACATACGCCAAAAAGAACTTCGATGCCATCAGTGTCGATGGCGATATGAGCACCAACGACTCGGTGTTTTTGCTCTCTAATGGCGCGAGTGGCGTCTATGACGAGGAGGCGTTTGGTATCGCGCTAGAGAGGATCACGCACAAACTCGCGCTTGATATAGTGCGCGATGGCGAGGGGGCGAGCAAAGTCGTGGCGTTTGAGGTTAAAGGCGCGCGCGATGAGGCACAGGCACGGCGCGCTGCCAAAGCCCTTAGCAACTCCCTGCTTGTCAAAACCGCGATTTTTGGGGGCGATCCTAATTGGGGGCGTATCGCCTCCACCATAGGCGCGAGCGGCATAGAGGCACGCGAGGAGCTGCTGCGCATCAGCATCGGCGGCGTGGCTGTCTATGACAGGGGCGAGATCCTATTCACCCCCGAAGTGGAGTCCAAGGCGCACAAGGCTATGGAATCTGCGGAGTTTAAAATCGTGTGTGATTTGGGGATTGGCGAGGGGGTGTATGTGAGCTATGGCTGTGATTTGGGGCACAAATATGTGGAGATAAACTCGGATTATCGCTCATAGCTTGGATTATCACTCATAGGGACGCGAATCTAGGGCTTGATGGTGGCTGCCCTTTGCTCACTGCTCCCTGCCCTACTCCGCCCTTAAAGCCTGCTATCCAAAAAGCTGCGCCCTAACCAATCATATATCCCCGCCTGCCCTACTCCGCCCTTACCTTTTATCCAAAAGCCCCCAAAGCAAGTCTTTAAGCCAAATACAGAATCTGGGCGAGATTCTAAGATTTTTTACATTTTTACTCATTTTTCTTTAGCGATTGCTACTAAACTTTTCATTTTTCTCCATTACAAAGCCCTAACTTACACAGATTTGTATAGAAAGGTTACATTATAGAATCTAAGTCCATAAGCAACATTGCAAAATCTAGAGAATCTAACGCAACTTTAAGAGCTAGATTAAAGGTTGAGGCTCAAAGGAAACAAACGAAAGTTTTTAACATTCAAGACATTTACAAAATCCGCGCAATCCAAAACAGATTCAAAAACAAAGCATAGAATCTACATGTAAAGTTTTGGATTTGCAATGAGAATCTCACTCCAAAAATTTAAAAAATTTTAGAATCTAATGGATTTGGAGTCTAGATTTAAAGCTTTAAGCGCAAAATCTAAGGTTTTTAGAAAACGCAGCTCTTTAGAAAATAAGGCAAAACCGTAGTTTTTTAAAATTTAGCGCAAACTCCCTCCAAACCACACCGCACCTGTTGTGATAACACCCGCCCACACTCGCACAATGGCAATTGGCTAGCGGCAGACTTACGCGATCCACACGAGACTAAGAGGACAAAGCCAAGCATAGATTTAGAATCTAGTCTTACAGAATCCAAGTAAGATTCAAAAAAATAGAATCTAGCCTAATAGATTCAAAATATAGGGAAAACATAGAATCTAGCTTCGATACTTTAGTTTTAAGCTTAGAATCTAGCCTTATAAAACCTACCCCCACACACAGATTCTAAGACAATTACAAAATCCAAAACAGAGATTTTAAAAAATGCGCAAAGACAGAATCTAAGAGACACAGAATCTAATGCAGATTTAGAATCTAATCCAACAGATTCTGAAACAATCGCAGAATCTAGCGAGATTATAAAAACACACAACGACAGAATCTAAGTCCCAAAGAATCCACAGAATCTGCAACACAGAATCCAAGCAATATAGAATCTAGGGCAGATTCAGAATCCAGAACAGATTCACAAACCTCCCCACTTCAAAAAACCTCATCAAGACTTTGCCCGATTCAAATAATGGGGCGTGCGGTAGCACGAGCCTAGCAAAATTGCACCATTTTTGTAGCGCAAAAATCCAATTAGATAGATTCAGTGTGCGGGACGCACCGATAAAAAGCTCAATCGGGGTGGAGGGAGGCTAAAGAGTGCTTACCCGCCCGCCCAAGTTGTAAAAAAACGAGGAGGAGCGACTTCGCGCACTTAGGCTGCCACTTAGCCCTACCTGCACATTGTAAGCCTCGCTCCCCCTCTCGCATAAAACACTAGATTCTAAGAAACTTAGAATCTAGCACAGATTCAGAATCTAGATTCAAGGTTTGGAGTTAGATTCAGAATCTAATTCCACAGAATCTAACGCGGATTCAAAGACAAGCAAAAAATCCAAAGAGATTCTAAGAAATGAAAAAATACAGAATCTAAGCAGCATAGAATCTGTGCAATTCCTCACAGATTCTCGCACACAGGATCTAGGATGCGCAGAAGTCTAAAAGATACACAAATGCAGAATCTAAGCCTAAAAAAAATTGCAGAATTTACAACACAGAATCCAAACAATCTAGAATCTAGAGCGGATTCAGATTCTAAGGAAAGCTTAGATTCTAGTCTTTCAGATTCGAAGCAAC
>NZ_CASDOV010000015.1:0-36403 GCF_949282165.1 uncultured Helicobacter sp. | reverse complement strand
AAAACACAGAATCTAGGAGCTGCAGAGTCTAGGGCATTTACAGAATCTAGCCCGAGAGATTCTAAAACACGCACAGAATCCAAGGAGATTCTAAACAACGCACAAAGACAGAACCTAAGCCCCAAAAAATTTATAGAATCTGACGCAGATTCAGAAATCTAAATCGGCCCGTGCTCACGCACGCACTATTTTTTACATTTGGCAAAGCCTTGCTAGGATTATTTGGCGTTGTGGATTTTGTAAGTTGCTTAGATTTTGCCAATCTTTAGAATCTATGGAACTAGATTCTGCCATTGTTTGAGAATCTAAAACCTTGCAATGCCCCAGATTCTCTATTCCCTTGAGAGTCTCGCTCACAAATATTGCTCTGCTCTTTAAAATCCAAACCGCTAAAAAAGCGCAGTGTGTGGGCAGTGCGTTTCTAAATTAAAGCAAAGCCTAGAGCCTTTACAAGCACGCACTTTGTTTGCTACAATACGCCACACTACAAGGCAGCAGGCTATAAGGAGCAATCTAGGAGGTGCGTAAATGAATGTGTTTGTAAAGCAAAATGGGCTCGTGGTGCGCCAAAAGCTCGATACTACGCAAAATATCCGCGATCAGATTCTGTGGATTGATTTGTTTGAGCCCAGCAGCCTAGAGGTGGATTATATCGCCAATGCGTATAATCTCGACATTCCTACCAAAGAGGAGCGCGAGGAGATCGAGGAGTCGGCGCGCTATTGGGAGGATAGCGGCTCTATCACGATCAACACCTACTTTTTGGTGCGCACAGAGCAGAGCCTCGTCAATGAAACCATCACCTTTATCCTGCACAAAAATATCCTCTTTACTATCCGCTATAGCGAGCTCAAAGTCTTTGAGGAGATTCAGCAAATCGTGCTCGCTAGCCCCAAAATCTTTGAAGATGGCTTTGATTTGGTGAGCAAGATGTTTGAGGCGCGCGTGGAGAAAGACGCGGACTTGCTAGAATCGGCTGCCAAAGAGACGAGAATCCTGCGTAAGAATGTCTTTAATGAAGAGCTCACAGACTATAAGCAAATGCTAGAATCCCTCGCCAACCTCCAAGAGCTCAATATGAGCGTGCGCGATTCGCTCTTTGACAAACGGCGCGCGATCACAGCAATGCTCCGCAGCAGCAAGCCCGATACAGAAACTAAGCAAAGCCTAAGTATCGTGCTAAAGGACCTAAACTCGCTCGTGGAGTTTAACACCGTCAATATGAACGCGCTCGATAATATCCAAACAATCCTCACCAACCAAATCAATATCGAGCAAAACAAAACCATCAAGCTTTTTACCGTCGTAACCGTGGCGATGATGCCCCCCACGCTCATTGGCACGATTTATGGTATGAACTTTGACTATATGCCCGAGACGCATTTGGAGTATGCCTATCCTGTCGTGCTTGTGATAATGATCCTCTCGACAATCTTCCCCATCGTGTATTTTAAGAAAAAGGGGTGGTTGTGATAGAGGCGTTTGCGTGGGTGCTTGAGCCTAGCGCGTGGATGGCGCTACTCACGCTAAGTCTTATGGAGATTGTGCTAGGGATTGATAATATCATCTTTATCGCAGTGCTCACCTCGCGCCTCCCGCAGCATTTGCGCGCGCGAGCACGCCTGCTAGGGCTCGCTCTGGCAATGCTCACGCGTATCGCGCTGCTTAGCCTTATCTTTGTCATCGCCAAGCTCACCGCGCCGCTTTTTAGCCTCGGGGATTTTAGCGTCTCTGGACGCGATTTGGTGCTGTTTTTGGGCGGGCTTTTTCTCATCTACAAAGCCACGATTGAGATTCACCAAATGGCGCAGGGACAGGAGCAAGATTCAAAGATTAGGCAATCTAGTGCCTTTGGATTGGTGCTTGCACAAATCGCGGTGCTTGATATTGTCTTTTCGCTAGATTCTGTCATCACGGCGGTGGGTATGGCAGAAAATCTCGCGGTGATGGTGCTAGCCATAATCATCGCAGTGGGTGTGATGATGATAGCCTCTAAGGGGATTTCGGAGTTTGTGGAGCAAAATCCCACTATCAAGGTTTTAGCCCTTGCGTTTTTGATCCTTATTGGCGTGGCGTTGGTGGCAGATGGGCTGCATTTCCATATCCCTAAGGGGTATTTGTATTTTGCTATCGCTTTTTCACTAAGCGTGGAGTGCATAAACCTCTGGCTTAGCAAAAGACACCGCGCAGATTCTCTACATGCACAAGATTCTAAAGAGGGGTGATATGCGTCTTTGGCTCTTTTACCTAGGACTAGCGATGTGCGTGCTGGGCTATGTGTATATCGGGCTTGGCGTGGTGCTTTTCCCTATAAGCATTTTTTGTCTGATGTATGCGGGCGTGTATCATCTGGGCTTTTGGATTATGATGGCGGGCAATATCCTTGGCTTTAGCATTAGCCTCTTTGTGGATATGAAGCTCCTTGCGAGTATGTTTGTGTAACTCATCGCCTCAAAACTCATAGCCCACACTCACGCCCATAGCCTGCGTGCTATTGTGCGGTTCGTGGTATAAGCCCTGAAACGCGCCATTGCGATACGCGCTATGGGTGCTAGAATCTGCGATATTCCAATACTGCACATACGCCCCAAACGCAATCGCGCCATAATACCCATAGGAGCGCAAATCACGCTTTAGCCCAAGCTCTAAGCGCACGCCATAGCCCCTATCCTGCGTAAAAAAAAGATCGTTATCAAAGCCTATATCGCGAAAATGGCTTGTATTATACCCTCGCAGCAAATGCTGATAGGTTAAAATCCCATAAAGCGACATATCCTGAGAAATGGCGTATTGGGCGTGGAGGAATAGCGGCAGATACACATAGCTCTGCTCCCTATCATACCCACTGCTTGCACTGATGGAATTGTGCAAATCCCACAACCCAAGCCCAAGCCCCGCATACACAAAGCCACCCCTATCCCCATACACAAGCGCGCCAAGGCGGTATTCTAAGGTGTAGTAGGAATCTTGCGAGTTAGTGCGCAATGACGTGCAGATAAGGGGATTGGCGACACTGCACTCGCTGCCCTCATAGCGCGTGATACCGCTAAAGTAGCTCGCACTCAAACGATGGCTAAACCTCTGGTGCGTCGCGCTCACATGGCCACTCACGCCATACATTGCGCCACTAATGCTCATCACTCGCGGCTCCTCATAGCCATAATACCCGCCGCTAAGGCTTATCCCAAACCCAAACCACCGCTCCTTTGCCTGCGCGTAGCCCGCCGCACACACAAGGACGATACAGCAGATCGCACAGAATCTACTCCACAAAAAGCTCGGAATGCGCATCAAACACCCCGCTTGCAAAGAGCGCGAGGAATAGCGCGCCTATGCAGATTCTATAAATCCCAAAGGGCACATAGCTAAAGCGCGAGATAAAAGCTAAGAAAAACTTAATAGCCACAATCGCACACACAAACGCCACAACCCCGCCCACAAGGAGAATATGGACATTTGCCATATCAAGAATATGGAGGTTTTTATACACATCATAGCCCGTGGCGGCAAACATCGTGGGCAGTGCTAGGAGAAAGGAAAATTCCGCTGCCACGCGGCGATTGAGCCCTAGCAATAGCCCGCCTACGATAGTCGCGCCACTGCGCGAAGTGCCCGGTATCATCGCAAGGCATTGCATAAGCCCAATGAGAAACGCCTGCTTGTAGCTCACTTGGGCGATATCGTTAGTCGGATAGATTTTATTTTTGTGCTTATACTCGATGAGCAAAAACACAATCCCGCCCACAATGAGCATTATCGCCACGACATAGCCATCAAAAAGCTGCTTAATATATTTGTAGAGAAATAGCCCACAAATCCCCGTGGGCACGAAGCCTATGCAGAGCTTTATCCAAATATCCACTCCCTGCAACAATCGCTGATAAAACAAAAAAAGCACCGCCAAAATCGAACCAAGCTGGATAGCAATCTCAAAGGTTTTCAAAAACTCATCTTGGGGCAGCCCAAGCACGCTAGAAGCCAAAATCATATGCCCCGTGGAAGAAATGGGAAAAAACTCCGTAAGCCCCTCGATAATCCCTAGCACCACCGCGTCAAATATACTCATCTCACTCCTTTTTCTTTTTGTCAATTCCTCATCATAGCACACTTCTGCTTAGAATCTACGCCCCAACCTACGCCCCGCTACGCCCTTGTGTGCTGCGAGCTTGGCATTAGCTTTAGATTCACAATCTCGCTTGGAGCCAAAAACCGCATCGCCGGTCCCCAAAATCCCACGCCAGAGCTCACATAGAGCTGCGTTTTAGAATCTAGCCTATAAAGCCCGTGGATATAGTGCTGATCGAGCCACACAAAAATCGAGAGGGGGAACACCTGTCCGGCGTGCGTATGCCCACACAGCACGAGATCAAACGCGCTCACATCGTTTTGGCGCACAAACTTTGGCTGATGAGCAAGCAGGATACTAGGCTTTTGCGGGTTTAGCCCACTCTGGGCGCGCCTAATATCTGGGGGCAAAATCCCAAATCGCGATCCTGCCAAATCACTCACGCCCGCGAGATTGAAGCCCTCTAGCTCGATATGCTCGTTTTCAAGCACCTTGAGGTTTAGGGTTTTGAGAAACGCGCTGATAGATTCTATGCCGTGGTAATACTCGTGATTGCCGCTGACATAATACACGCCCTCCCTGCTTTGTAAGTCATTTAGCGGGAGCAAAAACTCCTTGACAAAGGCAATATCCTCATCGACTAAATCCCCCACAATTACGACAATATCGGCATTAAGCGCATTGATAGCCTCCACAATCCCACGCACAAAATCCCCCTGAATCATCTTGCCAATATGCACATCGCTAATCATCGCAATGCTTTTGGGCGTCTCTAAGCCATCAATCTCCACGCTAACTTCGCGCACTTTGGGGATAGAAAGGGCGTTTTTGATACTCTTAGTGCTAAAGAAAACAAAAAGCGCCAAAACCCCCAAATCTAGCACAATTTTTAAAAATCTCCGCCGCCCTGAATCTAGCAGCTCCATCGCGCTTGTATTTGTAGCGCGGGTAGAGATCGCCCTGCCCGCACTGCGCGATATATCCCCAATCACACACGCCAAAAACAAGCCATAGCTCACAATCACACACGAACCAAGCGCGATATAAGTGCGATGATCAAAGCCGCGATCTTTTGCCAAAAAGAAAAACGCAAGCTCCCCCGCATACAGCGCACTAAGTAGCAATATAAGCAAAATCCTATGAGATCTAAACACAACGCTATGGCGCAAAAATCGGCGATAGGCATAGAACTTCATCAATGCTAGCACCGCAAAAATCACCCCAACAACAAGCCAAAGTTTCATCACACTGCCTTTTTATTATATTTAATGCAAGTTTTTTGCTTTAGCAAAAAACTTGTTGCCGCTCGCAGAGAGTGAATCTCTGCTCGCTCCGCTGCGCGAGCATACACGCAACTTTTAAGCGAGATTCTAGAATCTTTGGTGTCGCCACATCATTGACGCCGCTTGGACTAACACCTTTTCTATAAACCGAGCTAGAACCTATCATTTAATGCAAGTTTTTTGCTTTAGCAAAAAACTTGTTATCGGGGCTTAGGGCAGAGCCCCTCGCCCCTCCGCTTACGCGAGCATACACAGAATCTAAATACGAGATTCTAGAATCTTTGGTATCGCCACATCATTGACGCCGCTTGGGCTAACACTTTTTCTATAAACCCGCCTTAGATTCTATAATTTTACGCAAGTTTGCTAAGGCAAACTTGTTGCCGCTCGCAGAGAGTGAATCTCTGCTCGCTCCGCTGCGCGAGCATACACGCAACTTTTAAGCGAGATTCTGTGGTTTTTAGTGTAGCCGCGTCAGGAACGCGATTTGAGCTAGGGCAAGGGAAGCAATCCCCTCACTCCGCCATTGCCAAATCTTGGCGCGCATACACTGCCTAAAATCTAGTGCTTGAGATTGCTTAGATTCTGTGGTGTCGCTTACTGCTTAGATTCTATAAACAACAAGGGTGGCATTATAGCATAGCTCGCACTAGGGAATTTGCCCTGCCAAACTAGGATTTTAGTAAATTTTTATACAAGTTTTGGTGTAATATGTGGTTGTATCAATTTAAGCAAGGAGTTAGCAATGGCATTACAAGTGTATTACGACAAAGATTGTGATTTAAGACTTATTCAAAGCAAAAAGGTAGCCATCATCGGCTTTGGAAGTCAGGGGCACGCACACGCGGAGAATCTGCGTGATAGCGGTGTGGAGGTTGTCATCGGACTTTATAGAGGCGGCAAGAGTTGGGCTAAAGCAGAGGCGAAAAACTTCAAGGTGCTAGAGGTGAGCGAGGCGACAAAATGGGCAGATGTCGTGATGATCCTTATCCCTGATGAGCTGCAAGCTGATGTGTTTGAGCACGACATTAAAGCACATTTGAGCGAGGATAAAATCATCGCCTTTGGGCATGGGTTTAATATCCATTTTGGACAGATTAAAGCCCCAAAAGGCGTGGGTGTGATTATGGTCGCCCCAAAAGCCCCCGGACACACAGTGCGCAGCGAGTTTGTCAAAGGTGGTGGGATTCCAGATTTAATCGCCATAGAGCAGGACACAAGCAGGGGCGATGCTAAGGCGATTGCACTAAGCTATGCCGCAGCCATTGGCGGTGGGCGCAGTGGGATTATCGAGACGACATTTAAAGACGAAACCGAGACGGATTTATTTGGCGAGCAAGCGGTGCTTTGTGGGGGCGTGAGTAGCCTAGTAAAGGCAGGATTTGAGACATTAGTCGAGGCAGGTTATCCTGAAGAGATGGCGTATTTTGAGTGCTTGCACGAGCTAAAGCTAATCGTTGATTTGATGTATGAGGGAGGGCTAGCAACAATGCGGTATTCTATCTCTAATACCGCCGAGTATGGCGATATGATAAGCGGTCCGCGTGTGATAAATGCAGAATCTAAAAAGGCGATGAAAGAGATTTTAAGCGATATTCAAGAGGGACGCTTTGCAAAAGACTTTATCTTAGAGCGCAAAGCGGGATATGCGAGGATGAATGCCGAGCGCAAAAATCTAGCTAATCACAAAATCGAGCAAGTGGGCGAGCGACTACGGGCAATGATGCCTTGGATTGGGGCAGGCAAGCTGGTGGATAAGGACAAAAACTAATCTATCTTTTGTGGGTTTGCCGCACAAGCCCACGCTCCATCAATCCCCTAAAAACGAGACAATAAACCATCAACCTCTAGAATCTACAAAAAGGTGCTAGCTCCAAAAGATTCTAAAATCTAGCCAAAAAACGAAGTATTTGCTCGCGCAAGCGGAGGGGCGAGGGGGCTCTGCCTCAAGCCCCGATACCAAGTTTTTGCCACAAGCAAAAACTTGCATTAAATTATAGAATCTAGCTCGGTTTATAGAAAAGGTGCTAGCCTAAGTGGCGTTCCTGACGAGATTGCACCAAGAGATTCTATAAACTTGCCAAAAAACGCAATGTATGCTCGCGTAAGCGGAGCGAGCGGAGATTCACTCTCCGCGAGCGATAACAAGTTTTTGCCACAAGCAAAAACTTGCATTGATAATGTATAGGCTACTTCCGCGCTTGATAAATTTTTTCTTCAACCTTAATATAAAACTCCGCAATCTCCCCATACGCCTTGCCCCAAGCCTCGATAACCTCATCGCTCGCCGCCTCGCCTAGCACCTCCTTAATCGCCACAAGCAAGCACTCGCCCACAAGCGGATAATGCTCTGGTGCCACATTCAATCTCACATGCGTTTTGCCAATGTTTTCCACAAAAGCGCGACTTTTCTCTAGGTTATCGATATTGTTTGCAGCATTTAAAATCGCCATTGCGAGGGCTTTTGGCTGCTTGCCATTTTTTTGCTTTTCCATATCAAACATACCTTGCACCTGCGGATAACGCGAAAAAAGCTCGCGATAAAACACCTTTGTGATGTCCTCTCCATACTGCTTGAGTGCCGGAATCGTGCTTTTTACAATCTCTTTTGTCTGTGTGTCTAACATATCTTTCCTTTGTTTTAAAATTTTGAAACGACATTCTATAAAAAACCCAAAACAAAAAAATTGACTTATGTTAATAAGCACTAAGAGATTCTATAACGACAAGAGAGTGCCAAAAACAAGCAGCCAAGCAATGCCTAAAAGCTATAGAGATATTGCAGCGTGATGGTGTGCGTTTTGTTTCTAGGCTCATAGAGATACCCGCGCAATCCTGTCACACTTGAGGTGAGAAACACGCTTGATGGTGAAGCAGCAATGCTCCAAAACTCATACACAAGCCGTATGGTATTGACATTCTCATCTCTGCCCTTAAAGCTCAAACCCACAAAAGACTTTAGCCCAAATCCAGAATCCTGCTTGACTATCAAATCCCCACTATAATGCCACTGACTAGCCAAGCTCTTATGATCCCCAAACACGAGATAATTATAGCCTAGCAGATACTCCAAGCCGAGTTTTCGCCCTAGGCGCACTTCGCCCTCAATCTCAAGGGGCACATACAAGTAGCCCTGATGGCGCACCATAGACAAAAAACCATCACGATAGAATCTATACCCCACTCCCGCCTGTGCATAAAGCGTGGCATTAGACGCACCAAAAAAATGCGAGAGGAGATCATAGCCCGCCTTAAACTCTCCGTGATAAATTGTCGCGCTTGTTGGTTGCTTAAGCGGTTTGCCCCTTAAGTCCGGATTGCTTGAATCTAGCACGCTCCCTGTATAAAGCCCTATGACAAAGCTCGCGTCTGCACTCACCTCTACTTTAATGCCATTTTTGGCATAGCCAAGATTACCCACAATCCCAAACAACGCCTCATCTGTGTGCATAAAAGGCGCACCCACCTGATCCCACTCGCCATAGTAATAATACCCTAGCCCAAAACCAAGCGATTTATACAAGCCCTCTTTTATCACATCTGCTGCCGCTAGAGGCAAGATACACAGAAAAATCCCATAAAACCTTTTCATTTTACCTCCTAAAACCCAAATCCAAACTGCACACCCACATAATATGTGCTATTTTTGGGATAATACACATTTGCATCGGTAGTGAGCTTATTATCTCCCGCAGCGGGGACAAGCACGGAGCTGGATTCCCCAAGATCGTAGTAGCGTGCGTGCAAACGCGTGAAAAAATACACATCATTGCGCACATCATACGCCACTCCCAAATGCCCACCTAGATACAAGCCACCCTCCTTAAAGCGCGTCCTATACGCTTTCTCGTCACTGATATGCAAAAAATCCGCATAGCCCATCGTGTATCCCGCACCCGCGCTATATTCTAAATGCGTCTTTGAGGCGATGCGCGTCCTTGCCTCAAGCTCGAGATAAAAGCTCTGTGAATAGAGTATCGTGTTAAACACACCCTCGGCCTGCCCGGCTAAGAGCTGATCGGAGCGCCACACGATATTAAGATACAGAGGGAAATCCCATCTTTGCGCCTTTGCATGGAGATTGTAACCAAACTTGGAAGTGTTATTAAACACTAGGAGAGCAGAGCCTTTGCGGGTAGGCTCTGTGTTGGGCGTGGTGATGATGGGGAGATTTTCTCCGCTATATCTTAGAGCCCCACCGCCCCCGAGCACAAATTCCCCACCGATTTTCCAAATATCGTGATAGATATACTCTCCATTGACATACAAACCACTGATTACAGAATCTATCCTAGCACTGCCCGCACTATGCCCAAAGCCCGAAACCTCCAAGCCCACAAGCCACAAAAACCCATGCCGCTCTCTAGTCTCATCGCCCAAGGCACACGAGAGACACCAAAGCCCTAAGCTCACAAATATTTTACACAAACCCCGTCTTTGCATTACGCTACCTTTGCTACAGTTAGATAAATCTCTATACATTCTTACATAGTTTTTTGTCATCTAGCTACATAAGCTAAAAAAAACTTGTTTTTTTTTTTTTTGATAATTACCAAAGGAAACAGCTTATGTGTGCCTTAAGATATTTTGTCCTATAATCGCGCCATTTTAAACCACAGCAAGGAGCGAGCGATGAAAGCACTTTTGCGCCCCATAGTCGATAAGATACGCACACACCTCACATTTTCCACCCACCAAAGACTTGACAAACTCTCTATGCTCCTTGGCAAAGAGTTCTCCCTGCGCAACGCCCATTTGGCAGCGAACGCAATGCCTAAGGCGACATCTCATACTACTTCTAATGCTACATTGGGGGGGGGGGGCAGGAGCCAACACCTCTAAAACCTAAAACCACCAGCGACATTACAGAATCTAAGCAGTCTCAAGCACTAAATTGGGGCAGTGTATGTGCGCCAAGATTCAATAATGGCGGAGCGAGTGGAGATTCACTCTCCACGAGCGATAGCAATTTGCCACAAGCAAATTTGGTTTATAGAAAAGGCGTTAGCCCAAGTGGCGTTGATGAGGTGGCGGCACCAAAGCGCGACTTAGATTCTAAAAAATCTTTTGTATGTTCGCGCAGCGGAGACAATGGGGGCTTAGCTCCCATTGACGATAGCAATTTGTCAAAGACAAATTGCAATATATCAATAGAATCTAGCGAGTTTAGCGTATATAGCCAAAATGGCGAAGATGGGATTATTGACTTTTTGCTCCATATTTTGGATTTGAGTGCGTATCCGCGCGCCTTTGTGGAGTTTGGTGTAGAAAACTACACAGAATCCAACACGAGATTTTTGCTCAAACTAAGGAATTTTCAGGGGCTTGTGATTGATGGCTCGCAGGCAAATATCGACTACATCAAGCGCGATGAAGTGTATTGGAAGCACGATTTGCACGCTAAATGCGCATTTATCACCAAGGACAATATCAACGCCATCATTCAGGAATGGCTAGATTCTAGGGATTTGGACAATGTCGCGCTGCTTAGCATCGATATCGATGGCAACGACTACTATGTGTGGGAAAATCTCACCTGCATCGCTCCAGCCATCGTCGTGATAGAATACAACGCCATTTTTGGCGCGACACAAAGCGTGAGCGTCCCATACAGAGAGGACTTTGATAGATTCAAAGCCCATTATAGTGGATTGTATTTTGGGGCGAGCATTAGGGCATTGATAGATTTGGGCTCTCACAAGGGCTATGCCTTTGTGGGGGCGGATTCTAGCGGGACAAATCTCTTTTTTGTGAAGCGTGAGATTCTCAAAAACACACAGCCTTTTAGAATCTACCCCCTAGAGGAGTATTGCCAACGCCACCACGCACGACAAAGCCGCGACATAAACGGAAAGCTAAGCTTCATAAGCCACACCAAGCGCGCCGAGCTCATCGCCGCCCTCCCGCTCCATAGCCCAAAGCCACAGCATTAAGCACAATTTGAGGAAAGTCTGCGTATAATTGCGACTTTTGCGGAGTATAGCGCAGTCTGGCTAGCGCACACCCTTGGGGTGGGTGAGGTCGTGGGTTCAAATCCCGCTACTCCGACCATTACTTTTGCAACGGCACTCCAACATATTCTCACATCCACCCAAACTCTTAGATTCTAAAACTCATCAAAACACATATTGATACGCGAGCGTGAGCATATTGCTGACTTTGATATCCTTTTGTGTGGGCATAATCCTATAGCCCACCTCAACTCTATGAATCTGCCGCCACGTCAGAGCCGCGCCGATATTGTATGCGCCCAAATACCCGCTATGGCGTCCATAAAATTTCGCATACCCATCGCCATATTGCAACTCATTCCTATACAGAGCCCACATCTGCGAAACTCCACCAAACACGCCCATAGAAAATTTCCTAAAATGCGCATCGAGCATCACATCGAGATTAAGCGAGTGGAGATTGACATACCCTATGTGCATAATGTCCTCGCGCTCGTGTGCCTCCGCGCCATTGGCACTCTCAGCATACGCCCTCACGCCCAAAAATCCAAAATAATGCTGATACCCCGCCCTTAGCACAAATGACACGATCCCAAAATCCTCCCCCCTACCATCATCATAGACATACAATCCCCCAAAACCGCCGCCGATAAAGAGCCCATAACGCTTGCGCTCTGTGCTCTTAGAGAAGGGTGCTTTGAGCGCATTGACTTCATCTTGGAGTTGTTGTATCTGGGCTTTTAGGGAGTGAATCTGCTCCTGTGTCG
Source organism: uncultured Helicobacter sp. (assembly GCF_949282165.1). Taxonomy (NCBI): domain Bacteria; kingdom Pseudomonadati; phylum Campylobacterota; class Epsilonproteobacteria; order Campylobacterales; family Helicobacteraceae; genus Helicobacter; species uncultured Helicobacter sp. Next base: position 24,336 of record NZ_CASDOV010000015.1, on the reverse strand, counting down.
TGCGCGCCTCTGCACTCTGTGCCTCCGTGCTCATAGAGGCGTCTTTACTCACAGAATCTACAGAATCTTTGGCTTGTCTAGATTCTGTATCATTTGGGCTAGCAGCAGCGATATGGGATTTTAGGGGAGATTCTAAGTCTTTGGTGGAGGTTTCTTGGAGTGTGGTGTGTGATTGAGGAGGGCTAGGCTGAGCTATTACACTCCCCATACACACAAATCCTAGCCATAAGATTCTAAAACAAGCGCCCAAATAACGCCTTCGTGTGCGAAGTCTTATCAGCAGCACGGCTCTATCTCGCCTCACTCTCATATGGCAGCACCTTTTGTGTTAGATTTAGATTAAACCCACTAAGTGTGTTAAATGCCATACTCGCACTCTCTGCGCTTGAGTGCAGTAGCCTAAACTCCTCTATGCCTAGCTCTCGCAGAATCTGCGCGCCAATGCCTAGCGTCTTTAGATCCTGCTGTGGCTTGGTATCAAGGCAGATGAGATAGCCACCCTCATTTTGGAGCATTTCCACACTTTGCATAAATACCTTATGCGCCTGCAGAGAATCTTCAAAATATTCATAATCCTTTCTAATGGTGTGAAACTTCACAAGCGGCGTCTTGCACTCCCCTAGATTAAACCCATACACGATATGCTGGTGCTGGATATGATCTAAAAATGTGTATTTGAGGCAAGGCTTATCAAGGAAGTGCGCCTCTAGCCTGCCCTGCAATGTGATGAGCTTCTCATACTGCAAGCGGTATTGGATGAGATCTGAGACATAGAGAATCTTGAGATTATGCTCCTTAGCAAACGCCACGATATCCGTATCGCGCGCCATCGTGCCGTCGTTTTTCATAATCTCACAAATCACGCTAATTGGCTTCACTCCCGCAAGGCGACAAATATCCACGCTCGCCTCTGTATGCCCCGTGCGCACGAGCACCCCGCCTTCTTTAGCAATAAGCGGGAAGATATGCCCCGGGCGCACAAAATCCTTTGGCGTGGTGTAATCCTGACACATAAGCTGTATCGTCAAATCCCGCTCGTGCGCAGAAATCCCTGTCTTAGCACTTGCGGCGTCGATAGATATCGTGAAAGCCGTTTCGTGATTGGAGCTATTTGTCTCCACCATAGGCGCGAGATCAAGACGCGTGGCGATATCTTGGGTGAGTGAGACACAAATGAGCCCGCGCGCCTCCTTTGCCATAAAGTTGATTTTCTCTGGCGTGCTAAAAATCCCCGCCATCACTAAATCCCCTTCATTCTCCCTGTCTTCATCGTCCATAATGATGATCATCTCGCCCCTCTTAATAGCCTGCAGAGCCTCTAAAACGCGTTGTTTATACATAGAATCTAGCCTTTAGTATTTAATGAAAGTTGGCACAAACCTTAGGCAAGGATTATAGCTTTTCAATCCTTAAGATTCTCGCTGCATTCTAGGGTATTTATTGCCTTGTCTTTAAGGATAGGAATTATACAATGTCGCGCTTTGCTTGATAAGGACAAATCTCCATGCTTACACCACCATCACTAATGTAAGGAGTGATAATGAAAACATCAAGTTATCTCGCCACGCTCTTTATGCTGGTATTTGCCATTAGTGGCTGCTCGCACCAAGGCGCTATGCAGAAGTTTAACGACAAGTATTATGGCGGGGATTTGGAGGGTGCGTATAGCTTTGCCAAATCCAAATACGATAGCAAAGACGATGAAGTGCTATGGGGATTTGAATCTGGTATCGTGGCTTCGCAACTCAATAATCAAGAGAGTTTCACAATCCTTGATGAGAGCGAGAAAATCTTTAGCCAATACGAGCAGGAGGGCTTGTTTTCTGGGATTTTTAGCGGTGCGGCGGCGGTAATAGTCAATGAAAATGTCAAAACCTATCGTGGCAACATCTATGAGGGTGTGCTGATGAACTACTACAAGGCACTCGTGCTGATGAAAGAGGGCAAAAACGCGCTTGCTAGGGTAGAGTTTAACCGCGCTAACGATCGCCAAAGACGCGCCAAAGACTACTTTAGGAAGGATATTGAACAAGCCCTCACTAATCAAGAGGTGCAAAATAGCCAAAATAGCAATATGCAAAAGGTTGATAAAAATCATACCGCCAAAGCAGCGAAGACACTCCTTGCTAAACAATACTCTAATCTTAATGCCTATCAAGCCTATAACAACTTCATAAATCCCGCGGTGAGCTATGTCTCTGCGCTATTTTTTATGCTTGAATCTGATTGGGCAAAGTCGCTTGATCTCTACAAAGAATCCTATGGTATGAGTAAGGCAGAGGTGATCGATGAGGATATACGCGTGCTAGAATCTCGCAGAAAACGCGGCAGTGGCACATACACATGGCTTATCATCGAAGATGGTATGAGTCCGACAAAAGAAGAGATCTCTATCAATCTCCCCACATATTTGGTGAGTAGCAGCGTGCTGCATGTGGGTGTGGCACTCCCTAAGCTCATAAATGGCAAGGAGTTTCATACCAATCTCAATGTCAAAGGCAACAACAAAACATTCAAAGCCTCTACAATCGCTGATCTTGAGGGCGTGATCACCAATGAGTTTCAAGCACAATTTGACTTTATCATAGCAAGAGCCATAAGCTCGGCAGTGCTAAAAGCCCTCACGCAATCCGTGCTAAGCGATCAAGCCGGGATTTATGGGAGTTTGGCAGGTATGATTTATTCTGCGAGCACGACTTCAGCAGATGTGAGAATCTCAAGCGTTTTGCCCAAAAAGATTCACGCGGTGCAGATACCAAACACTGCAGGATCTTATCAGCTCATAGGCAACCAAAAACCGCTCATAAACCTCGAGATCTCCGCAGCTTGCAAGCCCCAAGGCAACGAAAAGTTGAGCGCGGAAAAATTGATTTTGTGTCAAAAAAATGATAACATTCTCTACATTCGGTTGCGTCCCACAACCATAAGTATCCAAAAACTGCGCGGGCAGTGAGATTTGAAACCAAAGCAAAAAGGGAGCAAAAAATGAAAAAAATCTCAAGAGTGTTTTTAGGTTTAGTGAGTGTGCTTGTCTTTAGCGCGTGCAACAATGGGCCCGAGTATGTGGATGCGGGAGATTCACGAGCGTATGCGAGTATGGGGCTAGATTATCACGATATCGAAAGTGTGGCAGAAAAATCCATCGCTTCTCTGCTCTCAAGCGGCTATGTGCGGGGCATTAAACAACCAAAAGTGCTTGTGATTTCAGACATTATCAACGATACAATGCAAAATATTGATGTCGAGCAGCTTAGCAGGAAGATTACGCGAGATATGCGCAATAGCGGGAAGTTCAAGCTCTCGCTTGCCATCTCGGGCAGTGGGGCAAGCGGCGATAAGATGATAGATTCTATAAGGGCAAAGACGCGCGGCAATGAGGAGTTTGATCAATATAGCGTGATTGAAAAAGGGCAGCTAAAGGGCGCGCAGCTCTCACTCTCTGGCAAGATTTGGCAAAAAAATGTCAAGGTTAGTGGCAAGCAACGCACGGATTATTTTTTCCTGCTCACACTTACTGATCTAGCCACGGGCGAAGTCGTGTGGGATGATGAGGCAAATATCATCAAAGTGGGTTCTAATAAATCCGTGAGTTGGTAAGAATCTTAGAGATGGCAAAGTAGATAAGGGCAGTTATGCGTGTATTGTGGGCAGCGATGGGGGCTTTGCTTTTGCTAGGGTGTCAAGATAGTCCCAAGCCGCCAAGCTGGTATTACCAAAGCCAAAACGACAAGGACAATCTCTATGGCGTGGCGAGTGATAAAAATCTCCAAGCTGCCAAGGACAATGCTATCACTGATATGCTCTCCCATCTCCAAGTCAATGTGAGATCAAGCACGAGTTTGTCGCAAAAATATAGCGATGGGATAGAATCTAGCAATATGTCCCAAGTGATTGAAAAAAGCATCTCCCAAACCACGCTAAGCAATGTCTCCTATCAGGCAGAGCACGTTGGGAATGTGTATTTTGTGCGTGCAATGGTAGAAAAACAAGATTTTATCGCTCAACTGAAAAAAGAGCAAAAAAGCGCGCTTGATACCCTGCAATCCCTCAATCTCGCGTGTGGGGATATCACACTAAAAGAATACAATACACTTCTCCAAGAGCTTGGCAAGGCACTAGGGGCACAAAACTATCTCAACGCGCTAGGTGCTTCTAGCAATGCCTCTGCTCTGCTCTATGCTGATATATTAGAATCCAACTCGCCAAAGCCTCGTATCGCCCTTGTGATTGAAAATCCCACACAGGAAGGTGCGTCCGTACTCACAACCCATCTACAAAAAGAATTGGTAAAATTCTATCGCCTAGATTCACAAGCCTCGCAGCAACTTCGCGTCTCCTTCCAAATGCCTAGCCCTGCGAGTATCAAGGCCAATATCACGATTATAGACTGCAAGGGCAACCCCACCTTTGTCACACAGATTTCAGAATCCCTCCCAAACAATACCGATGTCGATAAACTCGCCGGACGCGTAGGCGTGCTCATGTATAAAAAGCTTTTGGAATACGCACAATAAACTATGACACAAATGAGTAAGCACACATTTATTCTCTCTGCACTAGGCTTTGCCGCCATCATCGTGCTAGCAAATTTTAGCGTGCAATACCCCGTCTTTGGCACGCATTTAACCTATGGTGCGCTGTGCTACCCGCTAAGTTTTTTGCTAATGAATATCTTAAGTGAAAAATATAGTAGGGCTCAAGTGCTAAAAACCCTGCGCCTAGGGCTTGTGCTAGCGTTTATCCCGAGTATTTTTGCTGCAGAATTTCGCATAGCCTGCGCGAGTGTGTGTGCGTTTTGCTGCTCGCAAGTGCTTGATGTGTATGTGTTTTTTTATCTCAAACAAAAATTCCCAAAAATCTGGTATCTGCGCAGCAATGGTGCGAGCTTGCTCTCCCAATGTATCGATACGATGATTTTCTTTCATATCGCCTTTTTGTTTGTCCAACCTCACGCAGATGTGCTGCTGATGGCACTCTGGGATTATGCGATAAAAATCCTTCTGTGCGTATGCAACACGCCGCTTTTTTGGGGCTTTGCCATACGCGGCAAAACCCTCCATAAAACCACTTCTCACAAAAAGGATTCTCTATGACAAACCTCATCTCGCGCCTTTTTGGTGCATTCGCCTCCACGGCTTTCCCTAGGGTAATTCAGTCTTTTATCAATCGCGTGTATGTCGCGATTTTTCACATCGATCTCAGCGAGTTTGAGGAGAGCGCAAACTTCACCACGCTTAACAAACTCTTTACGCGCAAGCTTAGACACCCACGCGCTTTTGATGCCACACCAAATGTGCTCATCTCCCCCACAGATTCCCTCATCACAGAATCTGCCAAAACCTCCCAACACAAAGCCCTGCAAATTAAAGGAATGGGCTATGATATAAACGAGCTTTTGGGCGAGCAGATCCCCCAAAATACGGAGTTTACCTACATAAACCTCTACCTTTCCCCGCGTGATTACCACCGCTACCACGCCCCTTGCGATATGCAAATTGAGGAGATTCGGTATTTTGGCGGGGAGCTGCTCCCTGTGCATATCCCAGCACTCAAAAAGTTTGCCAATCTCTTTATCCGTAATGAGCGCGTGGTGCTAAAGGCGAGTATGCACAATGGCAAAAGGCTGTATTTTGTCGCAGTGGGTGCGCTCAATGTGGGCTCGATTGTCTTTCATTGTGAGCCAAAGATTCACACCAATGCCAAAAAAGGCAACCAAACCTACACCTACGCCACGCCCATTGCTATCAAAAAGGGCGAGGAGCTTGGAATGTTTAATATGGGCTCAACTATCGTGCTTTTTATCGAGGATTTCACACCCCAGATTGAGAGCGGCACTAAGGTGCGATACGCACAGAATCTTGGGATTTTATCATAAGGAGGGATTATGTCGGCTACACCAGAAACACTCACTTTAGAGATTAAGGACTTGCTCCACAAGCTTGATGCGCTTTTGGTGGCGCATTTCTACCAACGCGATGAGATTGTATCTCTCGCGCATTTGTGCGGCGATAGCCTCGAGCTCTCGCGTAAGGCTTCCCAAAGCCCCAAAAACCTCATCGTGTTTTGTGGCGTGGCGTTTATGGGGCAAAGCGTCAAAGTCCTCGCCCCACAAAAGCGCGTGATTATGCCCAAAATGGCGTGCTGCTCTATGGCAAGGATGATAGATTCGGAGTATTTTGACAAAAGTATCGCCACGCTGCAGAGCTATGGCGTAGCAAGAGAGGAGATTTTCCCCATCACTTATATCAACTCCAATGCCGATGTGAAAGCCAAAGTCGCCAAAATGGGCGGGCTTGTCTGCACGAGCGCCAATGCGCAAAAAATCTTTGACTACGCCAAGGCTAAGGGCAAAAAAATCTTTTTCCTCCCTGATAAATGCCTAGGACAGAATCTCGCCATAGCCGATAACAAAAAATCCTGTGTGCTAGGAAGTGCGAGCAAGGAAGAGATCCTAGAGAGCGATGTGGTGTGCTATGATGGGTTTTGCTCAGTCCATCAGCTCTTTAGCATAAGCGATGTGGAGTTTTATCGCCAAAAGTATCCAGATATCAAGGTCGTCGTGCATCCCGAGTGCGATCCGAGCGTGGTGAGTGTCGCGGATTTTGTGGGCTCGACAAGCCAAATCATCGCCTATGTGCAAAGCCTGCCCTTAGAGCAAAAAGTGGTGGTTGGCACGGAGTTTAACCTCGTCAATCGCCTGCGCCCTAAACTCAATGGAGTGAGCACCACCTTTGTGCTCTCTGCCTCTAAGCCCGAGTGCCCCACGATGAATGAAACAACGCTCCAAGATTTGCTAGATTGCCTAAGGGCGTATGAAGATGGTATGCCAATTAATGAAGTGCTTTTGGATTCTGACACGCAGCATTGGGCAAAAATCGCGCTTGATAGAATGCTAGAGCTTTCATAAAGGATTAGTATGCTAGCCCCCATCGTGCTCTTTGTGCATAACCGCCTAGCCCACACCCAAAAAGTGATCCAAAGCCTTGCACAAAATGCCCTAAGCCCGCGCAGCGATCTCATCATCTACTCAGACGCGCCCAAAAATGCAGAATCTACCCCGCAAGTCCTCGCCGTGCGCGCATACATAGCATCACTAAAAGAATCTCTAAACATACAAGGGGGGGGGGCAATTCAAAAGTATTACTATCATTGAACGCCCTCATAATTTTGGCTTAGCAGATTCTATCATCGATGGCGTAAGTGCCACGATGAGACAATATGGCAAAGCCATCGTTTTAGAAGATGATATTCTCGTCTCGCCCGTGTTTTTGGACTATATGAATGACGCGCTAAATCGCTACGAGCGAGAAAAGCGAGTGTGGAGCATTAGCGCGTGGTCACACCCCATAGATTCTACGGGTTTAGGCGATAGCTATTTTTGGTGCATACCCCACTGCTGGGGCTGGGCTAGCTGGAATGATAGATGGCAGTATTTTAAACGCGACATTGCGTGGGTGGAGCAAAACTTTAGCAAAGCCGATATCAAAGCCATCGATCTCAATGGTGCTTTGCGCTACTATGAGCAATTTATCCTCAACAAAAAGGGCAAGCTCAAAACTTGGGCAATCTTTAACTACCTCATAGCCTACAAGCACAACGCCCTAACCCTCACGCCTAGCCGCTCATATATCTATCAGCTCGGATTTGATGGGAGTGGCGTGCATTGCGGAGAGGAGGGCAATGTCTATAACCCACCCGCGCTTAATACAAAATTTCCAATCGCCTATCCCGATGAGATTGCACTCTCCCAACTCGCGTTTGATAGAATCTGCGCGTTTGAAAACTCTCTCAAAAAACCGCTACTAGTGAGAATAAAAAACAAACTCATACGGATTGCCAAAAAAATTTTCGCTACCTAAGGGCTTCTTATGCGCCTTGTGAATCTTGCGTGGTTGGACTAGGAGAGTCTTGCTCTTTGGATTTGGGCAGGGTATCCACCAAAAGCAATTTGTGATTTTTTTTATCGATGATGATATGGCTTTGCTTGGCATCTTGGAGCGTGAGCATATCACGCCCCTTTTTGGGGAACAAATACTCATAAAACACCTCGTTGTGGTTATTCCACGGACTATGGATGAGGATTTTTGCCTTTTTTAACCCCTCATCTATCTCTTGCAGGGCGTTGTTGCTTGCCTTGGCACTGGCTTGAAGCGACAAAATGCGCTCTTTTAAAAAGCGTGCGCGCTTGAGCGTTAGGACATATTCCGCCACCGCCTTTGTGATTTTAGAATCTATTGGCTCTTGTAGTCGCTTCTTTTCTTCTATGATCGCTTTGAGCGGGGCGATGATGGGCTTGCTCTGCTTGATGAGTGCGTTGTTTTTGTTTAGCAAATGCAAAAGCGCGTTTATCTTTTGGATACAATGCTCTATTTGGGCATTGCTACGCTCTATGGCTTCACGCAGCGCATAATAGCCCGTCGTTAAATATATCTCATTTTCGCTCCCCACAAGCGTTTGTAGCTCTAGCGTATCGGAGACATACACTTTGGCGTGGGAGTGCAGTTTGTGAATCTTAAGATTCTTCGCACGCACGCTGCCCCCACTCACTTCATCAATCTCGACTTCACGCCCATCAATATGCCCCATTTCTGAATGCTTAATCTTAATATCCTCCGCCCTCACACTGCCTTTTAAAAAATCAATCTCACAACGCCTCGCCCTGACACTCGAGCTCTGGTGCGTCTGTCCATGAATCTTCACATCCACACCGATGATTTGCGCCTTTTCCCCCACAGAACCCACGATATCTATCTGCGCTGCCTCCAGCATCGTCCCCTGCCCTAGCGCGTCGTTTTGGGGATTTGGGCAAGTGATGGTAACCATCATATCTTTTTCTATCCCGCCCACGAGACTCCCGGTTGAGCGCATAGTGATTTCTTTAAATTCTTGGAGCTCAAGGAGTTTGAGGGTATTATCGCTAAAAGACACAAAGCCCTTGCTAAGCGCGGTATAGACGATACTCCCCTCCTGCTCTAGCTTGCTAAAAAGCTTGTCATCGTATATGATGGCTAGCGGCTTTTTAGAATCTAAGCTAGATTCTGATTGTGTCTCAATCTCCACATAACGCCCCGCTAGATCCCTCCCGCTCACGCCATCTTGTGGCACACTCACGCACAAAACCTCCTCTTGCGCATCCACCGCATACGAGGCAGCCTCTAAGCTCATAGCATTTTTGCGCTCCCACGCCACTTTGGGCAGCAGCACCGCACTTGAGTGAATCTGTGGCTTATACACACTCGTGCGCAAAATCTCTACCCGCACATCATCATCTAGCACGCCCGAGAGATCACCACATTGTGTTTTGAGATTAGCAATTGCGCTAGGTTTTAGTGCTTCATCAAGGGGCTCAATGATAACGCCACACAGAGCCTTTTGGCATTCTATCTCGTGGTAGAGCTCCTCCCAAAACTGCTCACTAGCTATCTCTAGCCCTTGCCTTAAGACAAGCGTGAGTGTGTGGCGATACGCATCCACTTCCAAAGCCACAAAATGCACCAAATCACTTTCCCTAGCCTCGCGCACACTAATATCAAAACTCTGACTAACCTCAAATCCCGCCGCATTATACGCGCCCTCATCTTGCATAAGATTTGCAAACTCCTCTACGCTAAGCGCGATTCTCTCTTGCTGATTGCTAAATTGCTTAAAAGTGCGGATACGCAAAATCTCATACACAGCTCCCTTAAGCGCGTATGTGGCGCAAATACTCTCTAAACATTCCTTAATATCCCAGACATCACGCACCACCACAGAGTGAAAATCCTGCATCCATACTCCCCTTAAAGCTTTTAGGTGTTATAATGCCCTATTGTAGCCTTTTTAGACTTAAATTTATTTTTGCATAAAAGAGGGTTTGTGATACGCAAGGCATTTTTGACAAACAGCATTGGCACTTTGTGTTCTCGCGTCTTTGGTTTGGTGCGAGATTTGTGTATGGCGTCGTTTTTGGGGGCTGGGATACTTAGCGATATTTTCTTTGTAGCGTTTAAATTCCCCAATCTCTGTCGTCGAATCTTTGCCGAGGGCGCGTTTGTGCAAAGCTTTTTGCCAAACTTTATCCAAGCGCGCAAAAAGGGTGCATTTAGCGTCTTAGTCTTTGGAATCTTCTTTAGCATTATCTCGCTTCTTAGTCTCTTTGTGTGGCAGTTTAGTGGGCTCGTTACCAAAGCCCTAGCCAATGGATTTTCACAAGAAAATATCGAGCTCGCTAAGCCCATTGTTGCGATAAATTTTTGGTATTTAGAGCTTATTTTTGTCGCGACTTTTCTAAGCTCGCTGCTGCAATACAAAAACTGCTTTTGGGTGAGCGCGTATAATACCGCCCTGCTCAATGTCTGTATGATTATCGCGCTCTTTTTTGTGCGTGATATCGAGGATATGCGCGCGGTGTATATCCTGAGCTATGGGGTGCTTTGTGGGGGAGTGGCACAGATTGCGCTGCATTTTTATCCGCTCTTTAGGCTTGGGTATTGTCGGCTCTTTGGCGTTGGGGTTGTTGAGATTTGGCGTGCTCTTAGTCAGAGGGGTGGCACCAAAACGCCTAGATTCAGACAAATCCTTAAAGATCTTAGGGCATTTTTCTCGCGCTTCCTCCCTGCCGTGCTAGGGAGCTCTACTGCGCAAATCGCCTCGTTTCTTGACACGGTTATCGCTTCATACCTAAGTGCCGGAGCCATTAGCTATTTGTATTATGCCAACAGAATCTTCCAACTCCCCCTCGCGCTCTTTGCTATCGCCATATCCACCGCGCTTTTCCCCACCATAGCCAAAGCTGTGAAAAATACCCAACACACACAAGCCCTAGCGTTGATGAAAAACGCCTTTTGGTTTTTGCTGCTTGTGCTATGGGTGTGTGTGATTGGGGGCGTGATGCTTAGAGATGAGATCACTTGGCTACTCTTTGAGCGCAATAAATTTGTACGCGAGGATACTTTGGCGGTGGGTATGGCGTTTGGTATGTATATGCTAGGGCTGCTTCCCTATGGATTGGCGCGGATTTTTTCCCTCTGGCTCTATGCGCACAACTTGCAGGGCAAAGCTGCTAAGATCTCTGCACTCTCGCTGCTGTGTGGCGTGGGATTTTCACTCATGCTTATGCACCCCTTAGGCGCGAGTGGTTTGGCATTAGCCTCTTCGCTTGGTGGCGTGCTGTATTTTGCCCTCACGCTTAGAATCTTTGGGCTCAAAAACTTCATTCCTATGCTAAAAAACGCAAAAGGCTGGATTTTACTTGCTATAATTACGGGTTTAGAGATTCTCATTTTATACATTTTCAAGCTCTATGAGCATTACCTAGGCATACTCACATAAAGGAATGCAATGCAAATCAAGCTCCCAATCAGAATCTATGATAGTGTCAAAAAACAAAAATGCGATTTTGTCAGTCTCAAAGAAGGCGAGGTGCGGTTTTATGTCTGTGGTCCCACCGTCTATGATCACGCGCATTTGGGGCACGCGCGCAGCTCGATTGTCTTTGATTTGTGGCGGCGTTTGTTTATCGCTAATGGCTACAAGGTGCGCTTTGCCAAAAACTTCACGGATATTGATGATAAAATCATTAAAAAAATCCAAGATTCACAAAATCCACAAAAGGGCGATGTCTATGCGCGCCTACAAGCCCTCACGACGTACTATATAGATTCTTACCTCCACGATATGGACGCGCTAGGGGTTTTGCGCGCCGACTTAGAGCCCAAAGCCACCCAAAGCCTCCCTGCTATCGTCTCTATGATAGAATCCTTGCTCCACAAAGGCTATGCCTACAAGGGCGATAACAACGATGTGTATCTGCACATTGCCAAAGATTCACACTATGGCTCTCTCTCTAAGCACAATCAAGATCACACCAAAAGCCGCATAGAATCTGCAAGCGACAAGCTAGAGAGCAAGGACTTCGCCCTATGGAAGGGCTACAAGGGCGAGGGGGATATCGGCTATGAAAGCGCGCTTGGCAAAGGCAGACCGGGCTGGCATATCGAGTGCTCGGCGATGATTGAGCAGCACCTTGCGTATGAGGATTGTGAGTATAGGATCGATATCCATGCTGGCGGTGCGGATTTGCTATTCCCCCATCACGAAAACGAAGCCTCACAGACGCGCTGCGCCACGGATAAAGAACTCGCCAAATATTGGCTGCATAATGGCTTTGTCAATGTCAATGGCGAAAAAATGAGCAAGAGCTTGGGCAATAGCTTTTTTGTCAAAGACGCGCTTAGAATCTACCACGGCGAGATTTTGCGCAACTACCTGCTGGGCACGCATTATCGGCTTGTGCTGGATTTTAGCCAAGAGGATTTGCTCGTATCAAAAAAGCGGCTAGACAAGCTCTATCGCCTAAAAAAACGCCTCAAACCCTCGCTATTACGCACACTAGGGAGATACAACGCCGATGAGATTCACACGCATTGGGAGGAGTGCGCGCCTAGGGCAAATGCAGCATTCCTCACTCAAATCCTACAAGCCCTAAGCGATGACTTAAATATCTCTAAAGCCCTAAGCGTGATTGAAGAGATGATGAGCAAGGCAAATGAGCATTTGGACAAGAGCCCAAAGGATACTGCCTTTATGCAAGAAGTGGCTTATAATCTCGCGCTTATCGAGCTTTTGCTAGGGATTGGTGCGCTAGATTCTATGGCTTACTTCCAACTTGGCGTAGATGAGGCGACTAAAGCGCGTATAGAATCTCTGCTCGCCAAACGCTCTGAAGCAAAGGCACAAAAGGACTTTGTGCGCGCAGATTCTATCCGCGAGGAGCTGCACGCAATGGGTGTTGAGATTATGGATACGCCACAGGGCACGATGTGGGAAAAACACGCGCATTAACACACTGCAAGGAAACACGATGCCAAATACGCACCAAAATACGAGACAAAATACGAGAAATGCAGAAATCGATATACTGCGTGGAATCTGCGCCATAAGTATCATTATGATTCACACAACCTTTTGGAGTGGTGGGGCGTATGTCCCGTGGGTGGTGCAGTCCCTCTCACTCCTCCTTGATGTCCCAGCATTCTTTTTCATCGCAGGGGCAAGCGTAGCCTACACACAAAAACTCCAGCCCACAAAGGTTCTCTACAAAATGATTCTGTATTTTGGCATAACGCTGCTTGTGTATGACATTGTCCAAAGCCTCATCACGCGCACTTTTGACTTCCACGCCACGCTAAATGCACTTGGGCTGCACGGATTCTCAACGCCACTTTTGCCCACATTAGGTGGTTCGTATTGGTTTGTGCCGGTATTTTGTGCAGTGAGTATCATCGCAGCCATCATCGTGCAATACCTCCCAAAAGCCATTATGGGGTTTATCATCGGGGGCTTGGGATTATATGTCGTGGGCTATTTTGTGGGCTTTGCTGTGGGTGGCAAGTTTTTGCACACTTCGTTTAATTACTGCATTTTTTACACGAGCTTGTATCTTTTGGGCTATGTCTTTGTGCAAAGGCAATATTTTCAAAGCCACAGATTCGCCCTTAGCCTCATTGCCATAGGCTCCCTTGGCTTTATCCTCGTGTGGTTGCTCAAACCCCACGCGCAATTTTTCGTGCTCCAATCCTCCAAGTTCCCCGTGTCCCTGCCCTATGTGCTCGCATCACTCTTTGGCATTGGTTTATTGCTTAGCACTTGGAATCTCTGGAGTAGGATTTGGACAAATAAGGGGGGGGGCTATGCACGAGGCTTTTTATCTTTGCCGGGCAAAACGCGATATATTTTTACATAGCACAAGGCATCTCTTCTAGTCTGCTGCTCCAAATCGCTCCACAGATTCAGTTATTTTGGCTGCCAAAACTTATGCTGTGCTTTTGTATCAACTTTATCCTGTGCCTTGTATTCGTGTATATCTCAAAAATATTTTTTGCCTACATAGAATCTGCATTGCAAAAATTGCGATGAGTATAGTCCAACCCTCACGCTGTGAAAAAACGGAAAAAGATAAATAAAAATTTACTAAATCTCTTGTGTAATTAGCAAAAAAATTTTACAATTTAGGTGCATTTGCAATATTTAAAATTCATTTAAGGAAATGACTATGGCAGAGGCACAAACGCAAGAACTTCCAAAGATTCTCATTCTTGGCGGCGGCTATGGCGCGCTAAAAACCGCGCTTGGCTTGCAGCGGCAACTCCCACAGGGCAAAGCCCAAATCACGATGATTAGCAAGCACGACTACCACTACCAAACCACTCTTTTGCACAAAGTCGCTGTGGGCACGCTTAGCGCGAGAAAAGCGCGGATTTACTATCGCAAGATTCTCAATCCCAAAAAAATCACATTCATCAAAGACAAAGTCCTAGAAATCCACCCAGAGAGCAGAGATGTGGTGTGCCGCCGCACGGGGCATTATACTTATGATTATCTCGTTATCGGACTTGGGTTTAAGCCCGAGACTTTTGGGATAAAGGGCGTGGATACGCACACTTACAAGCTCTCCTCGCTCAATGCAGCCCTCAAACTCACGGACAATATTGAAAACAAATTCAAAGACTATGTGCTCACCAAAAACGACAACGATTTGCGAGTGATTGTGTGCGGCACGGGATTTACGAGTATAGAATTCGCCGGGGAGCTCGCCTCGCAGCTTGATGATTTGTGCCAAATCTGTGGCATAGATCGCTCAATCCCGCGCGTGATTTGTATCGGACGATCTGAGGAGATTCTGCCTATTTTTAAAAAGCCCCTTGCGGACGCGGCAAAGAAGAAATTGCTTGATTTGGGCGTGCAAATCATCACGGGTGCGGAAGTCAAAGAATGCAAGAGCGATGGCGTGATCGTCCAATACTGCAGCACGGGCGAGCAAGAGGAGATTAAGGGCAATACGATACTTTGGGGTGCGGGCGTGCGTGGGAGCGATGTGATTGAGCACTCAAGCTTTACCAACAAACGCGGGAGGATTCCTGTAGATTCACACTTGCGCTGTTTTGAGTATCCCGAAGTCTTTGTGGTGGGCGATAGCGCGCTTGCCACGACTAAAGATGTGATCCACGCACCCACCGCGCAGCTCTCGGCGCAAATGGGCGATTTTGTCGGCACATACCTTAGCAACCTAATGCTTGGCAAGTCCAATACCAAAGATTTTCACTTTGTCCATCGCGGGACGATGTGCAGTATCGGACATACCGATGGCGTGGGCGTGGTGTTTGGCAGAAATATCAAGGGCGAGTTGGCGGCATTTATGAAAAACACGATTGAAAACAGATGGCTTTTGAGTATCGGGGGCTTGCCTATGGTGTTTCGCAAGGGGCAATTCCGCTATCGCACGAGCAGCTAGATTCTGTATTGGGTAGATATGTATATCCTCTTTAGCCCCAGTGAAGGCAAGCAAATCCCCGCTTCAGCACAACCAAAAAATGCGCTAGAGTTTCTCTTTCACACTGCTCCTTATAAAAAAGATGCGCTAGAAACTTACCTAGCGGCTTTGCGCAGTGGCGAGGAGACTCTTATATGCAAGCTTTTTGGCACAAAGACGCTTGAGCTCGACACACTCACACTTGCCCAAAACCTCCTACAAGCCCCGCGCCTCCCTGCCATAGAACTCTATAATGGCGTGGCATACAAGGCGCTTGACTTTAAGAATCTCCCCCAAAATTCACAGGCATTTTTGCTAGATTCTGTGCTTATTTGTAGCAATCTCTTTGGGTTTGTGCGCGCTGTGGATTTGCTGCCATTTTATAAGCTTCATCAGGGCGTGAGCGTGGGGACTCTCTCGCTAAAATCCCTCTATGCAGCGCAAAAACACGATATGGACGCGCTGCTTGATGGACACGAAGTGCTTGATTTGCGCGCTGAAGTTTATGCCAAAGCCTATCCGCTAGCTATGCCCCACACGCAAGTGGTGTTTCTCAAAAATGGCAAAAAGCTAAGCCACGCTTCTAAGCTCTATCGTGGGCTCTACCTCCGAGAGCTCGCGCTTAATACCCAAAAAAGTGGCGAGAATCTAGTCGCCACAAGTGCGCTTGGGGCAAGCCTCCCCAAGCTATGCGTTGAGGGATTAGCCCTCCTAGACATAGCCCACCACACTCACAAACAAACCCTAACCTATGAAATCATAGATTAAGCCTTAAATTTTCCCAAAGCTTAATAAAAATTCAAAAGAACTAAGATATAATTAAGGAATAAAAGAGATTTAGGAGTGTGTATGCTAATAACCCCTCGGACATTGAGTGGATTCAAAGACTGCCTGCCAAAGGAGGCGATGGCAAAAAAACTTTTATTACAAAAAGTGAGCGAAGTGTTTTTAAAATTTGGCTTTGTGCCTATCGAGACACCGCATTTAGAATACGCAGAGGTGCTCATCAAGCAGGGCAGCGAGGAGATTCAAAAAGAGCTCTATCGCTTCAAAGACAGGGGCGAGCGTGATGTCGCGCTGCGCTTTGATCTTACCGTGCCTCTAGCGCGCTTTATCTCTCAATACCAAAGCCAGCTCCAGCTACCATTCAAACGCTTTGCTATTGGCAATGTGTTTCGCGGAGAGAGGGCGCAAAAGGGGCGATACAGGGAATTTACACAATGTGATTTTGACTTTATCGGGAGCAATTCCCTCTCGTGCGACGCAGAAATCGTGCAGGTTATCTATGCTTCGTTAGTCAATCTAGGCATTGATGAGTTTAGCATACGCATAAACCACCGCAAGATTCTAAATGGTATCTGCAAGCACTTTGGTATCACACAATCCCAAGATATCAACGCGACTTTGCGCATCATCGATAAGCTCGACAAAATCGGGGAAGAGGGCGTGCTAAGCGAGCTTGGCAGCGAGCTTAGGTTGCAAGAAGACAAGGCAAGGGAGATATTGCGCTATGTCTCTATCAAGCAAAATGGCGCGGGCAAGGAGTTTTTTGAAAGCATTGCGTTTTTAAAAGAATGGAATGATGAGCTCAAAGAGGGGATTGAGGATATCGAGCGACTTTATGAGATCTTAAGCCTCTTACAAATGGACAAAGACTGCTACCGCGTGCATTTTTCTATCGCTAGGGGGCTTGGATACTACACAGGGATCGTGTATGAGACGATCCTCACGCAGCTCCCAAGTATCGGCAGTGTTTGCTCGGGCGGACGCTATGACAATCTCACCCAAACCTTTTCCAAACAAAATATGAGTGGTGTGGGCGCGTCTATCGGGGTGGATAGACTCATCGCTGCGATGAAAGAGCTAAGTCTCTTAGAGGGCAAATCCACTTCTGCGCGCGCGCTGATTGTGTGTATGAGTGAGGAGTATCTCGCCTATGTGCATACTTTAGCAGAATCTTTCAGACGCTCTGGCATCGCTATCGAGGTGTATCCAGATATCGTGAAGCTCAAAAAACCCTTTGGCTATGCCAACACGCTTGGGCACGAGTTTGTGCTCGTGGTGGGTGAGAGCGAGTTTCAGGCAAAAAGCGTAACGCTTAAGAATATGACAAGCGGTATGCAAATGGAGGATATATCATTCCTAAAGGCGCTAGAGATTCTAAAACAAAACTAAATTACAGAATCTAAGGAGAGAGTATGCGACAAAAAACTTCAACGACAAAGCCCGCTACAAAGCCAACAACAATGCGATTGCCTAAAGATTCACAATGGAATCTAAAAGCACTCTTTGCCTCGCCCAAACAAGCCCAAAGCGCGTGTGCCAAAGCCCAAGGCTTGTGCAAAAGCTTTGCAAAAAGCTACGAGGGCAGGCTAGATTCTCTCACGCCTAGCGATTTTGAAGCAGTGATTAGAGAATACGAAAGCCTCTGTGAGAATCTCGGCAGGATTATGACTTATGCGTTTTTGCTCTTTGCACAGGATACGACAAATGGCGCGATATACGCGGACTTTGAACAAAGGGTTAATAAAGCCCAAAACGATATTTTGTTTTTTGAACTCGAGCTTGCACGCTTAGATTCTCAAAAGCTACATAGCTTTATCCAGCACACACCGCATTACAAGTTTTACCTCCAAAATATCGCCACACAAGCCAAATACAACCTTAGCCTTAAAGAAGAGCAGATTCTGCTCAAAGTCTCTCCGCTTGGGAGCGATGCGTTTGCACGGCTCTTTGATGAGCACCTCGCACAGATGAGATTTAATGTAGGCGAAAAAAAGCCTCTAAGCGAAGAGGAAATCCTCTCACGCCTGCACCACCCGCAGCAAAAAATGCGCAAGATCGCCCAAAAAGTCTTTAGCAAAAAACTCGCCAAATCTCGCCATTTGCTCACCTATATCCTCAATATCGTGCGCAAAGATGTCGCGCTTACTCGGCAATTACGCGGCTACCCAAAGAGCGAGAGCTTCCGCCATATCGCTAATTGTATCTCACAAAAGAGCGTGGATACGCTTATAGAATCTGTCAATGCAAACTTCAATCTCGTGCAGCAATACTACAAAATAAAAGCTAGACTCCTAGGACTAAAAATGCTCAAAGACTACGACAGATACGCGCCACTAGCGACAAAGAATCGTGAAAGCGTGAGCTATGAAAACGCGCTAGAGCTAGTCCTGCACTCCTTTCACTCTTTCTCGCCGCGCTTTAGTGTCATCATCAAAGAAGCCATCAAAAACGGCTGGGTGGATTCACACCCCAAGCCAAATAAACGCGGCGGGGCGTTTAGCCATAGTGCCGTGCCTAGCGCGCACCCCTATGTTTTGCTCAATTACACAGATTCAAGACGCGATATTTTTACCATTGCGCACGAGTTTGGGCATATGATCCACCAAGAGCTTAGCAAAAAAATGGGCTATCTCAATATGGACACGCCCCTCACTACGGCTGAAACAGCCTCGGTGTTTGGGGAAATGCTGCTCTTTGATACGCTCAAATCTAGCCTAAGCAAAGAGGAGCTTATACCGCTTTATGCCGGGAAGCTAGAGGATATTTTCTCCACGCTTTTTAGGCAAATCGTGATGACAAACTTCGAGCGCGCCATACACGGCATAGAGGGCGAGCTGCAAGCCCAAGACTTTGATAGAATCTGGCTAGAGGAAAATGCCAAAATGTTTGGGGATTCACTAAAACTTACCAAAAACTACGCCTCGTGGTGGTGCTATATCCCGCATTTTATCCACTCGCCATTTTATTGCTACGCATACAGCTATGGGCAGCTGCTTGTCCTTGCACTCTTTGGACTCTATAAGCGCGCCCAAACGCCCAAGGAGCGAGAGAAGTTTATCAAAACCTATATCGAGTTTCTCTCACTTGGTGGCAGCCAAAGCCCCAAAAAACTCATCAAAAAATTTGGCTTTGACATTGAGGATAGTGCGTTTTGGGATATTGGGATTGCTGAAGTGCGCAAGCTCTTTAGCGAGTTTGAGGACTTGCTACAATGATTTGCCAAAACCTCAAGCTAAAAGCCATGCTCACCAAGCACGCCAAGGAGATTTTGCACCTGCTCATAGAGCAAAACATCTCTTTTAGTATTTTGTGCGATATTTCTAAGACGACTTTTGATCCGCCACTGCCCCTTGACATCGCGCAAAATCTCGATACGCTCACGCTCTTTGTGCTTGCTGGCTACACCTTTGAGAGCATTGAGCTTGGCGTGCATACTATCAGCTTTGAAGCGGGCTTTGGGGCGCAAAATTTTGGAAGCTTGGTGAGTATTGATTATGAAGGCGTGGTGCAAATACTCATACAAGATTCTACACTCGTGCAAGAGATTTCAATCTTTGTCAATGTCAGCAATCCCCATCTCTACAAGGGGCTTGAAGTCGCCAATGAGGATATGGAGGGGCTTGAGCACTCTTTTTTTGCCCTCTCGTCAAATCCCAAAAACGCGTATTTGTTCAACAACCAAGATGAAAAGCACTAAAAGGCGAGTATGAAAATTTTCTTAAAATTCTTTATAGCGGCACTTGTGGGGGCATTGTGGTTTCATTTTGGGGGGAACGATTCTGCGATGGCACTTGTGCTTTTTATGATTGTGCTTGGTATGATGTTTATGAAACCTATCCAATACCAAGATCCCAAGCGGCGTGAGCAATATATGCAAAAAATCCGTGAAAGCAGAGAGCGCAAAGTGATGCTCGAAAAAGAGCGGCTCGAGGAGAAAAAACGCAACAAACAAGCCCTAAGAGAGCAAGAAGAAAAGCTCAAAAAAGATTTTGAAAACAAACTCCGAAACAATCACTAAATATCACGCATATCAAGCCCGCGATTGAGCGTCTTAGTCAGCTCGCGCTCTAGCTGGGGGTTTAGCTTGCGCAGCAGCGTATCGGCATTGAGGATAAGCTCGTGTGTCGTGTGCTTATGCACCACGATTGCAAACAAAAAGGATTTTTTCTTATAATCGCTTAGCTCCATTTCATCATAGTGTTCAAAAAATTCATTACAAGCCCTCTGCAAAGTTTTAGTATCGCTCCTAGGATCATCAAGCACCGCCATAATCGATTTGAGCCTATCGTGGGGCGATGGCGTCTCCTCCTGCGTCTGTGGCACCTTTTTGGGCGTGGGACCAAAGAGATACAGCAGCACAATCACTCCAAACAAAAAAGTAAAAAAGAAGCTCACGAGGATAAAAAATGCTTGGGGAGAGAGGCTATCCATAGTGCTTGTCCTTGCTGAAAATATGTCGGCGGATTATACAAAAAGCACTTAAATCTTTGCAAACACCACCCCCTCCATAAGCCACTCAATTTGCTATAATGCTACGACCTTAAAAATATGCGGATATGCTTGCTATGCTTTGCTCTTATCACATTTCTAGCTTGCACACCCAATCCCCTACCTATGTCAAAAACTCACACGAGTATAGCTCATTTGGGCTAGATTCCCATGACATAGATTCTATGCTAAACTCCCATGCGCACTCCTTGCTAGATTCTGACTTTATGAACGGGCTAAAAGATAGGCAAATTTTAGCCATTGGCAATATCACCAACAATACAAACGAAGACATCGACATCGAGCTCCTCGCTCGCAAGCTCACACGAGAAATCGCCAAATCCAAAAAGCTTATCCTCACTAATGCCATCACTGGCTCTGGAGCCAAAGCCGATACAATGCTCCGTGATACAAGAAACCTCGATGAGCGATTTAATCCCTACACCACGCAAGAAAACGGCACACTTGATGCCCCACGATATTCGCTGAGTGGGAAGCTCATAGCACGAACCAAGCCCATAGATTCTATGCTGCGCGTGGATTATACCCTGCTGCTTACCCTCACGGATTTGCACAATGGCAGGGTCGTATGGGACAATGAAGAGAGTATCTCAAAAGTCCTAAGCAAAGAAATGGCGCAAAAGTTTATGACAACTTCGCAACACGCCGACAATAAGGACACCCAAGATGCTGATAATATTGTCCGTATGCAACAAGAATGTATCAATAACAATGCAAAGAAGTGTAATGAACTTGGAATTTTGTATCTTAGAAAGCAGGATTATACAAAAGCCAAGGAATACTATAGTAGAGCGTGCGATGGCAAATATACATCAGGTTGCTTCAATCTCGGAGGAATGTATTCCAATGGCGAGGGAGTGCAACAGGACTTTTTCAAGGCTAAGGAATATTATAGCAAAGGTTGTGATTTGGGGGATAATTGGAGCTGTGGAACACTTGGAAATATGTATCTCGAGGGTAAGGGTGTGCGACAGGACTATCTCAAAGCTAAGGAATATTACACAAAAGCCTGCAATGGCAAAGGCGCAGTAGGTTGCTATAATCTAGGAGCAATGTATAACACAGGTCAAGGAGTGCGACAAAACTTCGCCACTGCTAAGGAATATTTTGGTAAAGCTTGTGATTTGGGCTACCAAAATGGCTGCGATGCCTACAAAGAACTCAATCAAGCAGGGCACTAAGTGTGGGTTGTTAAAACTTGTAGATACACTTGAGAATCTCTATTGCTAGATTCTATAATGCTAGAATCTTTGCAAACTTATAGAATCTACCTGCGCCAATTGTGAGATTCTAACGCCTCAAGTGCGCATTTTGTTATGAAAATGGTTTGTGGGACCATTGCCCTTGCCTAGATTCAAAGCATACAAAATCGCGCCAAACACATAGTCCTTCGCCGCCTTGATAGAATCTAGCGGGCTTTTGCCAAGCGCAAGGTTTGCCGCGATAGCCGAGCTAAGCGTGCAGCCCGTGCCATGGGTGTTTTTGGTCTCGATCCTAGGAGCTGGCAGCACACAAAACTCCCTCCCATCAAACACCACATCGCTGCAGTCCTCATCTCTATGCCCGCCTTTGAGCAGCACCACTTTTGCCCCAAGCGCGTGCAAGATCCTAGCCGCCTCCTGCATATCCTCTATCGTGTGGATCTCACGCCCACACAGCTCCTGAGCTTCCGGAATATTTGGCGTGAGCACATCGGCAAAATGCAAGATCTTTTCTTTAAACAACGCGCGTATAGATTCTGGCATTAGTGCAAAGCCATTTTTGGCAAACATCACGGGATCGATGACGAGATTGCGCGGCTTGTATTGCTCGAGATTGCGTGCGACACACTCGATAATCTCGCACGAGCCGAGCATTCCGATCTTACTCGCTACAGGCGGAATATCCTCAAACACCGCCATAAACTGCTCATCGATGATACGCGTGGGCACATCAAAGCTCGATACCACGCGCGTCGTGTTTTCTGCCACCACGCTTAGCACGATACTCATACCAAAGACATTGTGCGCTCCAAAAGTTTTGAGATCCGCCTGTATCCCTGCGCCACCGCTACAATCGCTCCCCGCGATAGTGAGCACGGGAAGCGAATCTTGATTTTGTGCTTGCATACTAACTCCTCTAAGAAAAATATAAGTTTTTTGATTTTTGGTAATGCTTTGGCGTGCAGTGGTAGCGGGTTTTAAACCTCTCAATAAACCACGATGGCGAGCCAAACCCACACTCTGCGCAAATTTCATTGATGTTTTTGTTGGAAAATTCTAGCAAAAATTTCGCCTTCTCAAACCGCCGCTCATCAAGCCAGTGCTTGGGAGAAAGCCCAAAGGCTTGCTTAAACTTCCTACTAAAGGTTGCCTGATCCACCTTAGCGCATTCCGCCATCTGCGCGACATTGGCAAACTCCTCGCTGCAATACAAAAATGCCAGCCCTGAATCTAGTGCCAACCCCTGCATAATGTGCTGCACAAAGCGCGAAAAAATCTCGGCATACTGCAAACTAAGGTATAAAAATAGCTCCTCAAACTTATGCGACACAAAGGGCACAAGCTCCTCTTTGAACTCCTGCAGATAGAGCTCAAAACTCCGCGCAATCGTAGAGAGCATATCAGAATCTCGGAGATGAAAGATCTGCGCGCCCTGCCCTTTGGTATGAAGCCTAAAACGCTCTTTGTGCTTGGCGACAAACTCGAGCAAGCTCACATTGTCAAAAAAGAGCAAAAGTGCCTCATACGCGCCCTCTGCATGAAAGTCTAGCGAATCTAGGTAGTCTGATTGAAGCGCGGTGATGTTGCTAAGACAATAATTATCCGCCTGCAAAAACAAGCCCTCGCCCGCCCTGATGGCAAAATCGCCGTCTTTGGTGTGCATAATCTTCTCGCCGCGCAGCACAATCACAAGGCAGTGCATATCGGTATAAAGCTGCTGCCTGATACCGCTGCGCGTCTGCACATATTTGGCAAACGCGAAATGTGGCGTGCTAAAAAACCTCGTGTGGGGTAGCCCTCGCAAGTCCCTAGGAAGATGAGTGATGCTCTCCATTGACAATCCTTATTTGTGTGTTGTTAGATTGCACAATTATACAAGTTTTTTGTTAAAGCTATCTTATATTTTGGAATAATGCTTGGTATTATGAGTCTAGATATCCACCCTCGCCCCACCGCTTGTGCATACGCAATCCTATACAGATTCATAAATACAGAATCTAGCCCAATAGACTTCAAGGCAATTACAAAATCAAAAACCCTCACAACCCATAAACACAGAATCTAGCCCAACAGATTCAGAACCTAACAAGCTTACAGAACCCATAACAGAACATTTAAAACACACACAATCCACACAACTCCCCCCCCACACATTCACACAAGCACGAGACTTACAAGCAGAATAACAATCTAGAGAAAATTTAGAATCTAGCGTAACCCTAAAACCCACTTCCAAAAATCCAACCAAGATTTAAAAAAGCAAAGTTTAGAATCTAGAGTTTTTCACAAAATCTAGTCCAATAAATTGAGAATCTCATTGCATAGATTCTAAGCCACCTGCAGAATCTAAACCCACAGATTTAAAATCTTAAGAAAAACATAGAATCCAGCTTTCAATACTTTGGATTTAAAATCTAAGCAACTTACAGAATCCACAACGCTAGAAAACCTGATCGAGGCTTTGCCAAATAACATACATAGTGCGTGTGGTAGCACGATGCCTAAACAGAATCTAAAGATTCTAAAGCTTTAGATTCTGCCATTTTTGCG
>NZ_CASDOV010000014.1:0-43303 GCF_949282165.1 uncultured Helicobacter sp. | reverse complement strand
CGCTTCTAGCGCAATCGTTGCGGAGGCACTACTGCCTCCTTGCTCCAACGATTGCACACCACGAAGCGGGCGAGTGTCGGTATGCGCTGACGCGCTACACATTTTATTGGATTTTTGCTCCGCAAAAATGGCGCAATTTTGCAATTGCGCTCGGCTCGTGCTACCGCACACACTATTGTTTGAATCGGGCAAAGCCTCGCTAGGATTTTTTAGCGTGGCAGATTCTGAATCTGAACTGCTCAAGCTAGAATCTAAACTTTCCTTAGATTCTGTATTTTCCTGAATCTCCACGCTTGGCTTTGCCTCGCTTGGTGTGGATTCTGTGGGGTTGCTACTGCAAGCAAAAAAATTAGTATTTGCGGTGTGGCTGTGTAAGCTTTGGGTGTGGCTGTGTAAGCTTTGCGGATTTTTTGGAAGGTTAGCGGACTTGGCGTCCGTGCCTTCCGAAAAATCCGCAATCTTATCGCATTGCATACCCAAAGAGCCGTTTTCCCGAGTGCAAGCCAAGTTTATAGAATCTAAAACACTATAAAACCTATAATGCCCCCTCATCCCCTCCTCATAGATTCTATACACCTCCCCCATATCCGCCCAAAATCGCTCCTTTGCTGCCGCTTCCTGCTCCACGCCCTGCTCCTTAATATGATTTATCCTCACGCATACAGACTCACACTAGCCCGATACGCACGAGTGCGCCATTATACCCACACAAAGAAATATCTGTGCCACTTTGCCACACATAGCCCTGTGCTGGGGTTTGTGATACTCTGCATTTTTCACATCGCCCCACAAAGTTTTTAGCACAAACCAAAAATTATGTGTATTTTTATAAAAAAACTTGACATTAAACGACTAAACTTATATAATGCCATCTAACTTAAGATTGCAAGGAGAACATTATGAATATTTTTGAAAAACTCACAAACCAACTCAAAGAAACCCTCGATAGCGCAGCCGCACTCGCGCTGCATAGTCAAAACCAAGAAATCGATGTCGCGCATATCTTTTGGGCACTGCTCACCAACACCCAATCCATCTTAAACCAAGCCCTAAACAAGCTCAACATCGACAAAGCCCCCATAGAGCTAGAAGCGCGCAGCGTGGTGGATAAGCTCCCCAAATCCTCTAGCGTGTCAAAAGAGAATCTAAGCATAGCCAAAAGCCTTAGCGACGCGCTCGCACAAGCCCAAGGGCAAGCCACAAAAAATGGCGATAGCTATATCGCGCTAGATACTTTCATCATCGCCAACCTCGCTCACCAAGCCTTTAGGGATATTTTTGGCAAATACCTCGATAGCAATGAGCTCAAAAAAACTCTAGAATCTATCCGCGCAGGGGCAAAAATCAGTGATCAAAATGACGACTCTAACCTCCAATCGCTTGAGAAATACGGCATCGATCTCACACAAAAAGCCCTAGAAAACGCCATAGATCCCGTGATAGGGCGCGATGAGGAGATCACAGCGATGATGCAAATCCTTATCCGCAAGACAAAAAACAATCCCATTTTGCTTGGCGAGCCCGGCGTGGGCAAAACCGCGGCGGTGGAGGGATTGGCACAAAAAATCGTGGCAAAAGCCGTGCCTGTGTCGCTGCAAAACAAACGCGTAATCGCCCTTGATATGAGCGCGCTGATTGCTGGGGCGAAGTATCGCGGGGAGTTTGAGGAGCGGCTCAAAGCGGTGATCAATGAAGTCAAAAAAGCGGGGAATGTGATACTTTTTATCGATGAGATTCACACCATCGTGGGCGCGGGGGCGAGCGAGGGCAGTATGGACGCTGCAAATATCCTAAAGCCCGCCTTAGCGCGCGGCGAGCTCCACACCATAGGCGCCACCACGCTCAAAGAATACCGCAAATACTTCGAAAAAGATGCCGCGCTCACAAGGAGATTCCAGCCCATCACGCTAAATGAGCCAAACACCAATGAAGCCCTGCAAATCCTGCGCGGGATAAAGCAAAAGCTCGAGGCGCACCATAATGTGAGCATTACGGATTCTGCGCTTGTAGCGGCAGTCAAGCTCTCGCAACGCTACATTCCGCATAGGTTTTTGCCCGATAAGGCGATCGATCTAATCGATGAGGGCGCAGCCGAGCTCAAAATGCAAATAGAATCCGAGCCCTATGAGCTTAGCAAGATAAAGCGACAGATTCAAAGTCTAGAAGTCGAAAAGCAAGCACTCAATATGGAAAAGGACAAAAACAACGCCGCGCGCCTGCAAGAAATACAGCAGGATTTGGCAAACTATAATGAGGAGAAGCGCACCCTAGAGGGGCAGTTTGAGAGCGAAAAGGAGGTATTCCGCCAAATCGCGGAGCTAAAGACGCAGCTAGATTCACTCCAGAGCCAATCTGAAATCGCCAAGCGCAATGGCGACTACAACAAAGCCGCGGAAATCGACTATGGCAAGATCCCCCAAGCTAGAGAGGAGGAGCAAAGACTCCAAAGTAAATGGGAAGCTATGGTGCAGGAGGGCACACTGCTCAAAAACGCCGTGACAGAGGAGATCATCGCGGGGATTGTGAGCCGATGGACGCAAATCCCTATCAAAAAAATGCTACAAAGCCAAAAAGAGCGGATTTTGGGCATAGAAGATGAGCTGCGCAAAAGCGTGGTGGGGCAAGATGAGGCATTGCACGCTATCGCACGCGCCATCAAGCGCAATAAGGCGGGCTTAAGCGCGCCAAATCGCCCCATAGGCAGCTTTTTGTTCCTAGGGCCTACGGGCGTGGGCAAAACCCAAAGTGCTAAGAGCCTAGCCAACTTCCTCTTTGATAGCACAAAAAACCTCGTGCGGCTTGATATGAGCGAGTATATGGAAAAGCACTCCGTAAGTCGCCTCGTGGGCGCGGCGCCGGGCTATGTGGGCTATGAGGAGGGCGGGCAGCTCACCGAAGCCATTAGACGCAAGCCCTATAGCGTGGTGCTCTTTGATGAGATAGAAAAGGCTCATCCCGATGTGTTTAATATCCTCTTGCAAGTGCTTGATGATGGGCGATTGACGGACAATAAAGGCGTGGTGGTGGATTTTTCAAACACGATCATTATCCTTACAAGCAATATCGGGAGCGAGAGAATCTTAGAGCTAGAGGATAAGGCTGCGCGTGAAGGCGCGGTGCGCGAGCTGCTTAAGGGCTATTTTAAGCCAGAGTTTTTAAACAGGCTTGATGAGGTGGTGATCTTTAATCCGCTTGGGCTTACAAGCATTATGGAGATTGTGGATATTATGTTTGCCCAAATCGCGCAGGTAGCGGGACAAAAGGGCATAACCATAAGCTTAAGCGATGAGGCGAGGGAGTATATCGCCAAAGCGGGGTTTGATCCTATCTATGGGGCGCGCCCGCTCAAACGCGCTCTGTATGAGGAGGTGGAGGACAAGCTTGCTGAGCTTATCCTAGAGGATAGGCTCAAAGATGGCTCCAGCGTGCAGTTTGTGCTAGAGAGAGATGGGGATAATCGGGAGTTTATACAGGCTGTGTATTCGTAAGATTCTAGATTCTGTGTTTGTGGCATTGGGCTTTAGCGACTTTTTAGGGAATCTAGCTCAGTGCTCGCTCACTTATGCGCAGTCAAGCTCCCTTCGCCCCTTGCTTGTTCTGCTTGCAGTGATGTGCAGCGAAGCGGAAGAACCCTAAAAATTCATCTAAAATCTTAGAATGCCAAGGGCACGCCAAGCGTGGAATCTGACGCAGATTCAGAATCTAAAAAAAGATTCAGAATCTAGCTCCATAGAATCTAAATCAACTACAGAATCTCCCACTTCAAAAAACTTGTGCGAGGCTTTGCCAAATATAAATAATAGTGCGTGCGCAAGCACGAGCCGAGCAGAATCTAAAGAATCTATAGATTCTAAGTTTCTTAGAATCGCATTCTCACGAATATTTTCTAATTTTTTAGAATCTTGTGTTTGCGCAAAAAGAAAAGGGGTTTCCCCTCTCCCTGCTCTCCCCAGCCCCGAAAAAGATAAAGCGCCGCTTTTTTGCTGCGCTGCGCTTGCAACCCGTTGGGTCTTTTTGCGCAATCGGGGAGAGTGCCTCGCTTTTTCCTTGTCTAGGCAAAAATGCTAAAAATGCACTACTGCATTTTTTTAACGCATTTTCGCCACCACGACAAGGGCGAGAGGTGGTTGGTGCTATCGCACCTACACATTGATTGGATTTTTGCTCCGCAAAAATGGCAGAATCTATTTCCATAGATTCTGCTCGGCTTGCGCTTGCGCGCTCCATTATTTGATATTTGGCAAGGCCTTGCTAGGATTTTTTAGCGTTGTGGATTCTGTAAGTTGCTTAGATTCACAAATACAGAATCTAAAGGGATTCTAAAAAAATCAAAAACACAAATCTAGAGGGCATAGAATCTACAAAAATAAATGTAGGGGGCATACAATCTAAAGAAATTCTAAGCAACGCACAAAGGCAGAATCTAAGCACTACAGAATCTAGCCCAACAGATTCCAAGGCTTTTGCAGAATCTAGCTTGAGATTCTACGCTATCGCCCTTTGCAATCCCACAACTACCTCTTGACAAACTCAAAAAGCCCCGTCGTGCCGTTATTGCGCATATCGGGGATAGCATCTAAAGCCTGCTGATGGGTTTTTAGCACCCCGCCCACGCGCTCCATACACACGATCGTATCAAACCCGCTGATGTAGCTCATCTCGATGATATCCATCTCATCAAGTGTGTCGATGATGGTTTGGGGGAGATAGACGCGGTGTGCGTTGAAACAGACTTTGTTGGTTTTGCCTACTGGCACGCTGATGTAGAGTTTGCCGCCGGGGGCTAGGACGCGCTGGAAGGATTTGAGAGCTTTTTCCCACGCCTGTGGATCTATGGGATCGCCATACCTGCCTAAGCCAAAATGCTCGATGCTACAAAGCGCGGAGAGTGAGTGGATACTGCGGGATTTGATATTGTCAAGATGCGTGGCGTCTGACTGATAGTAGGTAATGCCCCCCCCCCGAGTTCAAAAATCGCGTGTTGAGATCATTTTGCATCGGGCGAATGTCGATGAGCTGAATCTTTTGCTTCATACCCAGCAAATGCGCGATAAACCCCGCTACGGATGAGCCCACATCGTAGTGAATCTCTGGCTTGTCCTCGCACACCTTGCGCGCGCCCCAAATGTCTTGGATGAAGTATTGGTTATCAAAGCTCCCATTTTGCGCGTATTTATCCATCGCACAGATATAATCAAACTCCTTGCTTATGGCAAATCTGCTATCGGTATTAAGTGCGATATACGCCCGCCTATCGGATTCTAGCTCGGCTTTACTCATAGATTTTGTGCCCAAATACCTTTGAGCTTTCTGCCACAATGCGTGGTATTTACTCAACATAACAACTCCTTTAAGATAAATTTAAGCCCACATTATAGCCGCTGTATGCTTAGAGTTTGCCCTTTGTGCAAGTTTGCTCGTGGCGAATATTGTCTAAAAATATGTGTAAGAAAGGGGGAAGTTAGGAGTGTGGTATAATACCGCGCCCCCAAATCGGGTGAGAAATCATAAGCGAGTCCTTAAGTGCAGATTATACCTAAATTTTAGGCTTTTTGCTCTAAAAATCAAAGTATCTTTTGTCTCTTAAGGCTCGGGGGGCTTTGGCTCCCCTCTCCTTTGGTGGCTATCCCTGCTTCCCTACTTTGCTAGCTTTCTGACACCTGCGATTACCCTAGCTCGCCATCCCAAACCATACTTACTTCCCGCTTCTATTTATTATAACTTTTAACTTCTGTAAGTCTAGATATGTGATTTGTGATTATAGATTTTATGTATGAAAAAGGAGGGGGGGGATAAAAATAGGAGTGTGGTATAATACCGCGCCCCCAATCGGGGGCAAAACCAAACAAAGGAGTTCTTATTGAGAAATCATAAGCGAGTCCTTAAGTGCAGATTATACCTAAATTTTAGGCTTTTTGCTCTAAAAATCAAAGTATCTTTTGTCTCTTAAGGCTCGGGGGCTTTGGCTCCCCTCTCCTTTGGTGGCTATCCTACTTGCAAGCCTGCTTCGTTTAAAAAAGCGAGATTCAAGGCTTTGGCTTTAGAATCTAACTCCACAGAATCTAAATCGCTACAGAATCTAGCACATAGATTCTGTAGCACTCAAACACTCAAAGCCTAACCAAAAATCATATTAAAGCACGCCCGCGCTCCCTTGCGCAAACACCACAGATTTGGCTACAATTGCACTCTTTTAAGCCCTGCCCTAAAGGATTTGTGTGATTCACTTGCGACTTTTTTTTGTGGTTGTTTTGCTTGTTAGCATAGGCGTAGTGATGTGCTACTCGCTCTCTGTCTATCCCGTGGGGTTTTTTGGCTATGGGGAATTCCACTTCTTTTTGCGGCAGTTTTTTGTCGCGTGCGTGGGGATCACGCTGATGTGGCTTCTAGCGCAGCTTAATCCCGATTCTAGCTTTAAGAGGCTTGGTTGGCTGCTTTTTTTCACTTCTTTAGTGCTGATGATTGGTATGCACTTTTTGCCAAGCTCGTGGGTGAGCTCCGCAGGCGGGGCAAAGCGATGGATACGCCTACCAAGCTTCTCCCTCGCGCCCTCGGAGTTTTTCAAAATCGCCTTTGTGTATTTCCTAGCGTGGAGCTTCTCGCGCAAATTTGGTATGCACACGCCTCTGAGCCTAAAAAGCGAGATTAAGCTCTTTATCCCCTATTTCTTTTTGTTTTTGGTGGCAGTGGTGCTCATCGCCGTGCTCCAAAACGATCTGGGGCAAGTCATCGTGCTCGCGCTCACGCTTGGCTTTATGCTGCTTTTTGCGGGGGGGAGCCTGCGCTTTTTGGGGCTGCTTTTGCTCCTCACCATTGGTATCGGGCTTGTGGCTATCATCACGAGTCCTCATCGCATTATGCGTGTCAAGCTCTGGTGGGCAAATGCGCAAGATTCTATCCTCGGGCTGCTTCCACAAGCGTGGGCGCAGTCCCTGCGTATTGAAAATCTCCCCGAGCCTTACCAAATCTACCACGCCACAAACGCTATGTATAATGGCGGATTTTTGGGTAATGGCTTGGGCGATGGACTCATTAAGCTCGGGTTTTTGAGCGAAGTGCATACCGATATGGTGCTCGCTGGGATCGCCGAGGAGATGGGATTTTTGGGAGTTTTTGGTATCGTGGTGCTCTTTAGCGCGATGATTTTTTATATCTTTAAAATCGCCAATAGGATTCAAAACACAATGTATTATCTCTTTTGTGTTGGCGTTGGGCTACTTTTGGCGTTTTCATTTATCATCAATGCCTTTGGGATAGCGGGCATCACGCCCATCAAGGGTATCGCCGTGCCATTCCTAAGCTATGGAGGTAGCTCGCTGCTAGCAAGCTGCCTAAGCCTAGGGATTGTCCTAAGTATCGCGCGCAAGGCAAAGCTCTAGCGCAATGCCTCATAGCCCCCACTCTGCCGCAGTGCCTCATACAGCACCGCGCCCACGCAAGTAGCGAGATTGAGACTGCGCGCTATGGGTGCCATAGGTAGGCGATAGACTTGCTCGCTAAATGCGCGCAAAATCCCCTCATCTATCCCCCTATCCTCACGCCCAAAATACAAATAACTCTCCTCACAAAAGCGCGCCTGATAGTGAATCTGCCGCGCCTTGGTGCTAAAGAAAAAATGCCCTCTAGATTCTATAGGGTGGTGCTCCCAAAAATGCGCGAGGCTCTCCCATTCTCTCACTTCCAAATGTTGCCAATAATCAAGCCCTGCGCGCCTTAGCTCCTTTTGGGTAGTGCGAAATCCTAGGGGGTGGATAAGGTGGAGCGTGGATTTGGTAGCGACGCACAGACGCCCGATATTGCCCGTGTTTTGGGGGATTTGTGGCTCAATAAGCACGATGTGTATCATCTCTAGCCTCCTTTGCTATCTCGCTCCCAAGTGCTTCCAAACACTTCTAAAAACTCCCAGCACTCCCAAATCACGCGCCACGCGCTTGCTCTGCCCTGCCCTGCTCCCAGAGTCTCAACCCACAAGCGTGCTTGTGATACTAATACTAAAGCTTGGGCACCTCGCATAGCACGCCCCGCACGCACTGCAGCGTCCCATATCCACCTCGGGATACAATCCCGCGCTAAAGATTATGGCATTCTCCCCGCACGCGTCCTTGCAGCTCACACAAGTGGTTTTTTGCCACGCGAGGCAGGAGAGCGGATTGATAGAAACCTTAGCAGCGATGCAATCTTTTGGGCTAGATTCTGTAATTTGAGCGGAGTTTTGGGCATTGGCGGTATGTGTGAGTTCTAGTGGCGCGCACTCAGCCCATAGATTCACACATTCACGCGCGCATTCCCCACAAAAGGTGCAGCCCCCAATCATAAAATTCAGATACGGCGCGCTCCCTTGGGCTTTGATGATGATTTGCTCGGGGCAGATTGTGGCACACGCCCCCTCGCATTGCGCGCATTGGCTAAGGGCGTGGAGATTTTTGACATAAGGCAGTGGGATAAAATCCGCCTTTGGCTTAAACACCGCGCTAAATGCGCCCAAAACCCCACCGCGTCTTTGCATACCTAGCCCTGCGTGATATTCTCTAAGAGCTCAAACTCCGCGCGCTCCCCATAGCGTATGATGAGTGCATCGAGGCAGTAGGGGAGCTTGGAGGGGTGTTTGGCGAGATAAAGCCTTATGGCTTTTTGGAGCTTTGTAAGCTTGCTTGGCGTGATGTTAAAAATGGGCTCAAATCCCGCGCCGCTCTTTACCTCGATAAAGTGCAAAAGCCCGCCGCGCCTAGCGATGATGTCAATCTCGCCATAACGCGCAAAAAAATTGCGCTCAATAATCTCAAAGCCCAAACCCTTAAGATACGCGCACGCCTGCGCTTCGGCTCGCGCTCCTTTGGATTTTTGACACTCTTTAGATTCTCTAACCGCGGACATAGAATCTAATCCTCAATACGGATGGTGTAGGGCTTGGTGAGCACGCTTGGGAGAGATTCAAAGGCTTTGAGCGCGTTGGCGATGCTAGATTCTGTGCTGGTGTGGGTAGAAAAGAGCAGCTTGGCTGTGCCTCTATCCTCGTGCTCTTTTTGCAAAAACGCCTTTATCGATATGCCATTATCCCCTAGAATCTGCGCTATGTGCCCTAGCACCCCGGGCTTGTCCTGTGTGTAGAGGCGGATATAGTATTTGGAGGCAATCTCCTCGCGTGCTTTGAGCGTGAGGGAAGTCTGGATAGATTCTGAAAAGCCAAGCATACTTGAGTGCGTATCGCGCGCAATCTCGATGAGATCGGAGATGACAGAGCTCGCCGTCGCCTCGCCACCCGCGCCCGCTCCATAATACATACTCTCGCCCACACAATCCCCAAGCACGCTAATGCCATTCATCACGCCGCTGACTTTGCCAATCATAGAATCTTGACTGATAAGCGTAGGATGCACGCGCAGCTCGAGCGTATCCTCGTACCGCTTAGCAATGCCTAGGAGCTTTATCACATAGCCAAATTCCTTGGCAAACTCCATATCATCGCTTGTGATCCCCTCAATCCCTTCAATGAGGATATCCTCGGGCAGCGCGTTGATACCATAAGCTAGAGAGGCGAGGATTAGGAGCTTAGCCCCCGCGTCATAGCCATTGATATCTAGCGTGGGATCCGCCTCGGCATAGCCTAGATTCTGTGCTTCTTGCAGTGCTTGCGCAAAGCTCTTATTGTGTTCAAACATTTGCGTGAGGATATAGTTGCTCGTGCCATTGAGTATCGCGCGCAGGGCTAGGATATGGTTTGAGCCTAGTCCGTCTTTGAGCGTGCGGATGATGGGTATCCCACCACCCACGCTCGCCTCAAAGCCTATGGGAATCCCGCGCGCTATCTGCTCGAGCTCAAAGCGATGATAGGCAAGCATTGCTTTATTGGCAGTGATGAGTGCCTTGCCCTTTTGGAGCGTTTTTTTAGCCACTTGGTATGCCTGCTCAATGCCACCCATAAGCTCGATAACGACATCGATACTCTCATCTTCTAGCACATCATCGATATCGCTGCTAAGGGGTATGGCAACCCCGCCTAGCCGCTCTTTTGCCTTAGCAATATCACGCACCACGCCTCTTTTGAGGCAAAACTCCGCGCCCGCGCGCGCGCTAATGAGGCTTTTATTTTGCTCTAATATCCTAACCACCGCACTTCCCACAACCCCAACGCCGATAATGCCGATATTTAGCGTTCGCATATCCTGCCCACTCTCTTTATTTGGATTCTTGCTCAAATTGCTTCAAAAACGCCTTGAGATTGCGTGCGGCTTGGCGGATTCGCTTTTCATTTTCAATAAGCGCGATACGCACATAGCCCTCGCCGTGATGCCCAAAGCCCACGCCCGGACTTAGCGCGATTTTCGCCTCTTGCAAAAGCCGCTTACAAAACTCCATACTGCCCAAATGCTCCACGCTTTTTGGGATTTTTGCCCAAATAAACATACTCGCCTTTGGCTTTTTTATCTCCCACCCCGCGTCTTTAAAGGACTTCACGAGCACTTCCATACGCGTTTGGTATTTGTTTTTTATCTCCTCTATACAGTTCTGATCGCTATCAAGGGCGATGGTGGCGGCGATTTGCATAGGCGTGTAGATTCCATAATCAAGCCAACTTTTAATCTTTTGCAACGCCTGCACGATTTTGGGATTGCCCACGACAAAGCCCACGCGCCACCCCGCCATATTGTAAGTTTTGCTAAGCGTATAAGTCTCCACCGCGACATCTTTTGCGCCCTCAATCTCCAAAATGCTTGGCGTCCTATACTCCCCAAAGCACAGCTCGGCATACGCAATATCTGAAATGATATAAAACCGCTCCTTCTTAGCAAGTGCCACGAGGCGTTCATAAAAGCCCTTATAGACAATGGTTGTAGTGGGATTGTGCGGGAAATTCACCACCACAAACTTAGGCTTTGGCACATTTTCACAAAGTGTTTGTGTCAGAGAGGCGAAAAACTCCTCCTCATCAAGCTCCATATTTTCATTCCATTTGATAGGGAAATTATGCACATTCGCGCCATTTAGAATAAACGCATAGGAGTGGATAGGATAGGCTGGCTCAGCGACTATGGCACTATCGCCCGGGCTTGTGATAGCCTGCACAAGGTGCGCGTAGCCCTCCTTGCTCCCCATCGTTACGCACGCCTCGCTCTCAGGATCGAGATTCACATTATAGGTGCGCTTATACCAATTACAAATGGCTAGACGGAGCTTATAAATCCCCTTGCTCACGGAGTAGCCGTGGTTTTTGGGCTTGTTGGCAGCTTCACAAAGCTTATCGATGATATGCTGCGGGGTCGCACCATCGGGATTGCCCATAGAAAAGTCTATGACATCTTCGCCATTTTGGCGCATTTGGAGCTTAATCTCATTGATCGCGGCAAACACATACTTTGGCAAACGCTTTATTTTTTCAAACTCAATCTCATCAAACATTTTTGCTCCTTACATTAATATACGCTTGGATACACGCTTAGTCAAACTGCACATTGATACCGCTTCTAAGGTTGGCGGGATTGTTGCTATCAGTTATCATCACAAAGCTCACGCCCTGTGGGATTTTGACACTCACGCTTGTCTTAGAATCCCCGCTTAGTAGAGAATCTAAAATGCGCAAATGCCTATCATAAAGCACGATACGCGGATACCATTTAGATTGCGCAGAGATTTTCATCTTGCCCTGTGTCTGCAGGCTAAGCCAATACTGCCCAGAAACATCGCGCAAAGAAAGGGCTTGATTAGCGAGCAGCAGGCGCGCGTTTGGAATCTGTGGGTTGTTAATCTCTAGGAGGTATTCCCAATTTTGCGCGCTTTGGTGCTTGATATCAATGCAGCTTATCCCGCGCTTTTCTAGCTCGCTCATAATAATCCCAAGATCGGGCGTGTGCTCGGTGACAAACACAAAGCTAAGCGTGGTGATACCATTATGATAATCAGCCTTTTGGACATTAAAAAACGCATAGCCCATACTCGAGAGTATGTCATTTATCGTGCGATTGAGCAGTATGGGGCTTGTGCGCGCGACAAAGGTGAGCTGCACTTCTAGCGGAGAGGGGAATTTGAGGATGAGCAAACCATTGTTTTTGAGGGCTTGCACGACATTTTTCATATTGATACCGCCATTAGCATAAAACGCGCTTTTATCGCGGAATATGTTTTGGATAAAGTTCGCATTCACTTTGTAATTGCGCTCGCCAATGAGGTTTTTAATCTTTTCATCAAGCGCGTCGCTCCAAAGGGAGTGTGCGCACAAAAAAAGCACAAAACACTTTTTGATGCACGCCCGCATTATGCGCTTCCTCATGCTACGCGCCCTCTCATTGCCAATTCTCGTGGGGATTGAGCTGCTTGTATGTGCTGTAATTTATCTCTTTTAACTCCTTGCCATCAAAATAAAAGCGCACGAAATTTTTCCGCTTGTGCGGGAATATCTGATTATCGATAATGCTTTCAAAATCGCTATGCCCAAAGACAAAGATATGTGGCTTCTCTAGCGCAATCTCATAGGGCTCTTTGAGGCTAAGCTGCGAGGATTTTTGGCTTGTGAGATCGATGATACCCACCCATAGCGTGCTATTTGGGATTATTTTGAGTTTTTGGAGGGGTTGGGGCAAGGATTGTGGGGCTTGCAGGGATTCTGCAGAATCTTGCTGTGTTTGGGAGTCTTGCCTAGTTTCAATCCCTTGCTGTGCTCGGAGCGGGGACTCACTGTCTAGAGTTTGGGGCATAGCGTTAAAATCTATGTAGATTCCCTCATAGCCGCTATCCTTTTGTTTTATAGAATCTTGCGTGCTTTGTGTATTTACACTACTAGGCTGCGCTGTGGCTCCCTCTAGATTCTGTGTTTGAGAATCTAGCACGATTTGGGGCGTTTTATCCGCACTCACTGCGGACATATGTGGCTTTTGGGGCATTGTGCTAGAGTGCTGCGCAAACACCCTGTAGCCAAAATACCCCACGCACACAAGCACAATGAGCGACAAAAGCACGATTACAAAGGCATTTGAGCCCTTTTCTTTGGGGAGCTTCATCGACTTATCCTGCGTGTCTTTCTCGGGGAGTTTGAGGGATTGGATTGTGGTGGGGACTTCTTTTGTAGGGGTTTTCATAGCGGCTTTGGAAGCCTTATTTTTGATGTCAAGATCGGCTATTGCGCCTGATTGTGGCGTGCTTTCTCCTAGCGGGGGTTGGGAGGTTTTATTGTGGTAGAGTGCGTATTCTTTGAGCCACGCGGAGAGATCGAGCTGATACTCGCGCTCTAGCATTGCGATAAAGCCCTTAGAGCGCACGCTATCGATTTTGTCAAAACGCTTGTGCAAAATATCATCGATTTTGTTTGTCGCGAGCTTGGTGGCTTTGTTTATCTCTTTGAGCCCAAGCCCCTTGAGATACTCAAGCTGCTCATCTAGTGTCTTATTTTTCATATTAGCCTTTCATACACAATAATCTATGTAGCAAAATCACACACGCGTGCGCCACATTCAGAGAGTTAAAAGCGTGCGCCATAGGAATACTCAATGTCTTATCAAGTCTTTTAGAAATTTTTGCAGGGAGGCCATCTCCCTCGCTCCCCATAAACAACGCCCATTTGGTATTTTGAAAACGCAAGGGCTGCATTATAGCGTTTTTTTGCGAATTTAGTGAATCTCGTGGCAGAGATCGCACCAGCGTGGGAGCGCGCACAAAGCTCCCTATGTCCTCCCCCGCCATATCCGCACCCAGCAGCACAAAGCCCGCCATTTTTAGCTCATTGATGAGATCTAGCGCGCGCGGAAGCACACAAAATGGCATATCCAAAAGCGCGCCAGCACTTGAGCGCATAATCCCCTCCATCGCGTTTGCTTGGAGGCTCACATCAGTGAGCACCACGCCGCTAGCCCCCAGCGCATACGCACTGCGCACGATTGCGCCGATATTGCCCACATCGCTAAGCCCACACAGCACCACAAGCGCGCCAGATTCTAGCATATCGCGCACATTTTGGAGTGGATTGTAAGCGATCTCTAGCAGCACGCCTTGGTGGTTGCGCCCGTGTGCGAGGGCTTGGGCTTTTTTAAAATCTAGCACTCTTAGGGGCTTTTTAGTCGCCTTGAGGCGCGCAAACTGCTCCCTTGGCAATTCTTTGGCGATATAAATCTCTGTGATTTTGTCCTGATGGGATTTGAGCACATACTCCACGGGCTGCTTGCCAAAGACGATCACGAGCGCGCCTTATCGCTAGGGGATTTGGGCGCGTTTTGGGGGCTTTGAGAATCTAGAGTGGGCTTAGATTCTGCAATGTCGCTAATGGGCTTAGATTCTATATTTTCACTATTTTGAGCCTCCATAAGCTCGTGGTAGCACTCTTTTATACTTTTTTTCGTGAGGATTGAGAGGATTTTTGCCTTTGCTTTTGGGACGATATCGAGGGCTTTTGCCTCGCTTAGGCTAAGGCTTGGCTCCTCTTGCACGCTATCAATGAGGCACAGCGCCCATTCCCCGCAGATTTTTGTAGATTCTAACTGCTCCAAAATCTCCCTAGCATTCCCAAAAAATCGCGCTTGGTGAATCTTGCTAAGCTCCTTGCACACGCACAAATACGCATTTGGCAATATCGATGCTATCTCTTGGAGGCTCTGCAAGATTCTCTGTGGGCTCTCATACCAGATACAGGGCACGCCAAGCGCGGCGTATCGGCGCAGAATCTGCTGCCTTTGGGACTGCTTATGCGGCAAAAATCCGCCAAAAAAAAAGCTCTGAGATTCTATGCCGCTTGAGGCAAAACACACATTAAGCGCGCTCGAGCCGGGCAGCACATCGTATGGTATATTATGCGTGATACACCACTGCACGAGCTTGGCGCCCGGATCGCTGATAGTGGGCATACCCGCATCGCTAAGATACACGATATCTTGGGCAAAAAACTCGCTATCAAATGTTGCGATGAGTTCTTGTTCATTATGAGAATGCAAGGCGATAAAGCGTTTTTGAGAAAGAGAGGCAGAATCGAGCAACGCCCCAAAAAGCGAGCGATCTAGTAGTAGCGTGTAGAGCTTCCTCGCTACGCGCGTATCCTCACACAGCACCACCTGCGCCTGTGCGAGAGCCTGCAAACTCCTAAGGCTAATGTCTAAGAGATTGCCAATAGGAGCTGGGAGGAGCGTAAGCACGAGTTATTTGAGATTGTATTTTTGGCGGAATTTTTCTACGCGTCCTGTCGCGTCGGCTATCTTGTCGCTCCCTGTGTAGAAAGGGTGGCAAAAGCTCGAGATATCGATGCGCAGTTGCGGCTTGGTGCTAAGCACTTCGATTTCTTTGCCGCTTGTTACGCAAGTTACCTTGCAGGGGACATATTCTGGGTGGATACCTTTTTTCATCGTTGCAACCTTTAAAGTTAATTTAAACGCGGGATTGTAGCAAAACAAAGATTAAATTTTTTTAAACTCGGCTTAGTGGGCTTGGTGGTTTGGGTATTGCTTATCACAAAGATAGAATCTAAAAAATTACAGAATCTAATCGCATAGAAGGCATTGCAGAATCTAGCCTCGCAAAATCCAAAGCCATTTTAGAATCTATTCCCATAGATTCAGAATCCCCCACTTCAAAAAACTTTGTGTAAGGCTATGCCAACAAATAATGGAGCGCGTAAGCGCAATACCTAGCAGAATCTAAAGCGGATTTAGAATCTAGATTTGGAGTTTCTGCTTTAGATTCAGAATCCAAGATCGATTCACAATCTAGCTTAGTAATTTAGATTCAAACTTAGAATCTAGCCTCTTAGATTCACGCTCTCACAGATATTCCCTAGATTCTCAAAATCACTTGTTTGCGCAAAAAGAAAAGGGGTTTATCCCCTCCCCGCTCGCTAAAGCCCCGAAAAGAATAAAGCGGCGCTTTATTCTTTTCGGCAATCAAGGGGAGTGCCTCGCTTTTTCCTTGTCTAGGCAAAAATGCTAAAAATACACTCCTGCATTTTCTTAACGCATTTTTCTAAAGAAACTTACGCTTTGCCACACACGACAAGGGCGAGTGTCGGTAGGTGCTATCGCACCTACATAATTGATTGGATTTTTGCTCCGCAAAAATGGCAGAATCTAAGGACTTAGATTCTGCTTAGGCCTCGTGCTTGCGCACGCACTATTGTTTATATTTGGCAAAGCCTTGATAAGATTTTTTGAAGTAGTAGATTCTGTAAGTTGCTTAGATTCTATGGCGCGTTTTTGATAGAATCTTTGGTTTATAGAAAACGCCGTGTATGAACGCGTAAGCGGAGGGGTGGGAGGCTCTGCCTCACGCCCCGATAGCAAGTTTTTTGCGGTGCAAAAAACTTGCATTAAACATATTAGGAGGCACTTAAGTATGGAGCATTTGAGTTTTGTGAGTATTTTTGTCATCGCTCTTGTCGCGTCACTTGGGCATTGCGTGGGTATGTGTGGCGGGCTAGTCGTCGCCTACACGCGCGCCAAGCTCCACAACCCCCGCGCCCTTTTGCGTAATGCCCTCTCCCACCTCCTGTATATCTGCGGGCGTGTGTGTGCGTATATGGCTTTAGGCGCGGTGTTTGGGGGCTTTGGGGCGGTGTTTGCCCAAAATATGCACACAAAAGCGATTATGGGCGTGGGCGTGGGCGCGCTTTTGCTCATTTTTGGCTTTGCCTATCTGCTCTTTCCAAATGTTTTGAGGATTTTTGAGCCCTCGCTCTCTCCTCATACTCCACAAGATTCACACTCCGCCAAAGACGCCCAATCCACGCACCGCCAATCCCTCCCAAAGCGCGCTTTCGCGGCGATTTTTGGGCTTTTTGCCTATCTGCTGCGCTCGCGCTCTATGGGCTCGTTTTTCCTGCTTGGTGTGTGTAATGGCATTTTGCCCTGTGGCATTGTGTATTACTTCCTCCTAAGCGCGGTGGCAAGCGGGAGCGCGATGGGTGGGGCTGTGGTGATGGGGATTTTTGGAGTGGCCAGCGCGCTTGTGATGTTTGCCTTTGCGCTCTTTGCCTCAAGCCTTATGCGCGTGCTCAAACCCGCGTTTTTCAACACGCTCGCAGGGCTGTGTATGGTGGGCTATGGGGGCTATGGAGTGTTTAGCAATCTCGCATTGCTCTAGATTGTGATTACTTTTGTGCTACAATGCCGGGCTTCAACCCAAAACAACAAAAGGAGTTTTTATGCGAGAGATGTTACGACTTCAGGCACGATACAATCAGTTTGCCAACAACAATATGCTAGCGGTTTTAGAAAATCTAAGCCCTAGCGAGCTCCAAAAAGATGTGGGCGTGTATTACACCTCTGTGCTCGGCACTTTTTGCCATATTTTGGAGGGCGATATAGCGATTTTGCTAGGCATTATCAACGCCTATGCGCCAAATCCCCTAGATGTTAAAAATCTCCAAGATGCTCTAGCAAGCGGCTTGCAGGACAAAAGTTTTGAATCCCTTAGTGCTTTGCGTAAAGAAGCCGATAGGGCGATTATCGAGCTTGTCGATGCAATCGCAGATTTTAGCGAGGTAAAAACTCTCTCATTCCCGGGCGTGAGTTTTGAGAAACCAATAGCGCAGTATTTCCTAGCCTTGCTCAATCATAGCATCCACCACCGCGGACAAATCGCTGCGATTTTGGACATTATGGGCGTGCCTAATGACTTCGCTGGAATGCTGGGAATGTAAATCCTTAAGCACAGAATCTCGTGCTACCAAAACACATTTATAGAATCTACGCCATTGCCAAGCGGCATTCCTGACGCGCTAGCACTAGAAAACCACAGAATCTTACCAAGGATTGCGTGTATGCTCGCGTAAGCGGAGCGAGCGGAGATTCACTCCGCCCAAGTGATAACAAGTTTTTGCACCGCAAAAAACTTGCATTAAATCAACATAAGGAGTTTTTACATGAAAGTCTCATACCTCACGCCCCTTGATAGCTTTAGAGGCATTGCAGCTCTTAGCGTCGTCCTGCTTCATTTGCATATCTATCGATCCTTTACTGAAGTAGAATTTTTCAGACATGGGCATTTGGGTGTGCCATTCTTTTTTGTCTTAAGCGGTTTCATCATAGCCTATGTGTATCACAACGACACATTTAAGTTTAAAGATTTTCTCGCCGCACGCGCGTTTAGAATCTTGCCTTTGTATTGGCTTGTGCTGTTTTTGTTTGTCGCGTTTGAATGCTGCAAATACATTGCCTACACATACTTTGCTGTTTCTTTTGGGATACCGCCCTTTAGTGAGCACAAACAGATTGGGGAGCTATTGCCTAATTTCTTACTTTTGCAATCTTGGTTGCCACACACGGATTCTTCTTCATTTAACTTCCCCTCGTGGAGTCTTAGCATAGAATGGTATTTGTATCTGTGCTTTGGGCTTTTGATGTTTGCGCCCAAAATCGTGCGATACGCGCTTTTTATCACACTTCCCATTCTTAGCTTCGCGCACTATTTAGATGTCTTGCGAGGCGAGGCACAAAAGGGGATTTTGTTTTTCTTTGCTGGGTGCGTTGTGTATCTTATTTTTGCCAAACTCCGACATATCTCCCTACCCCCGATACTGCTGCGCATAGCCGAGGTTATGGGACTTGTTGCGCTTTTGGCGATTTTTCAAATAGGCCTAGATG
Organism: uncultured Helicobacter sp.; assembly: GCF_949282165.1. Classification (NCBI taxonomy): domain Bacteria; kingdom Pseudomonadati; phylum Campylobacterota; class Epsilonproteobacteria; order Campylobacterales; family Helicobacteraceae; genus Helicobacter; species uncultured Helicobacter sp. The sequence goes on along the minus strand of NZ_CASDOV010000014.1, from coordinate 24,755 downwards.
GCGCCTCCATCATCGTGTTTCCTTTTGTGGTGCTCGTTTTTGCTCTATCTGCTGTATCCTCTAATGCTATTGGGGGGGGGGGCAAGCATAAGCAAGCTCTTATGTCTTAAGCCTTTTGTGTTTTTTGGAAAAATATCTTATAGCATTTATATCACACACGCCTTTAGTATGTTTCTTATGGGCATTCTCACCAAAGCTTTGGCCAAAAAATTTGGGCTTTGGGAGCAAATCTACATAGCAAATGCCCCAAAGCCGTATTTGGACTTTGGCAATGCGCTCTTTGCAAACCTCTACGCACTCATTTATCTTGCTTTTATCATAGCAATCGCCACCCTAGCGCATTTCTATGTAGAAAAGCCCTGCATTGCTTTTGGCAAAAAAATCCGCAATGTTTCATAAACGCTTCACAATAGAATCTAGCTCGGTGTATAGAATCTACGCCATTGCCAAGCGGCATTCCTGACGCGCTAGCACTAGAAAACCACAAAATCTCACCAAAGATTGCGTATATACACGCGCAGCGGAGCGAGCGGCAACAAGTTTTTGCCATAGCAAAAACTTGCATCACAATAAATGTTTCCTAATGTAACACGATGAGTTTCCCTATTTTAAGGGAAATTCTCCCTCTGTAAAAATCTAGATTCCAAAAAGTTAAAATTTTTTTGTGCAAAAATGAGACACAACCCCTAGTCTATTTATAACTTTTTGCCTACAATAAAAGCAGGTTACGATTTAAGTAATCTCAAATTTGGGAAAAAGGAGCGAAAATGAGTGCTGGAAAAAAATTCAGAGAAGCCCTCAAAAACAATCACCCCTTACAGATTCTGGGCGTGATCAATGCCTACTCTGCCATACAAGCACAAAAAAGCGGTGCCAAGGCATTATACCTAAGCGGTGGGGCGTTGGCTGCAATGAGTTTGGGCGTGCCCGATCTTGGCATTAGCTCGCTTGAAGATGTGTGTGTCGATGTGCGCAGGATCACCAATGTGAGCGATTTGCCACTGCTTGTGGATGCCGATACGGGCTGGGGCGGGGCATTTAATATCGCACGCACGATAAAAGATCTCACGCGCTCTGGCGCGGCAGGCTGCCACATAGAGGATCAAGTCGCCCAAAAGCGTTGCGGACACCGCCCAAACAAGGAGCTTGTGAGCAAAGAGGAGATGTGCGATAGGATTAAAGCCGCTATTGATGGCAAGATAGATTCTGAATTTGTCGTGATGGCGCGCACCGATGCACACGCAAGCGAAGGGCAGCAAGCCGCGATAGAGCGGGCATTAGCCTATGTGGAGGCTGGTGCGGATATGATCTTTGCGGAGGCTATCCACACGCTTGAGGAGTATAAGCAATTTACAGATGTGATCAAAGTCCCTGTGTTAGCAAATATCACAGAGTTTGGGAAGACACCATATTTTACCACCGATGAGCTCAAGGGCGTGGGAATCTCTATGGTGCTCTACCCGCTAAGTGCCGCACGCGCGATGAATAAAGCCGCGCTTGAAGTCTTTAACGACATTTTGGCAAACGGCTCACAAAAAGCAAGTATTGAAAAAATGCAAACACGCGATGAGCTCTATGAAATGCTAGGCTACCACGCCTATGAGCAAAAGCTCGATGCGTTGTTTAAAAAATAATCTTAAATCTAAAACATAAGGAGACATTATGGGAGAAGCAGCAAAAGGAAAAGTTGGCGGACTAGCTGGAGTTATCGCTGGAAAATCTGCAATTTGCACCGTTGGCACAGGGCATGGGCTAAACTATCGTGGCTATGACATTTATGATTTGGCCAAACACGCGGAGTTTGAGGAAGTAGCCTACCTGCTACTTAAGAGCACATTGCCCACCAAAGCGGAGTTGGCGGATTTTAAAGCCGAGCTTATCAAAGCGCGCGCACTGCCCAAAGAAATGCGTGAAGCACTCAAGCTCCTGCCCAAAGACGCACACCCAATGGATGTGATGAGGACAGGCTGCTCGGTGCTAGGTTGCTTGGAGCAAGAAAACCTAAATGTGGCCACGATGAGCTTCCCAGATCAGCTCAAAATCGGCATTCGCTTGCTTGGGATTTTCCCCTCTATCCTGCTCTTTTGGCATCATTGGCACAAAAGCGGCGTAGAGATGGATACAGAATCTAAGCAAGATTCTATCGGTGGATACTTCCTAGAAAAACTCCACAACAAGGAGCCAAAAGAGCTATGGGTGCGTGCCATGCATGTGAGCCTTATCCTCTATGCCGAGCACGAGTTTAACGCCTCTACCTTCACTTCACGCGTGGTGAGTGCGACACTCTCTGATGTGTATTCAGCGATCACTGCAGCTATTGGGGCATTACGAGGGCCACTCCATGGCGGGGCAAATGAGGCGGCTATGGATCTCTTAGAAGAGTTCAAAAGCGTAGAGGAAGCCACAAAAGGCATCTATGAAAAGCTTGCTAATAAGGCTAAGATTATGGGCTTTGGACACCGCGTGTATGTCAAGGCAGATCCGCGCAATGTCGTGATCAAAGAATGGAGCAAAAAGCTTGGCGATGATGTGGGGGATACCAAACTCCTCTATCCTATCAGCGAGGCGATTGAAAAGATTATGTGGGATGAGAAAAAGCTATTCCCAAATCTCGATTTTTATAGCGCGTCTGCGTATCACTTCATGGGCATTCCCACTTCGTATTTCACGCCCATTTTCATTATGAGCCGCACGAGTGGTTGGCTCGCGCATGTGTATGAGCAGCGTGCTGATAACAAGCTCATACGCCCGAGTTCGGAATATACGGGACCGGAGAATAAGGCGTATATAAGAATCGAAGACCGCTAGAGGTTTAGAAATTCGGCTTGCACGCAATCTTTGCTTGATTGCTGCATTCGCGCTTGGTCACTACCGCTTAAGGTAGCTCCCGGCGCGCTCATTTGCAAAACAAGCAAATCTTACGCACAATCCTAGAATTTCTGGCAAGCCTTGATGAGATTCTCTAAAATGGCAGATTCTATAATTCTTGAGATTTTTTAGAATCTAAAGCTTTTTTAGATTCTCAACTTCTGAATCTAGAATCTAAGCATTTAGTAGATTCTGAACTTGCCCTAGATTCTGCGCTTGGCTTGCCCCTTGGCATTCTAAGATTTCCGATGAGAAATGTGGGTTGCAAGGAAAAGACAAGGGGAGTTACCTAAGCGGTAATGACCCGCAGTCTTTTTCGCAGCTCCCGCATTTATCGCGGAAAGCTGAATGCCTTAACCAAACTAACTTTAACTTAACTAAGGAGAACACAATGAGTGCTGATATGGGAATATTAGACACAAAACGACCAGAATTTGATGAGTTACTAACAAAAATCGCAAAATACGCGCTAGAGTATAAGATAGATTCTAAACTCGCGTATGAAACCGCGCGCTACTGCCTTATGGATACGATTGGCTGCGGGCTTTTGGCATTGGAGTTTCCCGCTTGCACTAAGCTATTAGGACCTGTGGTAGAGGGCGCGGAGTTCCGCCCTTTGGGAGCAAAAATACCGGGGACTAGCTATCAGCTAGAGCCAGAGAGGGCGGCATTTAATGTCGGAGCGATGGTTAGATGGCTTGATTTTAACGACACTTGGCTTGCCGCAGAGTGGGGGCACCCAAGCGATAATCTCGGAGCGATTTGGGCGGTAGCAGATTACCTTAGCCGCAAAAATATCGCTGAGGGCAAAGCACCTCTCACGGTAAAAGACGCGCTAAGTGCGATGATAAAGGCGCACGAGATCCAAGGTGTGCTCGCACTGGATAACTGCTTTAACAAAGTCGGGCTCGATCATGTATTGCTCGTGCGTATCGCTTCTACGGCGGTGGCGTGTGCGATGCTTGGCGGAAGCTTTGAAGAAGTGCGCAACGCTGTGAGCCACGCATTTATCGATGGTGGAGCGTTGAGGACTTATCGCCACGCGCCAAATACCGGAAGCCGCAAAAGCTGGGCGGCAGGCGATGCGAGCTCTCGCGGTGTGAATCTAGCTCTCAAAGCCCTAAGTGGCGAGATGGGCTATCCAAGCGCGCTAAGTGCGAAGTTTTGGGGCTTTGAAGATGTGAAAATGCGAGGCACTAAACTCACTATCCCACAAGAATTTGGCAGCTATGTGATGGAGAATGTGCTCTTTAAAATCAGCTTCCCTGCAGAATTCCACGCACAGACTGCCGTAGAGTGCGCGCTCAAACTCCATGACGAAGTCAAGGACAGGCTAGATTCTGTAGAAAAAATAATCATCACCACTCAAGAATCTGGACATAGAATCATCAACAAAGTCGGACCGCTCGCTAATCCTGCTGACAGAGATCATTGTATCCAATATATGGTAGCTGTGCCGCTTATCTTTGGGCGATTGAGCGCTGAAGATTATGAAGATAGCGTAGCAAACGATCCGCGTATTGACGCACTGCGTGAAAAAATGGTGGTAGAAGTCGATGATAGATACACTAAGGAATATCTAGAATCTGATAAGCGCTCCATCGCCAATGCCGTGCAGATTTTCTACAAAGATGGCAGCAAGAGCCAAAAGGTAGAGGTGGAGTATCCTATCGGGCACCGCCGCAGGAGAGATGAGGGAATCCCTGTGCTTGTCGCGAAGTTTGAGCGCAATATCGCACGCAAGCTTAGCCCCAAAAAATGCGCTAAGATTAAGGAAATCTGCGCCAACCAAGCGACATTAGAATCTATGCCCTTTAATGAGTTTAGCGATCTCTTCGCGCTCTAGTAAAGCCCCATTGTGGGCTTAAGGTTATCAAAACTTACATAAGGAAGCTATGATGGATTTTACACAACTATACCGACAAAAACTAAAAACCGCCAAAGAAGCGGTAAGTGTCATAAAATCTGGGGATTGGGTGGATTATGGTTGGGCGGTTACCACACCTGTGGCGTGCGACAAGGCCTTGAGCGAACGTATCAAAGACTTGCAAGATGTGAAACTGCGTGGGGGCATACTCCTGCAGGTTCCCGAGGTTTTCAAAGTAGAAAATCCCGCTCCTCATGTCTGCTGGCATACTTGGCACGCAAGCGGCGTGGGACGCAAACTCATCGATGAGGGACTTGGATTTTATGCACCGATGCGCTATTCAGAACTGCCACGCTATTATCGTGACAACGCACCGCGCCCCAATGTCGTGATTATGCAAGTCGCGCCGATGGATAAGCATGGGTATTTTAACTTCGGCCCCTCGGCTTCTCATATGCAAGCCTGTGTGGAGATGGCAGAGATTGTCATCATCGAGGTTAATGCCAATATGCCGCGTTGCCTAGGCGGTATGGGCGCAGATGTGCATATCTCGCAAGTGGATATCATCGTCGAGGGCGACAATCCACAGCCCATCGCCCTCCCGCCAGCCAAAACTAGCGATGCTGATGACAAAATAGCCAAACTCATCGTAGAGGAAATCCGCAATGGTAGCTGTATCCAATTAGGAATCGGTGGTATGCCAAATATCGTGGGTTCTTATATCGCCAAATCCGATCTCAAAGATCTCGGCGTGCATACCGAGATGTATGCCGATGCGTTTGTCGAGATGAGCCTAGCGGGCAAAATCAATGGCAGCAAGAAAAATATTGATAAAGGACGACAAACCTACTCCTTTGCTATGGGAAGTCAAAAGCTCTATGACTTCTTGGACGACAATCCCGAGTGTATGAGCGCACCCGTGGATTATACCAACGACATACGCACAATTTCATCGCTTGAGAACTTCGTCTCTATCAACAATGCCGTAGATGTCGATCTTTTTGGACAAGTAAATTCAGAATCTTCGGGCACAAGGCACATAAGCGGTGCGGGCGGGCAGCTAGATTTTGTGCTAGGAGCGTATTTGGCTAAAAATGGCAAGAGCTTTATCTGCTGCACCTCAACCTTTGTGGGCAAAGATGGTGCGCTCAAGTCTCGCATTTTGCCAACCTTAGAATCTGGTAGTATCGTAACCGCCACGCGCGCCAATGTGCATTATCTCGTAACCGAGTATGGCAAAGTCAATCTCAAAGGGCTCTCAACTTGGCATAAATGCGAGGCGATTATCTCGGTGGCGCACCCCAACTTCCGTGAGGATCTCATCGCTGCGGCAGAGAAAATGAAAATCTGGCGCAAAAGCAATAAGCTTGTCTAGAGTCGATACAAGCTTTGCCATGACAAAACTTACATATCGCTTGTGGGGAGCAATCCCCACTCCCCTCCACTTATACGCTCGTATAGAATCTACACATTGCCTAAGCTAGATTGTGTGTTTGTTACAAAAACTGCGCCCTTATTTTTCACTCATATTTTTGCCCGCAGATGCTTAAAATCCTCACTCCCTCCATTGCATGCCCACACTTTAGCCTTTGAGGAGATTCTAGAATCTATACCATAAGCCACATCCGGGAGTACCACTTAGTAATAGAGCAAATTCTCTAACCCAAAGCCCATTTATTTAATACCGCTTTGCGCACCTCCCACAATCCCAAGGCTTTAGAATCTTATAAGTTTTCTACAAGTAAATATATACTACAATCAAGACCATTTGCAAACGCACAACACAAAGGAGAGAGTATGCCAAATCCCACATACGCACCTAGAATCCAGCTTCTTAGTGAATCCACGACGATTGCCATCAGCTCCCTAGCACGCGAGCTCAAAGCACAGGGCAAAGATATCCTAAGCTTTTCTGCTGGCGAGCCCGATTTTGACACGCCAAAGCCCATTAAAGATGAGGCGATTAGAGCGCTTAACAGCGGATTTACGCACTACACAGCGGTGAGCGGCATACCCGAGCTGCTTAAGGCGATCTGTGCAAAGCTCGAGCGCGAAAACGGCTTGCATTACGAGCCTAACGAGATACTTGTAAGCAATGGTGCCAAGCACTCGCTCTTTAATGTATTTTCCGCGCTTGTGTGCGAGGGCGATGAGGTGATTATCCCAGCACCCTATTGGGTGAGCTACCCCGAGATCGTAACCTACTGCGGCGGCAAAAATGTCTTCATCCCCACCGATGAAAAAAGCAACTTCAAAATCACCCCAAAGCAGCTCAAAGAAGCCATCACGCCAAAAACAAAAATCCTCGTGCTAAACTCCCCTTCAAATCCCACGGGCGTGGTGTATAGCAAGGAGGAGCTAGAGGAGATTGGGCAGGTTTTGGCAGGGAGTGGCATTTGGGTGCTTAGCGATGAAATCTATGAAAAACTCATCTACGATACGACTTTTTGCTCGGCTGCGGCGGTTAGTCAGGATATGTGTGAGCGCACGATTGTGATCAATGGACTAAGCAAGGCAGTGGCGATGACGGGGTGGCGCGTGGGCTATCTCGCGTGCAAGGACAAGCAGCTTGTCAAATACATCGACAATCTCCAAAGCCAATGCACCTCAAATGTCAATTCTATCGCACAAAAGGCTAGCGTAGTCGCGCTCAGCAAGGAGTGTGCGGCGGATATAGAGGAGATGCGCCTCGCGTTTAAAGAGCGTATGGAAGTGGCTTACAAGCTCTTTAGCACGCTGCCGGGTATCACACTCCAAAAGCCACAGGGCGCGTTTTATCTCTTCCCAAATATCCAAGGGGTTGGCAAATTTGGCGGGGATTCTATGCGCTTTTGCCAAGAGCTGCTCCAAGCCCAAGGCGTGGCGTTAGTGCCCGGCAGTGCGTTTGGGCAAGATGGCTATGTGCGCTTTTCCTTTGCGTGCGGGATTGAGCAGATTCAAGCAGGCATAGAGCGTATCGCGCGATTTATCAAAGACATTTAGCCCTTAATGCGAGCGGTAAAACTCCTATCCTTTGGGATTTGCGCGTTGGTGCTAGGCGCGCTCACTTATAGATTCTATGAGCCCCATCACACCAACACCACGCCATTTGTCCCATATAGCCTAGATTCACACGCGCTCTCCTCACACGATTCTATCCTTACCCCAAACGCCCCGACTGAAGATTTTGCACAATCCCTGCAGGACTTCCTACTCGTGCCAAATTTTGAAAAAATCGCGCACGCAAGCTCGCTTGTGGATTTGGGGACGCGCCTTATGGTGCTCTTTTTTGCCGGGAATAGAGAGGGCGCGCGCGATGTGAAAATCTATCAGAGTTTTTTGTATAAGGGCGCGAAGTCGTGGAGTGAGCCAAAGGCAATCCTCACGCCAGAGTGGCTATCACGCCAAAGCGGGAAGTTTATCAAAAAGCTAGGCAATCCCGTGGCGTTTATGGATACTTTGGGCAGGGTGCATTTATTTGTCGTGGGTGTGAGTCTAGGAGGGTGGAGCACTTCTAAAATCTATCAACTACGCTTTGATGAGGAGCTAGAGAGCCTCACATACATTGGGGAATTGCGCCTAGGGATATTGGCAAATTTTTCACATTTGGTGCGCACGCCAGCGGTTTTGCTCCAAGATGGCGGCTTTATGCTCCCGCTCTATCACGAGCTCGCGGACAAATACCCGCTTGTCGCCTTCTTTGACGCGCAGGGGCAAATGCGATTTGCCAAACGCCTAAACAATCTACGCGGGCAGCTCCAGCCTAGCATAGTCGCCACTAGCCCCGCGCAATGCCTTGAATTCTCGCGCTCATACAAGAGCGACTTTGCCTACCTGCAGGCTTGCGATGAGATGGGCAATGTATGGCACAAGCCCGTGCGCACCAATCTTAGGAATTATGATAGCTCAAGCGTGTTTGTCAATATCGGGGAGGAAGTCGTGCTCATCCACAATGATGGCTTTGATAACCCCCTGCTTGAGCTCTATGAGCTCTATGGCGAGGACATACATATCCACGCGCGCGCCTCGCTTAGCCTCTTTTGGCTAAAAGATTCTCATAAGGGGATTTTTGAGCGTCTGCTCACGCTTGATGTGAGCAAAGAGCGCAATGGCGAGGTGAGCTACCCCGCTGCGGTGCTCGATAGAGACAATCTCTACATAACCTACACCTACAACCGCAAGCAGATCAAATACACCAAGCTGCGCCTTGATAGCATTTATGAGCTCATCGCGCAAGCAAAAGAAAAAAACCCCACCTTTTTTCAGGAGCAAAAAGAAGAGCCCTTTATAGAATTTGATGATTTTTACTTCGCACATAGGAAGGTGCGCTGATGCTTTGGCTGTGGATTGTGTATCTAGCGGTGGTGGTGCGTATAAGCGCGCATTACACACAAAAAATCGTGCCAAAATACCTCATCTGCCTCTTGTGCGCGATCATAGGCAGTGTGCCGCTGTTTTTTGCGCATTATAGTGCCATAGAGATGGTGTATGCGTTTTTTGGCGCGCCAAGCCTATTGTGCGTGCTCATAGCACTCGGTGCCCTATGGCGCGTGCTTGCGCTAGATTTTGGCATTAGAGCCCTAGCACCGCTTAAGCCCATTAGCTTTGTTTTGTATGCGCTCTTTGGGGCAGCACTCCTGCTAGGCGCGCTCAATATCGCGCCTAGCCTTGATATCTACCACTTTGAGCCACTCTATCAGAATCTCATCATTCTAGGCGTTATGGGCGTGATGATTGCCCTAGATTCTGTAATGGGAATCTTTTTTGCTGTGAGTTGCATTATTCTATTAGGGGGGGGGGATGATAAAAGCATTATCGAGGTGGTGTTTTGCCCATATCTATGGCTTTATAGCGTGGGATACACGCTCTTTATGATTTTTACATTGCCAAAAAGATTATGAAAAACGCGCATTGGTTTAGGGAATTATTATGGAAAAGCGTGGTATTCGCGCTTGTGATGTATGGGCTGTTTTTTTCACTGCGTTTGGGCTTTGTGCTCTATGCGGGACTCTCTAGCTCCGATGCCTCCGAGACTTCGGGGCTTGCAGATTCTATCCTTGCTTATTTTCGTGCCTTTTTTTATGGATTGTTATACGATGGCAAAATCGTTGGAATAGCAAGCCTTGTGTATTTTGTGCTTGGGCTGTTTTTGTGTCAGCTCCCCACAGGGCGCAAGATTTTGCGGCTTTTTATCTCGCTGTGTGTGGTGGTGAGTGTGTGCGTGGGCGTGAGCGAGGCGGGATTTTATCGCGTTTATGGCGATACTTTTAATACCACGCTTTTTTCTACCGATAGCCTCTCCTCCTTTATGCTCTCACTTTGGAGTGAGCACGCGCCTTGGAAGCTTTTTGCACTGCTTATGGGGTGCTTGGTGTTTTTGGGGCTTATGCGTATGGGGTTTAAAATCGTGGAGTTTTTGCACACAAAGCGATCGTATATCACTTTTGGCTCACAACGCCCCACAATCCTGCAGCCCGCCATACTGCTTGTGTGTTTCATAAGCTGGGAAGTCTTTGTGCTTAGCGATAAGAGAGTGAAAAACCTCGCCCAAGACTTCAAAGCCCACACGACTGATAGAATCTTGCAAAAATCCCTGCCCGGCGCACTTAGAGATCTCACACAAGCCTATAAAATATACCGACAGATCGAGCATTCCGCATTTAGTGATTATGTCGAGCAGACGCCCATACAAGCCCTTGGCGAGTTTTTTGACATCAGCACGGATTTGGAGCATTACGACCTCCAAACCCTCCTCCAAAAGAGCGTTACCAACCCTTCAAGCACAAAAATCGAGCATATTTTTTATATCGTCGTTGATGGACTGAATGGCTGGTATTGCGATAAGGAGTTTGATGAGATCGAGGCGTGCAGTGCGCTCAAATCCCTCCTAAGCAAGGGCGCGTTTAAGGCAAATGTGTTTTTGCAAAACGCCTCCCAAGCCATCACCAACACCCAAGTCCAAATAAGCGGGCTTTTTGACATTGGTATCCCCCTGCACCTGCTCTCCGGACAGATTCAGAGCTTCCAAACCGCCCTAGCCACCAACTTCAACTCCCTAGGCTACAAAACCTCCTTTTTCTTTGGCGCGAGTGCCGAGCACTGGCAAAAATTCGATGAGTTTGTGCGTGCACAGGGCTTTAGCGAGAGCTTTTATGATACGCACATTGTCCAAAACGCCAAAACACGCGCCTACCAATCCCCCTATGAGCACGCGCAGGGTGCTTACAACCGCCATCTTTTAAACTTCGTGCGCGACAAGCTCTTTATCAATTATCAGCAGCGCAGCTTTAACTTTATCCTTACCGCGCCCTACCCCAAAGAAGAATCCACACCCCAAGACGCGCTCACAGAGCGCATAGAGGCGTTTTTGCAAGCCAACCCACAGATCGCAAAGCACACCGATGTGCCCTCCCTGCGCTATGCCTACGAGCAGGATAAGCTGCTGCACAAATTTATCCAAGACATTAGCGCGAGATTCCCAAATACGCTCTTTGTCCTCACTGCCAATCATAGCCAATCCCCCTCCCCCTCGCTTAAAAGCAAACATAGCGTGCCCTTTATCCTCTACGCACCAAGCCTGCAGCCAATCACCATCGCCAACACGGGATCACATATCGATATTATGCCAACCATCCTAGAGCTCATCGCACCCGATGGGCACACATACACGAGCTTTGGCACCCCGCTTCTTAGCAACAAACATAGCATTTACCAAACCGACGCGCACCAAGCCTTTGGCGATGATGTGGTGGCAAACAATCGCTTTATCTATGATGGCAAGCAGATTGAGTATTTTGCACAAGGACTAGAGCGCGACAAAGACAAAGAGCTCGCACAGAGGGTTTTTAGACGCCTTCAGCAGGGGCGCGCGCTAAGCTGGTGGATATTTAAAAACGGCTATGTCATAGAGTCGCAAGCAAGCATTATAGAATCTAAGTAGGCTCAGTCCATAGATTCTAGGTTTGATACGCGTGAGTCAGGGAGCGAGGACTCCGCCCCAAAGCACGATACCAAGCCTGCTCTAGCAAAATTGCATTAAGGTAATAGAATCTAGGACAGATTTAGAATCTAGCTTTAGCAATTTGGATTTAGAATCTAGCCTTACAGATTCTAAGACATTGCAGTATCTACCCCCCCCCACGCAATCCACTCAAGATTCAAAAAAGCAATGTAGAATCCACTTCAATAGATTTAGAATCTAGGGGAGGCTTAGAATCTAAATTTTGCTTTTATGAATCTTTGATTGGTTTCTGTGGGAGTGGATTTTGTGGAGTTAGATTCTGATTTAGAATCTAGATTACCAAAACTAGATTCTAGACTTTCTTTGGATTCTAAATCCGCTTGAGACTCCGCGCTTGGCTTTGCCTTCTTAGCTTGGTGTGGATTATGTAAGGCCACTATTGCTAGCAAAAATTAGTCGTTGCAGTGGGACTTGTGGAGCTTTTGGCGGGTGTGGGAGTGGGAGTTACCCCATATATTTGGTTTAATAGACATTCTAGGATTGCTAAAGAATCTTTGCTTTGTGCGCAAGGCTTGAATGTCGTCTCGTTTGCCAAGCTCACATCACTGCAAGTAGAGACAAGGGGCAGCACAGGGATTTTGAGCGCGCATGGAGCTACCTAATCCCGAGCTTGTCTTTACCTTAGATTCCACGCCTTATCTTAAAGGCATTCTAGGCATTCTAGGCATTCTAGGATTTGCGATGAGAAATCGTTGCTTTCAAGTGAGGGGCGAAGGGAGCTTACTTAGCGTAAGTGACCGAGCACCGAACGCAGAATCAACGATTTATCGCGCAAAGCCGAATGCCTACTTAATTTTCTCACTCACAATATTGACAATATTATCCCCCACCATCACGGCAATCTTTTCCATAAACTCCGCTGGCGAAGTGAATCCCACGCACGAGCAGTTGATCTCGCCTAGCACATATTTATCCTTGCCCTCAGAATCTGTATCGAGGATAAAATCCGCCGTCCAAATCAGTGGCAAATCGTAATTCCCAAGTTTTGAGCGGATTTCAGGGAGTTGGGCTAAGAACCAATCGATTAAGCTCTGCCAATCTTTTGGCTCATCATAGCGGTATTTTGCCCCGCTAAAGAGCGTCGCGGAAAACGCATCGCCGCCCTCTGCAGGCTTTTTATGCACGACATACACAGGGGTTTTATAGAGCATTAGGATTCTAATCTCGCCCTCTTTAATCCGCGGCAAGAAAGTCATATCCACAAGCATTCCATTATCGCCTACCAAATAATGCTCACAAAAGTCCATAAACTCGCCTAATTGTCGCTCCTCGGTGTGATTGTCCTTAGCCTCGGTGCAGATGATTTTGGTATCAAGCGGGAGTGAATCTAGCTTGCCATACTCGCTCGCAGATTCTAATCGCACACGCCAAATCCCTTCACCCGTGGAGCCGCGGTTTTGCTTTAGCACCCGCTCGCCCTTAGCTAGGGTTTTGGGGAAAGTCTTTTTAAAGTCATGCTTATCACTCCACGCCACGCCGATTCTCTTAGCCTCTGTGGGGTCATAATACGCATAGGTATCGCTAGGCACAAGCTGCGTATCAGCTAGCTTAGTGAGCGCGTCCTTAGCCCCATAGCCTATCATCGCATCGGGGTGAGGCATACCCACTAACCCAGATTCACAGAGCTTGCGAAGCACATCAAAGTAGAGCTTTTCCTCCTTTAGATTCCCCGGATTGACGCGTGAGACATAGCCATCAGCGGTATTTTTGACGTGCTCATAGATTTTGTTTCGCTCTACTTCGTCACGTAAAATCTCATCAGTAAAAAACACCACTTCCGCATCCCACCCCTTAGCCTTAAGTGCATTTACCATTGGCATAGTGTCTTTTCTATACCCATCAGGACCCTTATCGCTGCCGCCCCTTGCCTCGAAAAACACGATGTTCTTTTTCATCTCCTCTCCTTTTAGATAGATTTAAGGTTTCATTGTATCCCAATTATTTACAAAGTTTTATTAAAGCTCCTAAATTTTGCGCTCAACCCACTCCGCAACCCACCTCCAACCACCTCACAAATCGCACGACTCTGTGCAGACAAACTCGCAAACAAACCCATCGTGTTAAAATAATTGTAACCTTTTGGTGCTACAATGCCCCCGCTTTTATAAGCGACAAATTAAGCAAGGAGAAGAAAATGTTTAGTCTTAGAACCCTACCTTATAGCGACAAGGATTTTGGAGATTTTTTGAGCCCCGAGGCGTTTAGCTACCACTATGGCAAGCATCATCAAACCTATGTTACCAATCTCAACAATCTCATCGCCAACACAGAGTTTGCGGGCAAAGGATTGGTGGATATTATCCTAGGGGCGAGTGGGGGCGTGTTTAACAACGCAGCGCAGGTGTATAATCACGATTTTTATTGGGATTGTATCGCGCCTAAGGGTGGCAGCGCAAGCGCTGAGCTAAAGGCTGCTATCGATGCGGAGTTTGGCTCGCTTGAAGGATTTAAAGAAAAATTCATCGCTTCTAGCACGACGCTCTTTGGCTCTGGCTGGAATTGGCTCGTGTATAACACAGCAAACAAAAAGCTTGAAATCGTGCAAACAAGCAACGCACAAACCCCAATCACAGAATCTAAAGTGCCTTTGCTCGTGGTTGATGTGTGGGAGCACGCGTATTATATCGATCATAGAAACGCGCGCCCTGCGTATTTGGAGAAGTTCTGGAGTCATATCAATTGGGACTTTGTCTCTAAAGCCTATGAGTGGGCGAGCAAAGAGGGTATGAGCTCTGTGTCTTTCTACGCAAACGAGCTGCACCCCATCAAGTAGCCATTTAAGTAGCACGCGCTAATGCGCCTTTTGGCTTGCCTTGCGGTTTTATGCCTTTTGGCATTGCCGCTTGGAGCGAGCCCTACATTTTCTGACGCCAAGCAAGAGCTAAGGCAGCTCTACCTACTTTTAGACTCCTCATTCCGCAAAGATTTTTATTGTCAAATCCCCTTTAGCGTGCGCTTATATCGTGGCAAGCTGCAGCTAAAGCCCCTACCCAAAGATTCGCTAGATTTTAAGCATTCCGCGATAGAGTGGGAGCACATTATGCCTGCGCACACTTTTGGCAAGCACCTCGCGTGCTGGAAGCAGGGCGGACGCAAAAAATGCCAAAAAGATTCATACTTCCAAAAAATGGAATCCGATGTGCAAAATATCGTGCCAACGATTGGGCAAATCAACCGCGACAGGCGCAACTATGCGTATGCCAACGCGCCCAAATCCACGCAATTCACGCAATATGGGGATTGTGAGGTGTATGCAGATAGGCAGGCACAGAGATTTTATCCCGCGACATATTCTAAGGGCTATATCGCGCGTAGCTATCTGTATATGGCAAAGACTTATGGTATCCCTCTAGATTCTCACACGCGCGCGCAAATGCAAGAATGGGATAGAATCTACCCTATGGACGCCAAAGAGCGCTATCTACGCCAGCAGCTTGATAGGCTTAACCAAAGGCTTCTCTTACAATCCCTGCCTTTAAAGAATTTGCTACGATAGCACACAGAATCTATCCCCCCTCCTCACATTAGCATTGCAGAATATGCTATAATCCGCGCTTTGTGGATATTACAAACATCATGAAAGTGAGGGCTATATGCTTTTTAATAGTGTTGCGTTTGTTGTGTTGGTGCTCGCCACGCTTTGTGTGTATTATATGCCTTTTGTGATTAGGCGCGGTTGGCAGGTGTATGTGCTCATCATTGCGAGCTTTGTGTTTTATGCGTATGGGCAGCCGTGGCTACTCCTCCTACTCATCATCTCGGCTTCGATTAATGCCCTTGCAAGCTACCAAGTGATGAGCGCGGCGACTTTGGGCCAAAAATACTTCTACGCCCTTGGCGGCGTGATTGTGAATCTAGCCGTGCTAGCAGGATTTAAATACAGCCCACTTTTTGGCAGAGTGCTAGAATACTACACTTCACTCTCAAGCATAGGGGAGTTTCTCATCGCCATTCCCTTACCCGTAGGGATTTCCTTTTACACATTCCAAGGGATTAGCCTGCTTGTAGATTTGTATCGGCGGGCAAGGACACAGAGCTTAGATTCTCTAGAATGTATAGAATCTAAGCCCGCCAACAACCCCACACATTCTAAACAATCTCTAGATTCTGTAAATGCGTGTAACTTTTGGACACATTATCACAAAACGCTCTTTTTTATCGCATTTTTCCCCCAACTTGTCGCAGGCCCGGTTTTAAAAGCACACGAGTTTTATCCACAGATTCACACAAAACACCCTAGAGACATTGCGTGGATTGGCGCGCTCAAAGTCATCATCATAGGCTATTTTCTCAAAATGGTTATCGCAGATAACCTCAAAGATCAGACATTTTGGATAGCCTATCCGTATTTTGAAGCCTACAACACTATCACTTTGGCCGGACTGCTACTAGGGTATAGTATGCAGATTTTTGCAGATTTTGCAGGATATAGCCTCATAGCCATCGGTGTGGCCAAGCTCTTTGGCTATAAGCTACCCAAAAACTTCAACTTCCCCTATATTGCGGCTTCATTCTCGGAGTTTTGGACTAGGTGGCATATTTCACTCTCCTCATGGCTCAAAGAATACCTCTATATCCCCCTTGGGGGCAATAGGAAGGGCAAAGCGCGCACTTATGCAAATCTCATGATAGTGATGATTTTGGGAGGATTTTGGCACGGCGCAGCACTCTCGTATATGGTGTGGGGCTTATATCATGGGATTTTGCTTGTGATGGAGCGTTTTTTCTCGCAGTTTGTGCGACTAAAACAATGCCTAGGCACGCATATCCTTAGGGCTGTTTTTGTGTTTGCGTGCGTGTCTTTGGGCTGGCTGCTTTTCAAGCTCAATGACTTCTCTGATGTGCTAGGGTATCTTCATAAAATGTTTGTTGTGCGAAGTGGCGAGATGAATTTTATGCTCTTGCTTTGTATTTTGCTCTATTCTTTGCCCATAGGAGCGTATTATGCCAATCATCTCTTAAGCCTCAAATACCACAAAAACTTCTTAGATTCTAGCGGCGTGTATGCGATTTTGCTCTTTTTTATCACTACAAATAGCGGAGGTAGCAATGCGTTTATTTATTTCCAATTTTAAAAAAATCTTTGTGATTTTAGGGATTTTTTTAGCCCTTTTTCTGGGCTATAATGCCTTTATAGTGCTAGCAAAGCCACAAGTTCTCGCGTTTCAGAATCAACAACAAGGCAATATGGTTTTTGCACAAGATTATTTATATGCTATTGCCCCCCCCCCAATGCCTGATCGTTGGCTCCTCGCTCGCAGCGCGTTTAGAATCTAGCCTCCTCACTCCCAAACACCTCTACAACCTCGCCTTTGGTGGCGGCAGCGCACTCACAGGCCTAAAACTTATCCAAGAGCACACCAAGCACACTGGCGTCATTCCCCACACGATTTATATTGAAGAAAACATCGCGCTTATCCGAGATATCGACACCGCTATGCTTGAGAGGCTTTTTCACCCCATAGGCTACAGACTGCGTCGCTACATTCCAGCACTACAAGAACGCTACGCACCTCTTAATCTCGTGCTAAGTGTGGTAAAAAAGCACTTTGGCAGGAGTGAAGCAGAAAAGCTCGCACAAAAGCGCGATGAGAGAATGTATCGCATTATCCTAGAGAGCAGCATACAATCCTACCAAAAAGAACTCGTGGGCTATGAGCCAAAGCTCGCACTTTTGCACGAACTTTTGGAGTATTTTGAGAATCTAGGCACGCAAATCGTGTTTTTTCAAATGCCCATAGATTCAGAGCTAGCAGGCTTAAGGCAACCCTTGCAGCAGCGCGAGATTTTGCAGACACACTTCCCGCGCTACACATTTTTGCCTAGCCCCCTGCATAGCGACTACACGACAAACGATGGGATTCATCTCATCAAAGAAAGCAGCGTGCGCTTTACGCAAGAATTTTTGCAAAATTCCTTATGCCCATAAGGTTTTTAGAATCTAAGCAAGCAGATTTTAGACTCTCACACACGCCCTAGAGTGAGCAGCCTCAAAAGCTCTATGAGAGCGACTTTTGGAGTGTGAAAGATTGGTTTGTGTTTTGTGGAATCGTAAGTAAAGCTAGGAACGGGGAGAAAATATCGTATGTATGGTGCGGAAGAGAGGACTTGAACCTCCATGCCTTGCGGCGCTAGATCCTAAGTCTAGTGCGTCTGCCAGTTTCGCCACTTCCGCGACTGATTAAAAGGCGCGATTATACGCCATAAATCTTAAATATTGACTTAAACCTAGCCCAAAGCATATGTAAATTTGTTATAATGCACCCAAAAACAAAGGACTTCCCTTGCGTCATATACCAAATATCTTAAGCGTTTCACGGATTTTACTCGCTATATTATTACTTTTTATCGTGCTTGAGAGTGATGTGATTTTCCCCTCGTATATGGACAAAACTTGGATCAACTACTTTGCCTCGCTCACCTTTTGTATCGCCTCTTTGACGGATTTTTTTGACGGATATATCGCGCGTGAGTATCATCTCAAATCCCTATTTGGCGAGGTGTTTGATCCTTTGGCGGACAAGATGCTTATCCTCTCGGCATTTATCGCGCTTTTAGTGCTAGAGCGTACCTCGCCGTGGCTGATATTTTTGATTTTAAGTCGGGAATTTTTTATCACGGGCTTGCGCGTCGTAGCTGCAGGAAGTGGCAAAAGCGTAGCCGCCTCCAATGCTGGCAAATACAAAACAGGCGCGCAAATCGCTGCCATCGCCTTTTTGCTCGCAGATTTTTTCCCCGGTGGCGAGACACTGCTGTGGTTTGCGGCATTCCTCACGCTTTATTCGGGGCTAGAATACACTATCAACTACTACAAGAGCCTAAAGGCATAGCGTGAGCTGGCTCATCGCGCTTGTCATCTTAGCCTTTTTTATCGTGTTTCACGAGCTTGGGCACTTTCTCGTGGCGCGGGCGTGCGGGGTAAAAGTCGAGGTGTTTAGCCTAGGCTTTGGCAAAAGGCTTTTGAGCTTTGAGTATAAAGGCACGCTCTATGCCATCTCTGCAATCCCGCTAGGCGGCTATGTGCAGCTCAAAGGACAGCAAGAGGCGTTTATAGAATCTAGCGCAACTAGTGAGGTTACAGAATCTAGCACCTCACAGACACAAGCCCATAGTAGCGATTCATTCCTTGCCAAATCCCCCCTGCAGCGCATAGCCATCCTCCTTGCAGGCTCGGGCTTTAACCTCTTACTAGGCTTTTTGCTCTATGTGTGCGTGTATCTCTATGGCGTGATGAGCGTGCCGCCCATCGTGGGAGAGGTGCTAGATTCTATGCCCGCGCAGGAAGCTGGGATTTTGCCCGGAGATAGAATCTTAGAGATTAATGGCGCAGAGATTCACACTTGGGAGGAGCTCTCAAAGCTTGTGCGGGATTCTATAGGTGCGATTTCTATGCGCGCACAGCGCGGGGAGTCGCAGCTAGACTTCACGCTTATGCCCCGCCTTGTGGATTCTAAGACTGCCAATGTTTTTGGTGAATTTATCAAACACAATGCCATAGGCATTACCGCAGCGCACCAAACCCAAATCGTGCGCTACACAGGATTTCACGCCATCACAAAGGCGTGGGAGAAAACCATAGAATCTTCCAAACTCATCTTACAATCTCTACAAAAGCTCATCAGCGGTGCTATCGGTGTGCAAAACATCAGCAGCGTGGTAGGTATCACGCACACGATGGCGTCCTTTGCCCAAAGCGATTTGGTGGCACTCCTCGCCCTAAGCGCGCTCATCTCTATAAACCTCGGGATTTTCAATCTCCTCCCCATACCGCCCCTTGATGGCGGGCATATCCTCTTTACCCTCTATCAATCCCTCACGCGCAAAAAGCCAAGCGAGCGCATCACAAGTGCCATTATGATAGCCGGATTGGCACTGCTGCTTGGGATTATGAGCCTTGGGGTGTATAACGATATAAATCGTATCATAGCCCCATAATTTTGTCTCCAATGCTTAGTTTATTAACTTTCCTAAGTGCATAATATGGGGCATTAACTTTAACAAAAGGCAGGATTATGGAAGATATTTTTGACTCGCGTTGTCTAACTATGAGTATTTTGGCAAGTCCAAATATGGCAAATTTTAGCGGTGTGGTACATGGCGGGGAGCTGATGAAGCTCCTAGATCAAGTCGCATACGCGTGTGCAACGCGCTATTGTGGGCACGGCGTGGTAACCCTTAGCGTGGATAATCTCATCTTTAAGCACCCCATTCCCATTGGCTCACTCATCACATTCCTTGCAAGCGTGAATTATGTGGGCAAAACAAGCTGTGAAGTGGGTATCAAAGTCGTAAGCGAGGATATCAAAAACCACTTTGTTACACATTGTAACACTTGCTACTTCACAATGGTGGCTATCGATACCAAGAGCGGCGAGAAAAAAACAATCCCGCCCTTTGAGCCCAAAACCCCTACCGAGATCAAACGCTACGAAGCCGCGCTCAAGCGCAAAAAGGCACGCGAGGAAAATGTCAGAAACTTTAAAACCATCAAACAATCCTAAGTTGCGTTTTGCTATCCATGCAGATTCTTGACGCGCAAGGGTTTTTGGAGATTAAAAGTCCGAGTGCGAACTCTCGCGCGGAGGTTGTCATCGATGTGCGTAGTCCTAGTGAGTTTGCGCACTCTCATATCCCCGGAGCGTGCAATCTCGCGGTGCTAAGCGATGAGGAGCGTGAGAGGGTGGGCACGCTCTATAAACACAATCCTTTCGAGGCAAAGCTCCTAGGTGCCGCGCTCATCTGTCAAAATATCGCGCGCACCCTCCCCACTCTCAATCTCACTCCCGCACACATTATCAGAATCTACTGCGCCAGAGGCGGTATGCGTAGCCTCTCACTACAGACGATTCTCGCCAATGTCGGCTACCGCACTATCCGCTTACAAAATGGCTACAAGGCATACAGAAAGTTTGTCCTAGACTATCTCGCCAAAACGCCCAATATGCAGTTTTTCACACTCATAGGGCCTACTGGGAGTGGCAAAAGCGAGCTGCTAGCACTCTATGAAGATTCCCTAGATATAGAATCCCTTGCCAAGCATTGCGGCTCGAGCTTTGGGGCGATTTATGGTGCGCAGCCAAGCGTGGCGATGTTTGAAAACACGCTATATGCGCGCCTAAGGGAGCTAGAGGGCAAAAAGGTGCTCATAGAGGGCGAGAGCAAAAAGCTAGGCAGCCTCATCGTGCCAAAGCCTCTGTATGACGCCTATCAGCGCGCACCAAGGATTTATCTACACGCACCCCTAGAGCTACGCATACACAGAATCTTGCGCTACTATCAGCACATAGATGAGGCGTTTTTTGCCCACGCAATGCAAAAAATCGCACCATTTATGCAAAAGAAATTTTGGCTTGAAGCAAAGCAAGCCTTTGAGCGCGATGACAAGCCAAAAGTCGCGCAAATCCTCCTAGAGCAGTATTACGACAAAGTGTATAAAAAACAATCCTACGCCCACTACATAGAATCTAGCGATTTGCACGAGGCGTGTGTGCGCGTGCGCGAGATTATGGCTAGATACTAGCCCACACCGCAAGCGCTGTGATAGCAAGCCCAAGCGCAAATGCACCCAAAGCCTGCTTGCGCTTTTTCTTACAAAATGAAGTGATAATAAGCCCAGAGAGATAAAACACCACAAGCGAGAGCGAAAAGCCTACCGCAATGATGTCAAAGTAAAATTTGCCTTTTGACTTGTGCATAAGGAGCAAAATCCCATACAAGCCCCTATCAGTGACGCGCACAATCGATTCACCCTGCTTATTTGTCGTGATACTCGCACTGTATTTGATAGAGCCCATAGTCGCGCTGCCTCTTTGTATGCGCACTTGTGTATCATTTGGGATTTTGAGATTATGCGCTCTTAGGACAGAGAGGATTGCCTCCTGCTCCTCGCCCTTTTGGGGCGCAGAGGGGAGCACAAACTCCTCTATCCTCGCATCGGCATTTTCACGCACATCAAAGATATACAAAGCCCCAGTGAGCGCATAGATAAGCGCGGCAGGCAAAAAGAATAGACTTAGATACAAATGCACTTTCATCCACAGAGATTTGTCAAACTTCATCACACGATCCTTTTATTGCAAGTTTTTGTTAATGAGAATTATACTTAATAATTTGTGAGATAAATGTGAAATGCGGATTAATGCGTATTTGCGTGGGCTTAGATTCTCACAATGCGCTTAGGCGATAGAATCTAGGAAATCGCAACCGCCAAAGGGGATTACAGAATCCAAATGGCTAGATTCTGTAATCCCCCAAACACGCAGCGCTGAGAGCGGATTCATCTCGCGAGAGTGGCAACAATCTGCCAAAAGTGTGGGTTTATAGAATCTACACCATTGCCAAGCGGCATTCCTGACGCGCTCACACTAAGAGATTCTATAAACTTGCTAAAAAATGCAGTGAGTGAGCACGTAAGCCAGAGCGAGCGGAGATTCACTCTCTGCGAGCGATTGTAATTTTACGCTAGCAAAATTGCATTAAATGATACAATCCCACACCCTAAGCACGCACCGCGAGCTTGGTGATCGCCTCGCTATTGAGCTCGTCCATATGGGACTTCATCACCTTTTGATACATATCCACGAGGCGATTTGTCTCGATAAGCGCGCTCATCTCAAGCACCGCATTGACATTGCTCTTTTCAATAAAGCCCTGTGCCACCACAGCGCGATCTTGGAAGTTTTGCCGCTCACTAAGCCTCTCTTGTGGGAATTCATAGAGATTTTTGCCCACTTTCTTAAGGTAGCGAGGGTTTTCAAAGCCCACCACCGCTAGCGAGCCAATGGGTGCAATCTCGCCTATGGCGTCGTTATTAAGGCTGCGCGTGTAGATATTGCCACTCGGATCGACTTCTATATGCAACCCCTGCCCGATACTGATACCCCCCTCGCTATCAAGTCCCGCGCGAGAGAGCACAGCAAAGCCCTCTTTGGTGACAAGCATTCCATTAGCATCAAGCGTGAAGCTCCCATCACGCGTATATCGCACACCCTCGGGCGTGAGCACGGCAAAAAACGCATTAGAATCCCGCAGGGCGAAGTCTAGTGGATTCTCCGTCTGTGCCATAGAGCCTAGGCTCCTATCGGTGTATTCCTCGCTGATGATTGGCACCCTATCAAGCGAGCGATTGAGGAATTTTGCCGCCTCGCGCGTGTGGTTGTGGAGTGGTAGCTCGTGCTTGTGCGTCTGATAGAGGCGCAGATAGTCGCCTATGACGACATCATCGCGCTTGAAGCCATTGGTATTGAGATTAGCAAGGTTGTTTGAGATGAGATCAAGACGGCTAAACTGCGTTACCATACCGCCCGTTGTGTTGTAAAATCCACTTTGCATTAAGCTTCCTTAAAACTTCTAAGATACCTCGGCATAAACAAAAAGCATTCCCTAATCCTCACTAGAATCTAAGCAATCCCTACCCAAACGCCCCCAACGCCACGCACACATAGCAAATGAGGCATACACCACACCCCGCAGCCCCGCGTTAGCCAGCTCACAACGACAAGCGCACAAAAGTATGATAATTTGACAAAATTAAGTTGCGTTTTTTTTTTTTTTGTTTATAATTACCCTTTTGCCTCATCATCAACTCCACAACAAAAAGGACTTCCAATGACACTCAAGCTCGGGACAAAAATCGTCTTAAGCATCGCGTCTATCGTGCTTTTATGTATGCTTGGACTTATGTTTCTCATCACGACTAATGTCGATAAGGAGCAAACCATCACGACAGAAAAGCTCCTCTCAGCCGTCGCTGACAAAGCAAAAATCGTTGTAGATTCTAACATCAATGGCGTGCATATGTCGCTTTCCAGCATCGCTCCGAGAATCGAAGAGATTATCGCGCATAGTAGCGGAGCGGTGGCACAGGAGAGGCTTGAAGCGCAAGTCAAAAATATGCTTGATGCCAACCAATTCGGTATGTATGCCTACGCGTATGTCACCGATAGCAAATACATAGGCGACAATATCACTAACCCCCGCAACAAGCTAGAAAATGGGCATTTTATGGTGCTAGCCAAGGACAACGAGCCCGATATAGTGGGTGGGGTGGAGCTGCTGAACGCAGATATGAGTGTTTTATCCTTTGGCAGTGTCAAGGAAGCCATTGCAAAAGGCGCACAAAGTATTGGCGATCCGAGACTTGTTAATATAGGCAAGCAGGGCGATAGATTTGGCTTTGCAGTGAATGTCCCTCTCAAAAACAAAGGCAATCTTGTGGGTGTGGCGGGGATTTTTATCGATTTGAGTGAGATTTCAGAGGTTCTGCTCTCTCAAGAGATGTCGGCATTTAGCAGGGATTATAGAGCTGTGCTTTCTGCTGATGAAACGATTGCCGTGCATCCCGACTCTAAGGTTATGGGCGCGAAGTTTAAAGAGATCAATAACCACCCCAGCGCACAAGAACTCAACAAGGCGATTGAGAAAAAATCTCACGGCTTGTTTGAATATGAAAACTACCAAGGTGCAGAAATGCTCGTGGAGCTCAAAACCTTTGAAGTGGGTGTGAATACGGGGATTTTTTGGAGTGTGCTTGTGGTAGCACCCAAAGATTCTGTGTATGCGTCTTTACATAGCCTGCAGACGACTATTATCACGGGTATTTTCGTCTCGCTGCTTGTGTTGGTGCTTTTTGTGTATTTTTATGTCAAATTCAATATTCTTGCGCGTATCCACGCGATCTCCCATCATCTCTTTGGATTTTTCGCGTGCTTGCGCCACGAGAGTGATAAATGCCCCGCACCGCTCAAACCTAGAGCCAATGACGAGCTCGGCGCGATGGCGGTGGCTATCAATGAGGGGATAGAAAAAACCCAAAGCGATCTCGACAAAGACTCCGCCCTCGTCTCCCAATCCCTAGAAGTCATCAACCACACTCGTGAAGGATATGCTGATAGACGCATCACCCTAAGTGGTGCCAATCCTCAGCTAAACACACTAAAAGATTCAGTCAATCAACTCCTAGACTTGCTCTCAACTGCCATAGGTAACGATCTCCCAGAGCTTAATCGCGTCTTTGATAGC
>NZ_CASDOV010000013.1:0-89103 GCF_949282165.1 uncultured Helicobacter sp. | reverse complement strand
AAAGCCCATTTTCTTGCCAAACGCTACGCGCCATTCTCGCTTTGGGATAAACCACGATAGGACCTTATAGGCTAGTCTCCTGAGATAATACTCTGGCATCACACCTCCTTACAATCAATCACACACAATCTGCGTGCCAATGCCCTCTTTGGTAAAGAGCTCTAGCAGCAGAGAGTGCTCGATACGCCCATCGATGATATGCGCCTTTTGCACGCCATTGCGCACGCAGCCCACACACGCCTCGAGCTTTGGGATCATACCGCCGCTAATCACCCCCTGTGCGCGCAGAGATTCTATCACGCTAGGTGTGAGCGAGCCAATAAGCTGCCTGTGCGCATCAAGCACGCCCGGAATATCGCTAAGAAACATCACTTTGCTCGCCTTGAGGGCTTTGGCGATCTCGCACGCAGCGATATCGGCGTTGATATTATACCCCGTGCTATCCTCGCCGCTAGCAATAGGCGCGATAATGGGGATAAACCCCTCGCTTAGAATCTTCTCTAACAACCGCGTATCCACACTAATTATCTCTCCGGTGTAACCAAACTTCCCATTATCCTTTGCCCGCGCGCTTAGCATCAATCCGTCCTTGCCGCTTATCCCCACGGCACGCGCTCCGTGGAGATTTAAAAACGCCGTGAGCTCCTTGTTTATCTCGCCACTTAGCACCATCTCCACCACCTGCATACATTCCTTGCTCGTGACACGATAGCCCTCGACAAAGTGGCTCTCTATCTGCAATCTAGTGAGCATCTCATCGATACGCTTCCCCCCGCCATGCACGACTACGGGGCGTATCCCCACCATATACATCAGCACCAAGTCCAGCGCGAAGCTCTCTTTTAACTCGGGGTTTAGCTGGGCAGCCCCGCCGTATTTGATGACGATAATCTGCTCGCGGAAGGCACGGATAAAAGGGATAGATTCTAAAAGCACATTGACGATTTTTTGGTGGGTTTTGTAGGATTTTTGCATTGCCTGCCTTTACTTTGTGTGGTTTTTGCATTATTATTACTAAAAAAACATTAAGGAGCACATAATGAAAAACATCGTCCTGCTGGATTCACAGACTTTGGGGGAATGCGATTTGAGCGTGTTTGAGCGATTTGGGAATTTCACACACTACCCCACCACAAGCCCACAAGAGGTGCTAAGCCGCTGCAAGGACGCGCATATCGTGCTGACAAACAAAGTCGTGCTCGACTCCGCCCTGCTCGCGCAGCTCCCTAGCCTCGAGCTCATCTGTATCACCGCTACGGGTATGAATAATGTCGATTTGGACTATGCTAAGCAAAGGGGTATCGTGGTAAAAAATGTCGCAGGCTACTCCACCAACGCCGTGGCACAACACACGCTGATGATGGCGCTAAGCCTTTTGGGCAATCTGGGGTATTATGATGGGTATTGCAAAAGCGGGGAGTGGAGCAGGAGCGCGATTTTTACCCATATCAAAGATCCCATACGCGAGATAGATGGGCTAGAATGGGGGATCATCGGACTAGGCACGATTGGGCGCAGAGTGGCGCAGCTAGCGCAGGGCTTTGGGGCGAGGGTGAGCTACCACTCCACAAGTGGCAACAACACCAAAGCCGGCTATCCACACAAGGATCTAAACACGCTCCTAAGCACGAGCGATATCATCTCTATCCACGCCCCGCTAAATCCTCAAACCAACAACCTCCTACACGCGGGCAATCTAGGGCTACTCAAAGATCACGCGATTTTGCTCAATATGGGGCGTGGCGGGATCGTCAATGAAGCCGATATCGCTAAGATTTTAGAATCTAAGCCCATATACTTTGGTGCCGATGTGCTCGCCAAAGAGCCTATGGAGCCAAACCACCCCTTGCTAAATCCTAAAATCGCGCATAAAATCCTGCTCACCCCGCACTACGCGTGGGCGTATGACAAAGCTAGGGCAAGACTACTAGAGGGCGTGCTCAAAAATATCGCGGAGTTTGTGGGCTAAGTTTTGGCGTAAAATTTGGGAATCTAAGTTTTTTTTAGGTAGAGTCGCGCCGCTTTTTATCTAAACAACAAAGGAATGATAATGGTGAAAAAAACCCTCACTTCCCTAGCAGTATGCGGAGCATTAACCCTCACAAATGGCGTGGAGATAGAAGTCTCTCCCTTTGGCTATCTCACAGGAATGTATCACTCACAAAATGACTTCACATTCCATGTGCGCAGTGGCGCGGATTTTAATGTCAATAACAGCGGATTTTCCTTCGGACTTGGGGCGATAGGTGCGTGGAATATCCCGCTAAGCCCAAATACCCCCTCATCAAGCGCAGGGGATATCTCCGATGCATATATCCAATATAAGCGCAGTGTCAAAACCAACGACAACAAGACTAAAGAAACCCTGCACGCATCAGTGGGGCGGTTTAATAGCGATTATCTACGCTCGGACTGGATAGCGGGCAATATCCAAGGGATCGCGGCGCGCTACTCTGTGTCCAATCGCTTTGATATCTATGCGACTTATCTCAACTCCTACCTCAACACCGGATACAAAAAAGGGCAAATCGGCACAAAATACGGCACTTCTATCGCAGCCCTCACGCCCTTTAGCCCAACTACCAAAGATAATTTTGTAGGTGGTGAGGTGCTGATGGCGGGGCTTAGCTTCACAGAGCAGAGCAAATACCTCATCGATGTTTTTGGACTTATCAATACCTCGCTACCCGAGAGATTTAGCACACTCACAGACAGAGGCTCGTCGCTCCTCGCACAGGGCGGTATCACGATGGGATTTACCCTCATACCACACGAGAATTTCAAAGCCCGCACGACTTTGCGTGGGCTTGTGCAGTATGGCAACACCGACAGACGCGATGTGGCAAACAGAGCCGGGCAGGATCTAAGCTTTCTTTTGTGGGCTGATGAAAAGGTTACGATTTTTAATGATTTCTATGTCGGAGCGGGGGCGCACTATGTCGGCGGACGCGAGGGTATGGGCGGTATCTGGAGTATTACCGATGCCACGTATTATTATGGCAACACGATGGGACTAGCAAGCACGACTATGGGCTATATCGCGCCCTATTTCCTAAACAACACCATTAGCGCGTATATCTATGGTGGGATTGAGTATCAACGCTTCAAACTCCACGCACTCGCCTCATTCATCGACTACACAGAGTTTTCGCTCATGGCGCAGTATAGATTCTGGGAGCAAAATGCGATGAGCCTTGAAGTGGGCGGGGGCTTTGTGCATTATAGCTTTGACAACTACACATACACCAGCACAACCTCGCCTTATTCTTATTATGGCATACTCGCCTCGAGCAACAACGCCTTCAGTGTCTTTGTGCGCTTTAACTACTAAGGCTAGGATTTGGAAGAGATTATACAAGCCTTGCAAACTTGGGGTTATGTGCTCCTCTTTGTGTATAGTCTCTATGGTGGCTATGTAGGGCTCATCGCCGCAGCGAGCCTTAGTGCGCTAGGTAAGTTTGATATTAGCCTATGTATCATTACCGCAGGGCTAGCAAACGCGCTTGGCAGCTCGCTTGTCGCCTTTATCGCACGGCATTACAAGGCAGAGATTTTGCCCCTGTTTGCCAAATACTCGCGCCAAATCGCCCTCACGCAGATTTGGATACGCAAATACGGCAAAGTCAGTATCTTTGTGTGCAAATATATCCACATTATCCGCATTATCGTGCCTATCGCCATAGGGATTAGCCGATACAAATTCACGCTCTTTTTGTTTTACAATGCCCTTGCTTCGTTTGTTTGGGCGATTTTGGTGGGCTGTGTTACATTTTTTTCAAGCAATGCCGTACTTGCCTTGGTAGAAAAGCTTGATGTCCATCCTTATATCCTGCCGCTTGTGCTTGCGTGCTGGGGGGCTCTCATCGTGCTTTTGATGCGCACCGCCTCACGCAAGATTCACAAAAAACCCCCGCACACAAAATCTACTCGCGTATGAGAATCTTATCGCCAAAGCCCTTGGTGTTTTTCATAAAATCCCGCGCCTCCTCTTCACTCTGAAATCCCTGCAAAAACACACGATAGAGAATCTCATCGTTTGCATCACGCATCTCTTTGATAGTAGTCGTGTAGGGCGGATAGGTGTCGTATTGCTCTTTGGTAATGAGCGCGCCCTCTTTTTTCCTAAACGCCCCAAGCTGCAGCGCAAACCTCCCGCCCGATACACTCTGTGGAGTTTGTCCTATGGCAAACTCCTCCTGCAACGCCTCATCATCTCGCACCTCATCTTTAGATTCTGTATTGATCACGCCCTTAAAGCCTATAACCTCAAGGCGCACCTTTGCCGTGCCGGCTTTGAGCATATCGATATCCTTTGCCGCGGCGTTGCTTAGATCGATAATGCGCCCCTCGACAAAGGGACCACGATCGTTGATACGCACAATCGTGCTTTTGCCATTTTCGAGGTTATGGACTTTCACCACCGTGTTCATCGGAAATGTCTTATGCGCGGCAGTGTGGGCATACATATTGTAAGTTTCGCCATTAGAAGTCTTTTTGGCGTGGAAGTCGGGACCATACCAGCTCGCTAACCCCTCAAAGCTATCACCAAGTTTCACTTCCTGTGGGTGATACCACTTCCCTGCGATTTGGTAGGGCTTCATCGTGGCGTTTTGGATCGCAGGAGATTCACGCATAGCACTCCCGCCTATGTTGGCATCTACGCCACTTTGAAACGCATCTAGATCGTTATAATTCTCTGAAAAACTCTGATAAGTGTTGGTATTGCCGTGCTCAAAGGTGCGCTTGTGGGTGTTTTCATAGCTCCCCCAATCCTCATATTCGCTAAAACTCCCTTTGCCACCGCTATACGCGCTATTGCTCGCACAACCACACAAAAGCCCCACCAACGCAATGCCCACATACCTACGATAATCCATCGCCACTCCTTACTGCTATTGTGCGAGTTGGATAAACCCATCAAGGCTCTCGCCCTGCAAATATTCCTGATTTTGATCAAAATACACATTAAGCCCTTGCAAATCCGTCTCCTCTTGATTGACAAAAAACTGCCCCTCGCCCTTAAAAATCCGCTTTTTGTAGTCATACACACCCCGCTCACTCCATAGCACTAGCCCATCTTGGCGGATGAGGCGGATACTTTGGGGCGTGTGGTAGATATCCTTTATCGCCTTGAGATAGGGCGCGTAATACTCCTCCCTGCGCTGCTGTGAATCTAGCTGATAGGCAAAAACCTCATAGCCCTCATCGTAGGTGTTGTAACGCAGGATTTTAGAGCCATTTGCGATGAGAGAGAGCGGATCTGTCGTGAGCAAAAAAAACTCAAAATCCCCAATCTCAACACTCGGGATATTAGTGCCTATGTCCTTATAGGTGCTTTCATCTTGCTCAAAAAAGAGCAAACTCCCTAGACTAAGTAGCAATAAACCAACAAAAAACGCATAAATGCTAAAGGAAATATTTTTTAAGCTCATCGCGATTGTCTTTGTTGCGCTTGCCTTGAGATTCTTTGGCGAGAATATCCTCTATCATCTCGCGCACCGCACCTTTGCCGCCCTTTTTGCCTAGCACGACTTTAGCAAGGGCTTTGATCTCCTTGGCACCATCTTTGGGCGCGTAAGTGTGCTTAATGCACTTAAACATCGGCAAATCATTGAGATCATCGCCGATACACGCCACTTCATCACTCTCTAACCCGAGCTTATTTAGAATCTCACGCACCACCGCGCCCTTATCACTCACACCCATATAGATATGCTCTATCCCGAGCTCTTGTGCGCGCTTTTGCACGATGAGAGAATCTCTGCCTGTGATGATCGCACTCTTGCGCCCTAGCTGCTTATTCCACACACTTAGGGCTAAGCCGTCTCTGATATGAAAGCTCTTTATCTCCTCGCCACTTTGGGTGTAGGTAATCTCGCCCGTAGTCAGCGTGCCATCGACATCAAGCAATAAGAGTTGGATTTTTTTCATAGCACGCCTTTGGTGCTTGGCGTGGAGATTCTAGGATTTGGCGTGAGTGCGCGGCGCAAACTCACTCCAAAAGCTTTAAACATCGCTTCGGTAATGTGGTGGAGATTTTTGCCACGCACACAGATGATATGCGCGCTGATTTTGGCATTAAAGCACACTGCGCGGAAAAACTCCTCCACGAGCTCCACATCAAAACTCCCTATCTTGCCCCCATAGCCTTCCCCTGCTTCAAAGACCAAAAACGCGCGATTAGCGAGATCTATATCGCACGCCACGCACGCCTCATCCATCACCACGCGCGCATTGCCAAAGCGCTCCACGCCGCTTAAAGGATACATCATCTGCCTCAACGCCTCGCCTAGAGCGATCCCACAATCCTCCACACTATGATGATCGTCTATATGTGTGTCGCCTTGGCATTTGAGCGTGAGATCCATAAGGCTATGCTTGCTAAAAGCCTCAAGCATATGATCAAAAAACCCAACCCCACTGCTAATCCTCGCACTACCACTCCCATAGAGAGTCGCCTCTAGGCTAATGTCTGTCTCTTTTGTCTTGCGTGTGTGTGAAATCTGCTCTTTCATACTCTGCCTTTGGGTTTATAGAATCTAAAAATGCCACCATTTTACCAAAATATTAAAGCCCCGCACAGAAAATACGCCAAAATTGTGCATTTAGGGATAAAGTTTTATTACAATGCAAAGCAAAATCCACAAACTAAGGCAGGCAATGACTGATTTGCAATTCCTCGCACCCTTTTTTGCGCAAAAGCGGATTTTGCTCCTTGTGAGCGCGTCTGTGTCGCTCTATAAAATGCTCGATGTGCTTAGCACGCTCACCAAGCTCGGCGCACAAGTCAAAGTCGCAATGAGTAAAGAAAGCACCAAGCTCATCAATCCCACGCTTTTTGAGGCTCTAAGCAAAAGTGTCGTGCTCCATCAAGATTCACAGAGCTGGAGTGACACCCATACGCCAAACCACATAAGCTACGCCAAATGGGCAGAAGTCGTGCTCATCGCCCCTGCCACGGCTAACACCATCGCCAAACTCGCCTATGGCATAGCCGATGATACGATCCTTTGCACCGCGCTCGCCTCTAGCGCGCCTAAGCTCATCGCTCCCGCGATGAACACCACTATGCTAAACGCCCCGCAAACACGAGAAAACCTAAACAAATTAAGATGCCTAGGATTTGAAATCATCGAGCCTAGAATCTCCCTGCTAGCTTGTGGCGAGCACGGCAAGGGCGCGCTTGCCCAGCACCACGATATCGTCTTTGCCCTCGCACAGGTGCTCATCAAAATGGGTATGTTCAACAACACCGGCTTTTGGCACAATAAAGAAGTGATAATCACAGGCGGGGGGAGCAAAGAAAATATCGATAGCGTGCGCGTGCTAGGCAATCTCTCAAGCGGCAAGCAAGCATACTTCCTCGCCATAGCCCTGCACTTACTAGGCGCAAAAGTCTTTTTGATAAGCTCAAGCGTGCCTACCATACTGCCCCAAGGCATTCACTTCATCGAGGTTACCACCTCGATTCAATACTACCAAGCCATTATAGAATCTAAAAAAATGTGTAGAGCCAAGCCCATACTCTTTATGGCGGCGGCTATAGCGGACTTCATACCCGAGGCGGTGAGCCAAACCAAAATCAAAAAAGATTCACTGCGCAACCTCCAGCTTACCTTTGAAAAAAATATGGATATTTTGAGCAAGCTCTCGGCTAAAGAGTTTGTAAAAATCGGATTTAAAGCCGAGGATAATCACCAAAGCGCCTTCCAAAATGCCCAAGGAATGCTGCACAAAAAAGAATGCACCATCGTGTGTCTAAATGTGCTAGATTCACTCAAAAACGCCTTTGGTTCGGACAACAACCAAATGACACTCATTAGCTCTAACGCGACACAAGAGACGCCACTACTTGATAAATTTAGCCTAAGCTTTGAAATCGCTGCCTTCACCCAGCAAGTGCTGCTAAATGATGATAACGCGCATTAGTGCCCTCCAAAAGCTCCTCTCACAAGCAGATTCTAAAGCCCTGCATTTTAATGCGCGCCTGCCCATCTCACTCAAAGTCCTGCAAAAACTCGATGCCACCACCTACCTCCTGCAAGTGGGCACCAAAACCCTCAAAACCACGAGCTACAAGCCCCTGCATATAGGGCAAAAGTATTGGGCGCAGATGTCAAGCACTAAGGATAATAATATCGTGCTAGGCAATCTCTTAGAGCAGCCAAAGATATTAGATTCTATTACGCGAAGTCCGCTGAAATTTAGCCCACAAACGCTAGAGGAGGTGCTCACAGAGCTAGGCAACAATCTGCCCAAAGAAATGGCACAATTTAGCGCAGAGCAAATGGCGCAGGCAAAGGACAGGGCGGAGTTTGAGTATTTTGGGTTTGTGCTTGCGGGGCTAAAGAGTGGGGTGCTAAGCCTATGTATCGCTGATAAGGGCGCGCGAGATGGTTTGCTGCAGCTAAAGGGAGAGAGAGATGCGCTCACTTTCAGTGCGATTATGCCAAACCTCGGGATTATCGAGGGGAAAATCACGCTAAGAGAGGGCTTAGCTCATCTCGCGCTTAAGGCAAATTTTGCCAGCACACTCGCGCTTTTGCAATCACAAGTGGGCGAATTGGAGGGCTTTGGTTCTGTGAGTTTTGAGGAGGCGGCGCATCTCGCACCACTTTTTGTGCTAGAGGGCGAGCATTTGCTCAATGTCGTGGGCTAAGGCTTTTTAGGATCTTTTGAATCTTCCTCACCACGCGCCTTAGGAGGCTTGGCATCTCAAAAACAAGGCTAAAGTTTAGTGAATCTAGCGCGGGATTTGGAGCTATGTGGCGAGGGTGTGTGAGCGGAAAGATGAGATCATAGCTTGGCATACGCGCAAACTTAGAATCTCCTTGCGTGTGTGCGGCGTCCTGTCGATTAAAGCCGATGTTTTGAATCATATTATTTTTGGGATACACACAGAGCCCGCGGGACTTCCAAATGCTAAATGTCCAAGGATAATCCCAAGTATCGATTTTGCCTGCATAATACGCGCCAAAAGTCCTGCGCCAACTCCTGCGCTCGGATGTGGAGCTAAAGGCAAAGCGCGCGAAGTCGCTAGCAAAATCGCTAGATTCTAACTCATACTTAGCCCACGCCCTAGCCCAGCTCGCCCAGCCCCAAATGTGGTTGTA
Organism: uncultured Helicobacter sp.; assembly: GCF_949282165.1. Lineage (NCBI taxonomy): Bacteria > Pseudomonadati > Campylobacterota > Epsilonproteobacteria > Campylobacterales > Helicobacteraceae > Helicobacter > uncultured Helicobacter sp. The sequence goes on along the minus strand of NZ_CASDOV010000013.1, from coordinate 79,990 downwards.
TTTGGAGAAAAAATAATCCTCTTGCAAGCGTGCCTTGGGGCAAAGCGTCTCAACTGATGGATTGGGCGCGAAGTCAAGCGCACTCCACCCGCTTATCATCATCACGCGCTCCTGCTCTTTATACCGCGCCAAAAGCTCATCACAGAATCGAAAAAAGCTCAAAGTCGGCAGGCAATCATCTTCTAGGATAATGCCCTGCTCTTCATACGCAAAAAACCACGATATAGCCGAGCTCACCGCTGCCTTGCACCCGAGATTAGAATCCAAAAAACGCGTATGCACCCCACAATCCCAATCAATAGAATCTAACAAAAACTCCCGCACTTCCTGCACGAGTGTGGATTCTGCTATGCCTTGTGCGTTTATTTTACCCTCCCTTGCGCCATCGGAAGCCAGATATATCCTTGGTGGCTGCACACGCGCGATTTGGGCTAGAATCTGGCGCACCGTATCAAGACGATTAAAACTTAGAAGCAATATGGCATTTTGACACCGATAACCTCTAAGATATTCCCCCCCCCCCCGAGAGTGGATTCTGTCATATTATTGCAAGAGCTAGGCTCTATATCAGGGCTTAAAGCCAAGCTAGACATTTTCGCGCTCTGCAAGATATGAGAGCACAGAATCTAACATATCCCTAGCCTTTGTAGGGGATTTATGGTAGATACTGCGAGCTTTGATGTAGGCTTTGTATTGGTGTATCTCTTCTTCAGTTAGCACAAAAGATTGTGGATTTTCTAATAGTGTCCTAACTCCATTATATAAATCCTCAAAACTCTCTACATACACGATATTTTTAGCATTTTTCAAAAGCATATTATGCCCACCAAAGACGATACAGGGCTTGCCGCTAAAAAATGTCGCTTCCAAATGCACTGTGCCATTAATCGTAGCTACTGCCAACGCCTTTTGGTTGAGTTCTTTTGATGAGGTATCAAGGTCGATAAAACGCACATTTGGGAGTTTCTCAAGCTCCTTGTAAAAACTTCTATTTTTAAAATACCCAAAGTTATAGAGATAATAATACATTCGTGGCTTATTGAGACTAAACTGCATAGGGTGCTCTTTGACATAGAGCTTGTAGCCCTCTGGCAAAGCGCGAGAGAGCATTTGGATAACGCTTAGCTGATTTTGGAGTGGCACGCACACGCTCGTATTACCCTCTGGCTCAAATTGGATAGCATAGAATATAAACTTTTCTCCCTCTTTTGGCTGAGTGGAGATTTTCTTATAATAATGTTTCATACGCATAAGCTGCACATAGCTCAAAAGATTTTCTTTGAATCTACTGCCCTCTTTGCCCACCAAAACATTGCGCCCCCACACAAGAAAATCCACCAACAACGAACCTCCCAAGCGCAATAGCAATCTCATCATTGCATTGCCTACCTTAGAGTGCCTTTGATAAAATGGTGGTATCCAGCCAAAATCAAAATGAAAATAGAAATTTTCCGCTAATTGCTCATCGTTTAAGGTATCCCCACACAAGGGAATATAACTCTTAGTCGCGTAATCCAAGATATTTGGCGCAAAAATCAGCCTCGTGGGCGCACAAAATGCGGGGATACCACGCTTTTGCGCTATGGGCAGACAAAGCTCGCAGAGCAAAATATGCTCTATGGCGTTGTTAAACACAAAATCAATAGTGTGTGTCTCAAAGATGTGATTCCACCAAAAGAGTGCATTAAGGTATTTGTTAGTAACAAGCATTGTGTCCCGAAAATCACGATGATAGGTAAATTCTATCTTGCGTTGGGTGTCGCGAAAAGATTCTATAAGTTCATAGTCCAAATACTCCATAGCAATGACAGATTCCACTGCAAAACGATGCGTGATAATCTCAATCTGTTCTTTTGTGTATGCTGCCCTGTAAGATTGTGCCTGCTCAGGTGTCTCCACCACAAGCACGATAATACGACATCCACGCGCGATAAACTCATCTACGAGCTCACATTGTCTATCCACAAGGATAATGTTTTTCATACATCATTCCTTTGGAATATCAGCGTATTGTGTAGTTTGGCGTGCAGTCTGTATTGGTGTGAATCTAAGAGCGCATAAATGGGATTGTCCATAATTTGGGCTAAATCACTCCCAAAAGATTCTACAAGGATTACGCCCGGCTTGTATTTGCTCCAATCATTGGATTGCAGCACTTCCAAATCCAAGCCCTCACAATCAACGCTTAGCACATCAATGTGTGTTTGCAGCGGCAGGTGCGAATCCAAAATCTCGCTAAGCTTTCTCACGCGCACAGGCACTTGGGCTTTGAGATGGTAGCGCGGATGATTGGCATAGGAAGTCGAGAGCTCGGGGGAAAAGCCATTGAGTGCGGGCTCATTAAACATATAATACATTAATGCCCCCCCCCCCGAGACCTACTCCACACTCGATATTGATATCTCGCGCTCGGAATCTCCTAAAAAGCCTCATACTGCCGGGCATAGCGTCGATATTGATACCCCTCCAACCGCGCTTATACAAAAGATAAGTGTTTGAGAATCTAAACGGGTGGTGCGCGCCCACATCGACATAAAAGCCATTTTTTTGGTGCTCAAATATCCGGCGTAGTAGCAAATCCTCTCCCTCTTGGGAATAAGACTTGGTAGCAAAACGCGTGATATAGAGGTTTTTAAAATCTCGCAGGGCGTCATATAGGGATCTTGGGAGTAAAGACGACAGAATGGACTTTAGTAGGGATTTGGCGGAGATTCTCATCGCACACCTCCGTGCGCGAATTTTGAATCTTTAGTAAAGGTGCAGGAAATATAAAGACTAAGTAGGAGAAAGCTTATAAGAAGGTATCTATTTACCCCCCCCCCGAGGACAGAATCTAGGCTTGCTCTAGGAAATGCGTCAATCATGGAGCTTGAGGAGCAGTTAAAGATTCTATACTCGCTACCAAAAAGTTTTTGGAGTTGTGAGTAAGCCCCAAATATGAGATGATCGTGATAAAGTCGCTCTCCCATATCCATACTTTCATATCTTGCGTGTGTATTTTCTTTTGCTTCTTTATAAAAATGCTTGTAATCCCGTATAGATAGCTTGTTGGTAGTGTTATCTACACAATACCCCAAAAATGCGTTTTGATCACAACCCAAAAGATAAATCCTTTTGTATCCCATAGCAATCGCACTCACAATGGCAGGGACTAGCACACAGGCATTTGAAGGGATAGACAAAGTATTTTTATACACGATTTTTTCAAGCCACTCAAACCCTCTAAACCCAAATACATTGTATGTATAAACACGCATATAAGGATTGGAAAAAGTCAGTGTGTGCTTCCACACAGATGGCACTAAAAGTATGAGGTTGTTTCTCAAAGCACTTAGCATATCAAGTGTTTTTTCAAAAACCAAACGCATTTTATGAAAATCATCTTCCACCAAATCCCGATAGGCATTGCCAACAAAATACATAGAATCCATAAGCACATAATATTTGGGTTGGAGTTTGGCAAAGAGAGGGGTTTGGATAGCATTATTCATCATCAAAACATCTTTTGAGGCTATGAGATCTTCATAACCACCAATATCATTCTGTAAGCTCGGTCCATTTGCGATGATAAATAGCTCATCGTTTTTACCATCACGAAGACTTGGAATGGTTGGACAAAATTTTATGTGTGTGAGTAAATGCTTTGCAAGGGCTTCTTTATCTGCATCGTGCCGCTCCGATGCGAGATAAACTCTGCAGTGTATAAAGTAATAAAAATATTCTATAAAGGTCAATTAGGGAATATCTATTTACCCCCCCCCCGAGATGAGATTCTATAGTGTCTAATATCTCCTGTCCCCTATTTGGGGATACCGCACTAATAGTGTGTTTTGCTATAAATTCCTTACAATCTGCTAAATCAGATTCTATACTGAAATCTTGTGGAGATTGTATGAGGTGCTCAACATCATGCTTCAACCTCTCAAAGCTCTCTACACAAATAATGTTTTTGGCATTTTTTAATAAAATATCATAGCCGCCAAATGCAATACAGGGTTTATTTGCTAGTGTAGATTCAAACTGAATAGAGCCATTGATCGTGGCCACTGCCAAGGATCTTTGGATAAGCTCCTCCGATGAAATATCAAGAGATATAAACTCTACATTCTTTAGTTTTTGAATCTCTTTATAAAAATTTGCATTTTTAAAATACATAAAGTTGTAAAGATAATAATCCATTCCCGGTTTATTGAGACTAAACTGCATAGGATGCTCCTTGACATAAAGTTTGTAGCCTTCTGGCAAAGCGCGGGAGAGCATTTGGATAACGCTTAGCTGATTTTGGAGTGGCATACACACTCCCGTGTTAGCCTCTGGCTCAAAGTGGATAGCATAAAAGATAAAGGGAGTATCATAATGTGGAGAGTGTGCTAGGGAACAATACGCCCTCTTTTGTTTTTTAAGTTGGTAATAACAAAAAAGCTTATACCAAAAACTTATGCGCATATCTCCACCTATGGCATAGCGCAACACAAAGCTACCTTTATAAAGGCATTGCAAGAAATCTACAAGGAGTTGCCCACCGATACTTCTCACGGCTTTAGCTATGATTTTTTTGAAAGTGATTGTATTGTGGGGTTTTGGTAATTGTGTAAATAATTCCCGCGTAATTTGCGAGGACAAAAGCGTTCGTTTTACAAAAGGTATAAATGTCTTTTTATTAAAATCAAAGAGGTTTCTAGCATTTAAAATTCTTCTTGAGACACAAAAAGCCGGAATATTTTTGAAATGTGCCAAATACAATGCTATATCAGACATGCACCCATGCTCTATATTGTCAAACACCACCAAATCGACACTATAGCAATCAAAAATATGCGCCCACCAAAAGAGTGCATTAAAGTATTTATTAGTTACGAGCATGCCATCATCTAAATACCGCTGATAAAAAAACTCCACCTTGCGTTGAGCATCGCGCAGGGATTCCATAAGTTCATAATCAAAATGTGTAATACCATCGACTTTTTCAATATCTGAAACAGACATAATATGTAAAATCTGTGAAGTGCTTTTGTATTTTTGCTTACAAACCTCCACATCACTATCATAGAGCAAAATGAGAACTACGATACGATACCCACGCTCAAGTAGCGTATCCACCATACATATATCAAAATCCATAACAACAATGTTTTTCATCGCTCGCTCACACATCGCGTCTGCCTATCAGGATTGCTCTATATAACAAAAGCATAAAGAGATAGTATCCTACTAAGGAGAGACATTTAATTACCCCCCCCCCGAGGACAGAATCTAGGCTTGCTCTAGGAAATGCGTCAATCATGGAGCTTGAGGAGCAGTTAAAGATTCTATGCTCGCTACCAAAAAGTTTTTGGAGTTGTGAGTAAGCACGAAACATCAAAGAGTCGTGGTATAGCATCTCTCCGAGACTAAAAGCATAGCCTATCTGATCGCTCTCATTGTTGTTTGTATAAAAATGCTTATAGTTTCGCATAGAAAATTTATTAGTTTTATTATCTACATAATACCCCAAGAACGCGTTTTGATCACAACCCAAAAGATAAATCCTTTTGTATCCCATAGCAATCGCACTCACAATGGCAAAAATAAGGATATTATCGCTTGAAGGCATAGCTAAAGCTTTCTTATATGCTATTTTCTCTAACCACTCAAATCCTCGAAAATCATAGAGACCAAATGTGTAGATGCTAATACGCGGATTTGTGATTTTCAAGCCATCCATAAAGGTAGATGGCACAAAAAGTGTGAAATTATGCTCTGTGGTATTAAATAACTCAAATGTCTTTTGAAATGGCACACACACTCTGTCAAAGCTTTCTTCGTCAAAGTGTGTTTTTACCGCCTGTCTATAACTTTTACTTAAGAAAATCGTATCGACAATAGCGTAATACTTTGGCTTAAGGGTTTTAAAAAGCGGTGTTTGAATCGCTTGATTAACCATAAGGACATCTTTTTGGGCAATGAGGCTTTCATAGCCGGCGATATCTCCCTGCAAGCTTGGCCCATTCACAACAACAAAAATCTCGTTATTGTCCTTGTTGTAGAGTTTAGCAATAGTGGGTATAGCGTGTAAATGCAACAACCAATGCTTTACTTCTTTATCTGCATCGTGCCGCTCCGATGCGAGATAAACTCTGCAGTGTATAAAGTAATAAAAATATTCTATAAAGGTCAATTAGGGAATATCTATTTGCCCCCCCCCCGAGGACAGAATCTAGGCTTGCTCTAGGAAATGCGTCAATCATTGAGTTTGAAGAGCAGTTGGTAATGTGTGAAAAAATCTCTCCAAGCTCCTGATATGCCCTAAATGCCTCCGTCATACATTGCATAATAAACGCAAAAGTATAAGGCATATACAACACGCTCTGCGCGTCCTCATAAAAATGTTCATTCTGCACAAATACTCTATTTTGAGAATCTGTGCTAAGGCTCTTGTGCCAATCACTATCTGCCCCAAGCAAATAAATACGCTCATACCCCACAGCAATCATACAACAAAGCGAGGCAATCAGCACATTTATCCCGCTTGGAATGGCGAGATTAGCCCGATACATTGCCCTAGCGAGATTTTTAAAGCTATAAAGCTCCACGGCATTAAAAGTCACAATATGCACTTTAGGATTTGTGCATAAGCAAAGATTCTCACGCGCACTTTTTGTTATATCTTTTGATGAAGCCTTATAATGCTGGTAGGGGACAAACAGCACCATCTCCCAATCCACCCTCTCCAAAGCCTCACTCAACTCCGCCACACGCCGCGCAAACTCCACGTCTATATCGCCACCGGGTAATATCCCAAAATACGCTGGATCCATAAGGACATAATACCTTGGTTTGAGTTCAAAGCCTAGTGGTGAAGCAAGACTTTGATTAACCATAAGAATATCCTCGCAAGCAAGCTTGCCTTTATAATCTGCTATATCCTTGATGAGTGATGGTCCATTGCCCAACACAAACACGCGACTTTTTGCAGGCTCTACACTCCGCACACTAGGGCTAAAACTCCCAAATCGTAACTGCTCCTGCGCCCACCACAAAAGCTGCCATGAGTTTTTGACAAATGTCCTAACGCCACCTTTAATGCTCAATCCCAAACCTTTTCATAATCGCAACGTAAAAACTCCGGCGATTGTAGCCAAAACAAACTTGGAGATTTTTTAAAGAGAGCTGTTTTTAAGTTTTAAGCCCATATAATGCGTGCTTTAGATTCTAAATCCCCCACTTTAAGGAGCAAACTTATGATACTAAAGGGCAAAAAAGGGCTCATCGTAGGCGTGGCAAACAATCGCTCAATCGCATATGGTATCGCCAAAGCCTGCAGGGAGCAGGGTGCGGAGCTAGCTTTTACATTCCTAAATAGTGCGCTAGAAAAGCGCGTGCGTCCCATAGCACAGGAGATGGGGGCGGGTGAGCGTGTGTATGAGCTCGATGTGAGCAAGCCAGAACATTTCGCTAGCCTTGTAGAAAGTCTTAGGAACGACTTTGGCAATCTTGATTTTGTCGTGCATTCCGTGGCATTCGCACCAAAAGACGCGCTAGAGGGGGCGTTTGTGGATACGAGCAAAGAAGCCTTTAACACCGCTATGGAGATCTCTGTGTATTCGCTCATCGAGCTTAGCCGCCATGTGCTGCCATTGCTCAATACCGGCGGGGCGATTTTGACACTAAGCTATCTAGGCAGTGTCAAGTATGTAACCAACTACAATGTGATGGGCGTGGCAAAGGCTGCGCTAGAATCTAGCGTGCGCTACCTCGCCTACGATCTGGGCAAACGCCATATCCGCGTCAATGCCATCTCCGCAGGTCCGATAAAAACTCTCGCGGCAAGCGGCATAGGGGATTTTAATATTATGCTCAAATGGAATGAAGCCAACGCACCACTACAAGAAAATGTGAGTATCGAGCAGGTGGGCAACTCCGCGATGTATCTTTTGAGTGATCTTGCAAGTGGGGTTACGGGTGAGGTGCATTATGTGGATTGTGGGTATAACATCATGGGTATGTGCGCCACCGAGGAAGTCGATGGCAAGCTCGTGCCACGATGGGATAGCGTGAAAAATAGCTAATGCCAAAACAACTCCACCTCATCTCACTAGGCTGCACCAAAAATCTCGTAGATTCTGAAGTGATGCTAGGCAGGCTCGCTAGCTATAAGATCACGCAGGATTTGGGCGCGGCTGATGTGGTCATCATCAATACCTGCGGCTTTATAGAATCTGCCAAGCAAGAGAGTATCGCCACAATCTTAGAGGCGAGTACCAATCGCAAAAAGGGCGCGCTGCTCGTGGTGAGCGGATGCCTAAGCGAGCGGTATTATGACGAGCTAAGAGAGCAGATTCCAGAGATTGATATCATCACGGGCGTGGGGGACTATGACAAAATCGATGAAATGATAGAATCTAGGCAGAGCCGCCACTCGCCTAAGGTTTTTCTCGCTGATGAACTAAATGAACGCGTGATCACTAATTCTAGTTTCCATAGCTATATCAAGCTAAGCGAGGGCTGCAACCAAAAATGCAGTTTTTGCGCTATCCCCTCGTTTAAGGGCAAACTGCACTCACGCACGCTAGATTCTGTGATAAAAGAGCTAGAGATTCTCTACTCTAAGGGCTTTAGGGATTTTAGCTTCATCGCACAAGATTCTAGCTCGTTTTTGCGTGATGTGGGCGTGCGCGATGGGTTAGTCCAGCTCATAGCGCGCATAGATGCGCTTAATCTCCCTATCACTGCGCGCCTGCTCTACCTCTATCCGAGCACCACGAGCCTAGAGCTTATAGAATCTATTGCCAACTCACGCACCTTCCTGCCCTATTTTGATATGCCTATCCAGCACATCACAGATTCTATGCTAAAGATTATGAATCGCGGAGCAAATCGCGCTACACACCAAAAACTTATAGAATCTATGGACAAGGTTAGGGGGCGATTTATGCGCACAAGTCTCATCATCGGGCACCCCGGTGAGAGCGAGGAGGACTTTAGGCAATTGTGCGCGTTTGTGGAGCAAAGCCCCTTTGATAGGGTTAATATCTTTGAATACTCGCCCCAAGAGGGCACAGCGAGTTTCACGCTCCCCAAGATAGAATCTAAAGTGGTTACTAAGCGCATAGCCACCATAAATAAGATTCTAAAAGCCAAGCAAAAAGCCTCGCTAAATGCGCTACTAGGGCAAAAACTCGAGGTGGTTGTAGAGGGCGTGAGCGAGATGAGTGAGTATTTTTATAGCGCACGCGCAAGGCTATGGGCGCGTGAAATCGATGGGGAGATTCTCATCAACGACAGGATAGATTCACTAGGGGCTATCGAGCCAAAAGCCTATCTGTGCGAGGTTACGCAGATTAAAGATGACTTTGTCTTTGGCAAACTCATAGCGGAGGCTTAGGGAGCGTGAGGAGGGCTCTTATACACATCAGCTAAAAGCGTGTCGATGATACACGCTACACTGCCTTTGGGTGGAAAATAAAAACAGCTTTTCAGAATATCCTCTCGTCTAAACTGCAACGGAGCTATCATACCTTGAAAATCCTCTTGTAGCCTAGCGATGAGCTCTCGCATAGAATCTAAAGAATTAATAATAAAGCAACCTTGCAAAAGCTTCACTGCCCAGTTGTTGAGCTCCCCACCCATAAGGTTTTGTGTATAAATCACAGGTTTGTTTGCCAAAAACGCATACACGATTGTAGAACTCGCATCAGAGACAATCACATCAGCTTTTTTGAAGCTATCCTCATAGCTAGGATTGGTGTCTAAGGAGAGGTTTGGAGTGTTAAAACGCGCGACAAATTCCTGCCACTGCGCACCGCTAAGGATATTGTGATTGCCTTGCTTGGTGTCATACATATTTGGGTGTGGCCGATAGATAAAGTGTATCTTATCTTCCTTAGCTTGCTGCATAAAATACTCAATAAAAGTAAAAAAGGTGTTGTAACTATCGCCTTTGCTATACCGAGAGGTATAAAATATGGTAAGTTTTTGCGTGTGTGGCTTGGAAAAATCTCCTTGCTTGAAGTTTTCTAACCGAGGCGATCCCGTAACGACAAAACGCGTATAGGCGTCTTTGCTCTTATAAAATGCCATAACATCCCTATGAAAGGTATCAGGCACAAACAAAAAATCATAATACCTATTTGCCCTGCTATACCATGGTGCCGATGGGTGATCGCTTGGTGCAAAGTCAAAATAGAACGCCACAAAAAATATACCATACTCTATTCTAGCTAGCTTCATACACTCCGCAATGTCGGCATTGCCCCAGCCTTTGGGTCGCAAGCTATCATAAGGTCTAGTAGTGAAGCAATACTGCGCTTGTGTCTGATTTGGGAAAAGTGTGGGGCACATTTGCGTATCAAAGCCCACGATACACTGCACTCTAGAGCGTGAATCTAAGGCGTGTGTGATAGGAATCCCAATCTTATCCCCAAAGGCTTGCAAAGCTTTAGTAGCACCCAAATCATAAAAATTTTGGCTTTGCACCAAAGTGGGCATCGCTAGCACGATAACCTCAAATCGCTCATCGCTAGCTAGGGCTAGTGCCAGAGGCTCTAAGGCCTCCCAGCTCCCACCCCAATCGTTATAAAATAAGACTTTGATTTTTGTATCGCGGTTGTGTGTGGCGAATTTTTGGAAAGATTCTATGGTGCGGAGACGATAAATGCGCGCAAATCGCTTATCCTCAATATAGCGATGGATTTTTCTTTTAAGAGCTAAAATGGGGGGGGGGGTGAGAAGTCTTAAGAATTTTTTTAGTTTTGCAAACATCAACGCTCCTTGTGCTATGGGATTTGAATGTGCATTATATCTGATTATGTTTTGATACGATCTTAACTGCTCTAGCCCAAGGGGGTTTGCCTCCTACCGCGCCTATAGAGACAAAGCGCACTCTAACTTTTTGGTATCCTAATCCCAAACACCACGCCGTATTTTTGTAATGGAGTGTCCTTAAAAATACCCTCACACGCGTGTGCCACTTGCATAACAAACTCCATCTGCACCCCATAGCGCGCTAATCTCTCTAGCTTCTCCATATCAAGATTCTCTAAATAGGCTTGTGTGCCTATCAGCACGACTTTGAGCACGCGTTTCCCCGCCTCACAGCACACACACGCATTCTCACACACGCGTGCGCACTCCTCCCCACAGCCGATAAGCACATAAGGATTGTTGGCATAGCGTGCTAGGATCTTGCCTCTCATTTGTTGTAAAGATTCACTAAAATTTACTAAATCTCTTGGCACTCACCAAATCCTCCCCCTCCCAAAAGCTCACTTAGCATAAGCACAATCGATGGTCTAATGCTATCGCCATGCCCTCCTGCAAATACTTGTGTATTCATACACGCCTTTGGGCATTGCGCATGCAAAGCCTTGCTAAACTCTGCAAGTGACATACCACCTTTATGAGGCTCATCTGTGCCATAGCTAAAAGCAATCTTAGCATCGCACAAAAAAGTGCGTGGGATCTCCACATCGCCCCACCACAGCGATGGCGAGGCGATCATATAGTGGCTAAAGGTCTCTTGGTGGTGCAAAAGCACATACAGTCCAAAGAGCCCCCCAAATGAATGCCCAAAAAATCCTATGCTAGAGAGCTCCCCACCCGCGCTCTTACGGACTAAAGGCAGAATCTGCGTGTGCAAAGATTCAAAAAAACGCGCCGCACCCCCGCCCTGCCCTCTCTCACTAAGGGCGTATAGTCGCGTGTGCGCCTTGGGGTATCATACGCCAGCTCCCCCTCATAGCCCACGCCCACGATAAGCAGCGGAGATTCTCTTGGCGTGTAGTGGTGGGCAATGTATTGGTTGATGGCTATGGGGAAGTGTGCGTTGCCATCTAACACGACTAAGGCGGGGTATGTGGCGGCATTTGTCTTTGGTTTGGCGATGAAGATTTTGCGTTCCCCCATAGTGTGTGTCTCTATCGTGAAATACTCGCGTGCTAGGGGGTTTAGGGATTCTATCTCTTGGCTTGGGCGCGCGTGCAATGCCACGCACACCGCCACACACACGAGAAATTTATGAAAAATACTTCTCATCGATGATGGCTTTTATCTCATCTTTGTGTAGTCGCTCCTGCTCTAAGAGCCTGTGTGAGAGCCGCTCAAGCAGTGGCTTGGCGTTAGCGAGAAAGTCTTGCATCTCTTTGCGGCACTGCTCGAGTATCTCTGCCACATCGCTAGAATCTGCGATGAGTTTTTTGCCCATACCATAGTCCTCACACATCTGTAGCGCGATTTGCTTAGCATTGGCGATATCCTCCTTGGCATTGCTAAAGACTTGGTTATAGAGCATCTCTACTGCGATACTTCCAGCTAGGTGGATTTTTATCTTATTGCTCATCTCGGTTTTACTCACAAGCTCTTTGTCGATATCCTTAAAACTCTCGCTAATGAGTGAAATCTTGTCAAAATCGACATCTAGCCAATACGCGCTAAGTGCCTTGGCACTCTGATAAGTCGCCAAAATCCGCTTTTCCTCCTCGCTAAAGCTAAGCATTTTTTTCTTGCCCAACAGCACCTTGTCTTTGGTATTGAGGATATCCTCCTTTTGTATCACATCGCTTTGTCGCCTTAGCGCGCTTAGAGCGGCTTCATTGACAAGCGAGGCGATCGCCGCACCGCTAAAGCCCACGCACAGCCGCGCCACCTCATTTACATTAAAATCGTATTTTTTATCACGCAAATACACTCCAAAAATCTTTTCACGCTCGCTTAAATCCGGCAAATCCACATAGATTCTACGATCAAATCGCCCACTGCGCAGTAATGCCTCATCGAGCACATCGATTTTATTCGTCGCGCCGATGACAATCACCCCGCTAGAATCTTCAAAGCCATCCATCTCCGTAAGGAGCTGGTTTAGCGTGGCTTCACGCTCATCATTGCGCGTGCCACCTCGTGCCTTGCCCACCGCATCGATCTCATCGATAAAGATAATGCTCGGACTCTTTGCCTTAGCGCGCATAAACAGCTCCCGCACGCGCTTTGCCCCCATACCCACATAGATTTGCACAAAGCTCGAGCCACTTTGATAAAAAAACGGCACGCCCACCTCGCCCGCCACGGCTTTAGCAATCATCGTCTTGCCCACGCCCGGCGGTCCCACAAGCAGCACGCCCTTAGGCAGTCGTATGCCCAAATCCTGATATTTTTTGGTGTTTTTGAGATAGTCGATAATCTCAAAAAGCTCCTCTTTGACTTGAGTAATCCCCGCGACATCCCTAAAGGTAATCGCGCTTTGGAAATGCGGCTCAAAGCCCTGCTCAAGGGGTATCATCGGGCTTTGTTCCTTGCGCGCGATCGTGCCGCTAAGATTTTGTGCGTTGATATCTAAGCCCTTGGGTTGGGGCTTAGGTGGCATAAAGAGCAGCGAAACTGCCTTAATAAGCACCGCCACGCCGATAAAAATAATCACAAAAAGCCCAATCTCATCTAAGAAACTTCCGCTTTTTTGCGCCACCACCACCGCGATATGGGGATCAAGCTCGGATAGATTGATAGCATCTCGCGCGACTTTGTAAGTCTCATTATACGTGCTAAAACTTAGCTCATTGTCTTTAAGCACGATGCTTTGGGGCTTAGCCTCTAGGAGCTTTTTGTGAAACTCATAGGGGCTTAGCACCACGCTAGAATCGCGCAAAAGCATAAACGCGATGAGTAGCCCCGCAAGGCTCAAGGCTATGAGTGAAAAAATGAGATTTTTAGATTTTGGCATAATTCCCTTCTTTGTTTGCTTGGTATTCTCTAATCTCTAGCCATTGCCCATTTTGGAGCGGCTTAGAGCTCTCAATCGTGATTTTGTTAAAAAACTCATCAAGCCCGTGATAGAGGCGCAAATCCCCACTCGCTCCATCATCATCAAATCTTGACGCCAACGCACTGCCCTCTTTAGAATCTAGAGATGGCTTAGATTCACTAACGCTGCTGGCTGCGCTAGATTCTATCAAAACATTGAGTGGCTTAGAGCAATGGCGGCGCATTTGGTAGTTGTTTTCTTGCACAATGTTTTTGAGCGTATGGAGGCGTTGCTTTGCCACATCGCCCTTAGTGGTGTTTTTCATACTCGCTGAGGGCGTGCCGGCGCGCGGAGAGTAGATAAAGGGGTGCAAATGCGTGATAGGGAAATGCTTAAAATTCTCCAAAGTCTGCGCCCAAATCTCCTCGCTCTCGCCCGGGTGCGCCACGATAAAATCTGTGCCAAGGAAAAATCCCTGCTTGTGCAATCGCATAAAGAGCTCCAAATCCTGCTCCACGCGGTTTTGGCGATTCATAATCTCTAGCATTGTGTTGTGTGTGTGCTGCAGGGCGATATGGAGGTGCTTTTCAAAAAGTGGCTCTTGGGTGAGATTCAAAAACTCCTCGCTTATCTGACTAGGCTCTAGGCTGCCCACGCGCAGACGCTTTAAGCCCTGAAGTTTGAACAGAGATTCTATAAGGCTTGCGATACTCTCATCGCCCAAATCCTTGCCATAGCTGCCGACATTTGTGCCTGTGAGGATAATCTCGCTCACTCCAGAATCTAACAACCGCTCCACTTGCCTAATAATCGCTGCTTTTGGGAAGCTGCGCGCCCCACCACGCACAGAGGGGATAATGCAATAGCTACACGCAAAATCACAGCCCTCTTGGATTTTGATAAATGCGCGCGTCTTGCCCACAAACTCACTCACAATCGTGCTATCAATATGCAGGGGCTGCTCCTCGGCATAAAAAAATCGCTGATTTTTTGCTAGCAATGCGCTAATATCCTCTTTGAGACTATGAGGGAATACCCCAAAGGCAAGGTTTTTGTCATAATTCTCCCTGCCCTTAGAGCCCGCACCACAACCTGTGAAGTAGATTCTCTTCTTAGAATCTCTAAAGCGATTGATATAGCTCTGCACGCCAGAATCCGCGCCATTAGTCACTGTGCAGGAATTCACCACGATGATATCGGCGAGATTCTCATCGCTCACGATCTCATAGCCCCTAAGATTTGCCATCATCACTTGGGTATCAAAGAGATTGCTCCGACAACCAAAGGTTTTAAAAAACACACGCATCACACACACCCTCACTCTAGCTTATTGGGAAGTTCCCGTGATCTAAGTCTTTGTTATCCACAAAGGGTATATCCGGTGCGCCTTTGGGGCGTGTGGGGGGAGTAGAGGGATTTGGCATAGAGGCATTGGGTGCGATAGGCTGTGGCTCGATAAAGGGTTTATTGCCCCTGCCATCGCCACCTGTGGGCACGACTTTTGTCGTCGGATAAGCTATGTGTATATCCTCCTCGCGCAAAAACGCCTCGATAAGCTCGCCTGAAATCGTGCTGCGCAAAGTCATAATCGCATAAGAATTGACGTGATACCACAAAGAGATTCTAATCCCATTTGGCTCGAGCATACAAAATGCGCGCGTCTCGAGGTTGATATTGCGCAGTGAAAAGCGATCTTTGAGCCGCTCCATACGCTTGCGCGTAACCTCTGTGTAGCCTTTGGAGTATTTTTTGCCAATCTCTGTGGCAATACCTAGGGCTTTTTTGTAATTGCTATCAAAGGTTATGCTAATATCTATCCCATCCCACACGGTTTTGAGCCCAGCGTGCGTGTAGTTTGCCAAAAGCGTGGTAAAAATGTAGTTATTAGGGATAAAGATAATCCGCCCGGCACGGCGATTTTCCATATAGGAAGTGAGCGTGATATCCTCATAAATAGTCATACGCAATACCGAGATATCAAGCACATCGCCCACATACACCGCGCCATCTTTTACCACGCGCACCCTATCGCCCACGTGGATACTGCCCCCTAGCACGATCACAAACCACCCAAGCACGCTCATAAACAAATCCTTCATCGCGATCGCCAAACCCGCCGAGGCAAAACCCAAAATCGCCACGAGATAGCTGACATTTTCTAAATACGAAAAAAGCAGGATAATCACAACAAGGCTAAGGTTAAAGATATTGATGATTTTGTTTGCGGTATAGACGCGGTTGCTATCAAGGATATATTTGCGCAGCGCGATTTTGATAAAAAGCCCGATGAGGAAAATCGCACCGATGGCTACAAGAATGGAAATCATCTTGATAATCTGCTCTTTTATCTCAGATTCTAATGTAGCGATGATGCTCTCTGTCTCTTTGGCATAGATTCCATAGGAGGTTTTGAGAATCTCCTTAGCAGATTCTAGGCTTTGGAGCATTTGGAATGCCTCAATACTCTCAATCTGATATTCCTTTGCTTTTTTGGCGATGTTTTCATCGATATAGTAGTCATTGAGTATCTGGGCTATCTCATAGCGTTGCTTTGCCTTATCGAGGATTTCCTCTAGGCTTTTAGCATTGCTCTCAATTGTGTGCTGATTTTCTTGCAAGCTTTTGATAAAGGAATAGCCGCTGATGATAAGGATTGGGTTGCTCACATGCGGGACATCTTGGATCTCGGGGAGCTCGAGGAGCTGGGAGTAGTTTTTGGCATAGGATTCTAAAATATCGCGTTGTCGCTGGAGGGTTTGGAGCGTGTTTTTGTATTGGAGGATTTGTGAGGCGACTCTAGAGCTCTTATCCTCGATAGATTCTAATCGCTCAAGCTCGCTTTGTGTGCGCGATATCTCTTGGAGGAGGCTTTCATACGCCTTGATATTGGTGTATTGCTTATACCACGCGTTATTACTCTGGGCGATATCTTGGGTTATCTTAGCGAGCTTAGATTCTAAGCTCGGTGCGTCTATGCCCTCATTATTCGTGTTTGTATTGGCGTTTGCGCCCATATCCGCACCCACACTCGCCCACGCCACACACATAGCGCACAGCACACTTACGACTACTCGCCTCATCGCCTAATCCTCTTTTGTCATTTGCTATATTGCTCTAGCACTTCCATCACGATTTCTTTAGGGATATCATCGCGCATACACACACCGCCGATATGCACAGGCAGCACAAAAGTGATCTTGCAATCCCTGCTTTTTTTGTCTAAGAAAAACTTCTCCCAAAACTCCCTAACATCGGCTATTTTGTAGGAAGTTGGAAGGTTATAGTGCTCTAAGAGTGCCTTGATACTCTCGCGCTCTTCTTGGCTTATGAGCGAGAGTTTGAGGGCGAGATCGTTTGCCATACACATACCTATGGCTACACACTCGCCGTGCAGATAGCCCCTATAGTGCGTGAGATTCTCTATCACATGCCCAAAGGTATGCCCATAATTAAGCGCAGCGCGCAAGCCCTGCTCTTTTTCGTCCTTGCTCACCACCATAGCCTTTATCTCTATGCTTTTAGCGATGGCATACTCTAGGCTTTGGGTATCTTGCAAGCACGCGCCCTGCAAGTAGGCAAAAAACTCCTTATCAAAGCACACCGCCATTTTGATAATCTCCGCCACCCCCGCGCTAAACTCCCTTGAATCTAGCGTGGAAAGCAAGTTGGTATAGGCATACACGGCTTTTGGCTGATGAAAAAGCCCGATGAGATTCTTCCCAAAGGCATTATTGATCCCACACTTCCCACCCACGCTAGAATCTACCTGTGCTAAAAGTGTGGTGGGAATCTGGACAAACTCCACGCCACGCTGATAAATCCCGCTCACAAAACCCACGATATCACCCACTACTCCGCCGCCAAGTGCCACAAAGAGCGAGTTTCTATCAAGCTTATGCGTGAAAGCACACTCCAAAATATACTCCACGCTCCTTAAGTCCTTATACGCCTCGCCATCGGGGATAATGCACACATACACTTCCTTTGCCACAATCTTTGGCAAAATGCTAGAGAGGTGCAGCCCAGCGACTTTGGGATTTGAGACGACAAGCACCTTGCCATTATGCGTGAGTGGCTCTAGATTCTGTATGTTAGTAATATACACGGGGTATTGCTTAGTGGGGGTGTTTATGATGATTTCTCGCATTAGACAATCCTTTTTGGTGGGTTAATAGGGGATAAAAATCTGTGGGTTTGTATCAAGCCCGAGCGAGAGGCGTTGAGAATCCATCGAGCCAAAGGCAAAGAGGCGCATCTGGGTAATGCTGCTATCAAAGGGCACAAACTGCAAATACACTTCGTGCGAGCCCTGCAAAAACAAAATGGGATTGTGCGAGCTAGAATAAGTAATCTCTGGCTTTTGTGAAAAAATCTTGCCGAGATTCTCGATATTATTTAGCAATGTGCGCTGGTGCTCTGAATCTGGGTTAAAATCATAGAATCTCGTCGTGATATGAAGCTGCTTAGAGATATCAAACATTGCTGAAGCGATGTTTTCGCCCTTTTGCAAGCCCTCATCGACGACTAGGAAGCTCTTTTGCACCTCTGCTAGACGCTTATAGCCTGTCTTTAGCACCGGTGTGTTGGCTTGGTAGAGGGCTTGGCGATGAGCGCGCGGGACAAAAAGCGCGTGACTTAGCACAATGAGCCCCGGACGCTTTTTGCAGTCTTTGCGAATCTGGACGCAAAAGTCGTTGTTGTCATAGATGAAATGTATCTCGATCTTTGGGGCTTGGTGGGCGCGGATAGATTCTAAAAGTGCGAAATTGCTAGGATTTAGCACAAAAATGCGGAGTTTGTCGCTTTTGATATGCGTGTGCAAAAAGAGCGCGTCCTCTATATCATCTAGCACGGACTGCACGCTAGAGCGGCTCGCATCGACATACAAAAATATATCCTTGCCAAAGGGTGCGGGAAACTGCCCGATATCGCTTTTGGCACTGCGATAGATTTCGCTTAGCACCACAGAATCTCCCGCCACAAGCAGCACATCATTTGGCTGGATCACTAATGTATGCGTGGCGAGGATAAACTCCGCGCGGCGATAAATCCCCACGATACGCCATTTTTTTTGCTGGATAGAGCCTATGTGGCGGTAGGCAAAGATACTCCCCGGCGGGATAGCGATCTCCATCAGCTCGCCCTGCTCTAGCCCAAAGCCGCGCGGTATGAGCGGGACATTGGCAAGGCGTTGGGTGAGGCGGTTTGCTACTAAGTGTTCAGAATCTATCACGATGAGATTGGGATCTATCGCGCCTTTTAAACGCAAATCCTCGCGTAGCAGCACGACATTGTTATTGCCCTCAGTCGTGTGGATGGTAAATTCGTGATTGTTAAAGAGCACGATACGCACTTTGGCATTAAACCTGCGGATAAGCTCATAGAGCACAAAACGCTCCTTTGGCTCATCAATCACGATAAAGACATCTTGGATATCGCTCCCACACAGAGATTCTAATCGAAACGCTGAAGTGTAGTCAAAGCAATGGGTTTCTATGGAAGTGGGGATAGAGGCTGGGAGCATCGTGCTATCCTTGCACACGATGGCGTAGGCGTTGTTGCTAAAATATTGGGTGATGATTTTTTGGATAAAGATTTTTGCTACAATGCCATCGGCAAAAACAAGCGTTTTTTTCAAACCAAATCCTTCTAGCCACAGGGGTAAATTTGGCGTATTATAGGAAGCTAAGACTAAAGAGCCTCTGAAATCAATAAATTTAATATAAGTTTGGATTTTAAGGAATAAAGGAGAGTGTATGCAGGTGCGTATTGATGGGCGAGATTCACACGCTAGAGCACTCACGCTCACGCTCGCTCACGGGGAGATTCACACGCCTATCTTTATGCCTGTGGGCACACAGGGCTGTATCAAAGCCCTAGATAGCTATGATATCTCCCACCATTTGCGCGCCCCCATAATCCTCGCAAACACCTACCATATGTATCTGCGCTGTGGGATTGAGAAGCTAAAAGCCCTTGGGGGGATTCACAACTTTGCCAACTTTGGAGGCAATTATTTGAGCGATAGTGGGGGATTCCAAGCCTTTAGCCTCGGGAGCAATGTGGCTTTGTATGAAAATGGCGTGGAGTTCAAATCCCATATCGATGGGAGCAAGCACCTCTTTACCCCCCAAAAAGTGCTTGAGATTCAATACGCGCTCAATAGCGATATTATGATGGTGCTTGATGATCTCGTGGGGCTGCCCGCACCTAGGGAGCGTATCATAGAATCTATTGAGCGCACGAGTGCGTGGGCGCGCACAAGCCTTGAGTATCATCTGCGCCAAAAGAGTGAGGGCAACGCACGCACCAACCATCTCTTTGCGATTGTGCAAGGTGGCACGGATACGAGCTTGCGTGCGCAATCTGCTCTAAGCCTCACGGCGATGGAGGAGTTTGACGGATACGCCATAGGGGGCTTGGCAGTGGGAGAGAGAGCGCAAGAGATGTATGACACGATAGAATCCACCATCCCCTACCTGCCTAGCGACAAACCGCGCTATCTGATGGGCGTGGGCACGCCCCAAAATATCCTAGAGGCTATCGAGCGGGGCGTGGATATGTTTGATTGCGTGATGCCCACGCGCAATGCACGCAATGCCACGCTTTTCACAAACCTTGGCAAGATTCATATCAAAAACGCACGATTTGGGCTTGATAGCGCACCGCTAGATTCAGAGTGTAGCTGCCACACCTGCCAAAACTACTCGCGCGCGTATCTCCACCACCTCTACAAAAGCGGGGAGATGACTTACTATCGCCTTGCCTCAATCCACAATCTGCATTTTTATCTCACACTTGTGCGCGAGGCTAGAGAGGCGATTTTGCGCCAAGAATTTCACACCTACAAAGCCAAAAAGCTAGAATCTCTACAAACCCTGCGCTAAGGCACACCCACTAAGCACCTCCCTAAGCTCGCCCCCACACTGCCACTTCTTAAGAATCTAAGCATTATAGAATCTCTTTTTAGATTCTGTTGTGTATGTGCGCAGCGGGGCGGAGGATTCACCACTCTTTATTACACAGAGTTTATGAGACAATCCCGCGACTAAGAATCTAAAATCCCCGCATACAAAAATATCAAAACACATATTGTGTTTGTTACTTTTTGTATCAGTGAATCTAAAAAATATCAAAACACATATTGTGTTTTAAAAAAATTATGCAATAATACCTCTAAACAAATTTCACTTCAAAGGATTGCAATGAGTAGTATCATCGGATTTCCGCGTATTGGACAAAATAGAGAGCTCAAAAAAGCCCTAGAGAGCTTTTGGGCGGGGAAGTGTAGCCAAAGTGAGCTAGAGAGTGTGGCAAAAGATTTGCGTGCTAAGCATTGGGAAGCACAAAAGCACCTTGATTTTGTGTGTGTCAATGACTTTAGCTATTATGACAATGTGCTTGATCTTGCCTATGCATTGGGGGCAAAACCTGCGAGATTTAGAGAGCTTAGCGGGCTAGAGGGGTATTTTGCTATGGCAAGAGGGCATACAAAGGGCGTGGCGTGCGAGATGACAAAGTGGTTTAACACCAACTACCACTATGTCGTGCCAGAGCTTAGCGAAAATGATAGCTATGTGGCGAATGTGGATTCTATCCGCGCTCAATATAATGAAGCCAAAGCGCTTGGGTTTAAGCCAAAAATCTCGCTCATTGGGCTTTTTACGCTTTTTGGACTAAGTAAGATTGTAAGCGGCGAGCCACAAGCGATTTTTTCTAAACTCAAAAGTGCCTATCTTGATTTAATCGATGAGATTGCTAAGCTAGATTCTGAAGTGGTGGTGGAGTTTAGCGAGCCTATCTTTGTGCGAGGGTTTGGGGGTGAGAATGCGGTGTTTAAAGAATTATCGTGCGTGTATGAGAGAGATGTGATCACTTGCATTTATGATTCCATTGCCAAAAAGGGCATTAAGGCGATTGTGACAACCTTTTTTGAGCATAGCAACGAACTCACAGAAATCCTGCTAAACACAGGCATTTATGGTATCGGACTAGATTTTCTAGCAGGGAGTAAAAACACACAAGCCCTAGAGCTTATCGCTAAAAGTGATAAAGTCCTCTTTGCCGGGCTTATTGATGGACGCAACATTTGGGTGGCGGATTTGGATTCTAAACTCAAAACTTTAGAATCTATTGCGGCGATTGTGCCAAAGAATCGTATCGTGCTAAGCACTTCTTGCTCCCTGCTCCACGTGCCTTTTGGCAAGGACGATGAGAGCAAAATCGATTCACAAATCCTAAGTTGGATTAGCTTTGCTAAAGAGAAGCTTGAAGAATTGCGTGTGCTAGAGGATTTATTCCAAAATGGCGTAAGCGGGGCTAGTGGGGCTAGCAAGGAATTTTTAGAATCTAATAAAGCTATCAATGCTGCCCGCAGGACTTCAGAAAAGACAAATAACAAAGCCGTGCGTGAGCGCGTGAGTGCCAACACCCTAAAAGTGCGTGATGTCGCCTTTAAAGAGCGCATTAAGATTCAAAGAAGGGAGCTAGGCTATCCAGATTTAGCCACCACGACGATTGGCTCATTCCCCCAAACACCAGAGCTTAGGGCATTGCGACTTGGCTTTAAAAAGGGCGAGATTACTAAAGAATCTTATGAAAACGGGATAAAGGAATATATCAAAGATTGCGTGGCGTTTCAAGAGGAAATTGGGCTAGATATTTTGGTGCATGGCGAGCCAGAGCGAAACGATATGGTGGAGTATTTTGGCGAGCAGCTTGAGGGCTTTGTGTTTAGCCAAAATGGTTGGGTGCAAAGCTATGGTAGCCGATGTGTCAAGCCCCCCATCATCTTTGGCGATGTGGCACGCCCTAGGGCAATGACGCTAGAGTGGATACAATACGCCCAAAGCCTCACAAGTAAGGTTATGAAAGGTATGCTAACAGGACCGGTAACTATCCTAAACTGGAGCTTTGTGCGTGATGATTTGAGCCGCGCTCAAGTGTGTGAGCAAATCGCCCTAGCTATTGCTGATGAGATTGATGATTTGCAAAATGGTGGGGTTAGGATTATTCAAGTTGATGAAGCGGCGTTTAAAGAGGGCTATCCCTTGCGTGCTGAAAATATCAAAGAATACGAGCAGTGGGCACTAGAGTGCTTTAAAATCTCAACAGCAGTAGCGAGGGCAAATACGCAGATTCACACGCATATGTGCTATAGCGAGTTTAATGATATCATTAAAACCATCGAGGCAATGGATGCCGATGTGATTAGCATAGAAACCGCACGCAGTGGCAATGAACTCCTCAAAGTCTTTAAGCAAGTGGGCTACACACACGAGGTAGGACCGGGAGTGTATGACATACATAGCCCTAGAATCCCAAGTGTAGAGGAGATTATCACACAGATTAGGGCACTCTTAGAAGTGCTGCCCAAAGAGCAGTTGTGGATAAATCCTGATTGTGGATTGAAAACACGCAAATGGGAGGAAGTCAAGCCTAGCCTTAAAAATATGGTGGAGGCAGTCAAAGCGGTGCGAGGCGAGCTCTAAAAGGTGGCGCGTATGCCTACAACGCCAAGCCTAGAATCCACGCAGCCACTAGATTCTGTACTTAAAAGTCGTGATTGTGCGCTAGATTCTGTGTGCGCAGCGGATTCTATGGTAGCAGATTCTATGGTAGAGACGCTCATTAGGGATTTGCATACCAATAAGCCGTTTTTAAGTCTTGAGGTTACCCCGCCGCTTGCGGGCGCGCTTAAAGGGAGCAAGGAGATAGAGAGCCTCTGTGCGCTCTCACGCGAGATCCCTATTAATGCCCTTGTCTGCACAGATTCGCCCCTAGCGAGGTTTAAACCAAGCTCCATTCTAAGCTCTATTAAGATTCAAAATCTTACCCAAAAGCCCCTTATTTGCACGCTTTCTATGCGTGATCGCAATTCTATCGCGCTGTGTGGGGATATTTTGGCGGCAAACGAGTTTGATTTACGCGCGTTTTTGTGCCTCACGGGCGATCCCATTAAACTCGGGGATTGCGCGCAAACTAAGGGCGTGTTTGAAGAAAATTCGCTCAAACTCACGCACATTATTAGCGAGCTTAACGCAGGCAGGGCGGTAAATGGCAAGCCACTCCAAGCACCTGCTAAGCCCATTTATAGCTTCCAAGTCATCAACTCCTATGCCAACAATCTCCAATCGCTCAAAACCAAAATGCGCAAAAAAATCGCCCAAGGCGGCGTGCAGGCACTTTTTACCCAACCGGTGTATTCTACAGAAGTGGCGGAGTTTTTGTGTGAAAGCCTAGAGGAGCTAAACGCCGAGTATGGCACGCATACCACGCTTGTCTTTGGGTTTTTCCCTGTGGTGAGTTATAAAGTCGCGCTGTTTTTGCGCGACAAGCTCCCGGGTGTGTTTATCCCAGAGTCGTGGATAGCGCGGCTTGAGACGGCTAGAGATCGCGAGTATAAAGTGGGTGTGGAGCTATCATCTAAGTTGCTAGCGGAGCTGCGCGGCTTGCACGATAAAATACATTTTATGAGTGCCAACAAACCAGAGCTTGTGCGGGAGTTTTATTAGATTCTGTATGTGAGCATTTTGGGACGCGTATGCAGAAAAAAGTGGAGAGTATCTCGCAGTGGAAGCAGACGGGGCAAAGAGCAAGTTTAGGCATGATATCGACGCGAGTGGGTGCGCGCGTCAAAAGTGGCAGTATAGGCGGGCATAAGTTTATATTTGGCGAGCGAGGGAGGTTTGGCGTGCGTCCATATGTGTGTTTTGGCTATGGTGCTACAAAAAGCGTAGCATACAATATGGGCGCGGGTGTGCTGTATAATATCATCGATACCACAAACAAAGTCTTTGGTGTCTTTGCCAGCGTGGCTATCGGCGGGGAAACTTGGGTGGCAAATGGCAAAGACTACAAGCCAAATGGGGGCAAAGGCGAGGCGTATGGGAATTTTCAAACAATCCTTACTATCAACGCCACCAAAACCACGATGCGCCGCCCCTATGCTCTAAGCCTTGCCTATACTTACAACTTCTAGAAGGAGGTGCTATGGCGTATCTGGCGGTTGTGGGCTCTCATACCGATGTGGGCAAAACCGCCGTGAGTGCCGCGCTATGCCACACGCTAGGGCTTGCCTATCACAAGCTTATCCAAGCTGGCACGCCCACCGATAGCGAGGCAGTCGCTGCCCTCACGCCCCACACACCCATAATCCCTAGTGCCATCACACTGCGCACGCCCACCTCTCCCCACCGCGCCAAGAGGCTAGAATCCCTAGAATACGACGCCCTCGCCCTGCCCCTACCCACGCTCCCAATGCGCGATGAGCCTGTGGGAAAATCTGCCCCCACGCCTAGCCCTAAATCTACTCCCAAAAAACCCGCGCCCAAACCTGCGCATATCCTCATCGAGACTGCCGGAGGGCTCTATACGCCCCTAGATTCTGTGCATTGTGTGCTTGATTGGGTGGCGCACCATCGCCTGCCTGTGGTGCTTGTGGGGCGGCACTATCTAGGCGCGATAAATCATATCCTGCTCAGTGTGCAATCTCTCAAAGCGCGCGGGGTGCCTCTCCTAGGGCTTGTCATCAGCGGGGCGTGCGATGATGAGGGGCGCGATAGCGAGGCGTTTATCTCACAATATGTGGGAGTGCGTATCGCGCATTTGGGGGAGTTTGGGAGCAGTGAGGAGTTTGCAAGTGCGGCAAATGCGCTAGCGCGTGAGCTAGAAGCACTCAAATCCCCCCTACTACACTTGCGCACCACGACACACAAGGAGCAGCTTTAACCAACCCCTAATGCTTTGCGTGCTAAAATCCCAAGATTTTATCACAAAGGATACCCTTGAAGACTACTACACTTCTCATAGAGATACTCACCCAAGAACTCCCCGCAATCCCCTTTTTGCAAGAACTTCCCCATATCGCTACCAAATGGCAGGATTCACTCCGTGCCCACCATATCGCGCCCTGTGAGATACAAGTATTTTTCACCCCTAGGCGTATCGTGCTCTATGCTAGGGACTTCCCGCTCTACTCCCAAGATCGCGTGATAGAATCTTATGGCGCGCCCATTAGCATAGCCTATGAAAATGGCGATGTGTGCGGCGCGCTCACTAAGGCGGGGGAGAGCTTTTTTGCTAAGCATAGCCTAGATCCAAAGGAGGATCGCGACAAAGTCAGTATAGCTACCAAAGATGGCAAGGAAGTGCTGTATTTCTCCCATACCCAAAAGGGCGTGGAATCTGCTAGCTTGCTCCAAGAGATTTTTAGCGCGTTTTTGGGGAAACTAAGCTTTGGCAAGAGTATGCGTTGGGGGGCTCTAAGCGAGGGCTTTATCCGCCCTATTGAGAATATTTGCGCGTTTTTGGGCGAGACTTGCCTACACCTTAGCGCGTTTGGGGTGGATTCTAAGCCACAGACTTTTGGGCATAGGGATTTGGGCTTTGCGCCCATTAGTGTGGGGAGCGTGGCGGAGTATTTTGAGGCGTTGCACACACACAAGGTGATTCTCAACCAACAAGAGCGCAAGGAGCGTATCCTAGAGCAAATTAGCGAGATTGAGCGCGCCCATAGCATAGAGGTGGAGATCGATCCCGTGCTGCTTGATGAAGTGGTGGCGATCACGGAGTATCCGAGGGTATTGCTTGGGGGCTTTGGCGAGGAGTTTTTGGAGCTGCCAAAGGAAGTCATCATCACTTCTATGAAAGAGCATCAGCGGTATTTTGCAATCCACAAGCAGGGGCGGCTTTTTAATGGCTTCATCGTCGTGAGCAATTCCACAAGCAGCGATACTTCACTCATCATCGCGGGTAACCAAAAGGTGCTCAAAGCCCGCCTAAGCGATGCGATGTTTTTCTATCGCAACGACTTAAGGCGCGGGCTAGAGACAGAGGGGCTAGAGCATATCCTCTTTGTGCAAAATCTAGGGAGCTTGGCGGATAAAAGCCAAAGAGAGCTGCAAATCGCGCAGATTCTGTATGCCAAATACGCGCCCACTCACAACTTCGCGCCTAAGAATTTTGCGGAGCTTTTGGCGCAGAGTGTGCGCTTGGCTAAGGCAGATTTGCTCACCGAGATGGTGTATGAGTTTCCTGAGCTGCAGGGGATTATGGGCGGGTATTATGCGCGCGCACTCGGCTTAGATACGCTAGTAGCACAAGCCATCAGCGAGCAGTATCTGCCCACGGGGGAAGATTCTGCGCTGCCCTCCAACGCGCTAAGTGCGATAGTGAGCCTCTCAAATAAGCTTGATAGTATCTTTGGGCTTTTTAGTATTGATAAAATCCCAACGGGCTCTAAAGATCCCTTCGCCCTGCGGCGCGCGGCAAATGGCGTGATAAAGATTATCCAACATATGGGCTTTAGCTTTAGTCTGCGCGAGGATTTGCGCACGCTCTATGAGACACTAGGCTATGGCAAAGATTCACAAAGCAGAGCGAGCGAGGATTCACTCGCCACGAGCGATAACAAGTTTGCTACGCAAACTTGCATTAAAAAGATAGAATCCTTTTTCCTCGAGCGGCTTGAAAACGCCCTGCCCATAAACCCCTCGATTTTCCGCGCGGCACTCTGTGGGCTTGATACACACAACCAACCACAGCGCGATATCAATGCGCTTATCCAAAACGCCCTCACGCTCCACGAAGTCTTTGCGAACACGCAGGATAAGCCCGCGCTCCTTAGCACCTTTAAGCGCGTGGCAAATATTTGCAAAGACATCGATCTTAGCGCGCTAGATTCTATCAATCCCGCGCTTTTTACCCACGATGCAGAATCTCGCCTTTTTGAAAGCTTTATGGGGATTAAAAATCGCTCATTTACCTCGCGCCTAGAGCACACGCAGGCACTCTTTGCGCTCAAAAATCCGCTTGAAGCATTTTTTGAAAATGTGCTAGTCAATGACAAAGATGAGTGCTCAAGGGCTAATCGATACGCGCTTATTGGCGGGATTTATCGGGAGTTTTTGACTATCGGCGACATCGCCCAAATCGCTATCTAGCGCGCGTGCGCCACACACAACAACAAAGGAGCAACAATGCGAGATTATGAAAGTTTTGCACAAGAGTGCAGGGAGTTTTTGTTTGACACACACGCGGGAGTGCGCCAATACAGAATCTATGAAAGCTACATTATGCGCTTTGCCTATGGAGTGGATGCCTCGTGCTACCGCTATATCCCTAAACTCGTGCTAAAGCCCGTGAATGAGGCAGAAGTGGTGCGTATCATTGGCTTAAGCAAAACCTACAATATCCCGCTAACTTTTCGCGGCTCTGGCACGAGTCTAAGCGGGCAGGCGTGTGGGGATAGCGTGCTTGTAGTGTGTATGCACAAATGGCAAAATATCAAGGCGAGTGCGGATTCTATATGGTGTGATTGCGGGGTGATAGGCATAGAGGCAAACAACGCGCTTAAAGCTTTTGGCAAAAAAATCGGTCCTGATCCCGCGACGATCAATAACGCAAGCATTGGCGGGATTTTTTCAAACAATTCTAGCGGAATGTGCTGCGGCGTGAAGCAAAATAGCTACCAGACGATAAAATCCATCCGCGTGATCTTACACGATGGCTTTATTTTGGACACTTCAGATGCTGATAATGTGCAGGAGTTTGTGCGCACGCACGCCCAAATGGTGGAACAAATCCTCTCCTTGCGCGAAGAGATAGTGAGCGATGAGGCATTGCGCAAAGAGATAGAGCGCAAATTTGCTATCAAAAACACCACGGGTTACGCGCTCAATGCTTTGAGCGATTTTGCGGATATAAAAGACATTTTAAACCATATCTTTATCGGTGCGGAGGGGACACTTGGCTTTGTCTCGCGGGTGGAATACACACCGGTAAAGGACTACGCGCTCAAAGCCTGCGCGCTGCTTTTTTATGAAAATCTCGGGTTGGCAGCGGGGGCGATTGAGATCCTCTCGCGCAATGATGATAAGGTGAGCGCGGCGGAGATTATGGACTATGCGTGCCTAAAGGCGGTGAGCGGTATAGAGGGTATGCCCCAAGAGCTCGCAAAGATAGCGGAGGGGAATTGCTGTATCTTAATCCAAATAGAATCTGATAGCAAAGCGGAGCTAGATTCACACATAGAGGCGGTGAGAGGGGAGCTAGAGCGCGTGCCTACGCTTTTTGGGATAGAATTTAGCTTTGATGAAGCCACGCAAGCCAAATGGTGGAAAGTGCGCAAGGGGCTTTTGCCCATATCAGCAGGCACTAAGAGGCGCGGTAGCACGGTGATCACAGAGGATATTTGCTTTGAGATTCCAAACTTTGCTAAGGGGATTGAGGGGATTGGGCGGCTATTTAGAGAATATGCGTTTGATGGGATTATCTTTGGGCACGCGCTCAGTGGGAATGTGCATTTTATCATCACACCCTTGCTTAGTGATACAAAGGAGCGTGAGAACTTCGCGGCGTTTATGGATAAGATGGTGGAGCTAGTCCTCTCGCTGAAGGGCAGCACCAAAGCCGAACACGGCACGGGCAGAATGATGGCGCCATTTGTGGAGCAAGAGTGGGGAGAAAAAGCCTATGGGCTCAATAAGCGCATTAAAGCCATTTTTGATGAGCGCAATCTCTTTAACCCCGATGTGATTATCTGCGAGGATAGGGAGATTCATATCAAGAATCTAAAGCCCGCGCATAGTATTGAGGATTATCTAGAGGCGTGTATGGAATGTGGGTTTTGCGAGAAGGTGTGCCCAAGCAAAAACATCACGCTAACCCCTCGCCAGAGAATCGCGGTGTATAGGGAGATAAAGCGACTTGAGAGCCTCACGCACATAAGCGCACAAGAGCGCGAGGAGCTAGAATCTTTGCGCAGGGATTATGCGTATTTTGGCGTGGCGACTTGCGCGACTTGCTCGATGTGCGCCACCCTCTGCCCGCTAGAGATCGACACTGCCAAAATCGCCACAAACTCCAAAAACGCCAATGCCTCCAAGCTCGCAAGCACCATCGCAGGCGTGATAGCGCGCAATATGGACAAGGCGAGCAAGGTAGCAAGATTTAGCGTGGGCGCGGCAAATGTGGGGGCTTCGCTACTGGGGAGCAATGTGCTAAAAAGCTTTAGCACTTCCCTCAATAGAGCCCTCCACACGCCCATAGTGCCCAAATATATGCCCACCAAAAACACCTACGCTCTAGAATCTAAAATGCTAGATTCTATA
The DNA here is from genome assembly GCF_949282165.1 of uncultured Helicobacter sp. Classification (NCBI taxonomy): domain Bacteria; kingdom Pseudomonadati; phylum Campylobacterota; class Epsilonproteobacteria; order Campylobacterales; family Helicobacteraceae; genus Helicobacter; species uncultured Helicobacter sp. The sequence goes on along the minus strand of NZ_CASDOV010000013.1, from coordinate 50,167 downwards.
AAATCCACTATGAGTGGCGGAGCGAGCGATAGCAATTTGCCACAAGCAAATTGCAGTGAAATGATAAGCCCTAGCTCGGTTTATAAAAAAGGTGTTAGCCCAAGTGGCGTTGATGACGCGCTGGCACTAAATGGGGTTTTGGATTCTAAAAAATCTCCTGTATGTTCGCGCAGCGGAGGCAATGAGGGCTTAGCCCTCATTGACGATAGCAAGTTTGCCACGCAAACTTGCATTAAAAATAATGACAAAATCCTCTACCTCACAAGCTGTCTTAATCGCGTGTTTGCGCCCCCTAGACAAGCAGCAGACAAACGCCCAATACAAGCGGTGTTTGAGAGCCTCTGTGCCAAAGCAGGCATAAGCGTGCTCTACCCCAAAAATATCGCTAAAATGTGCTGTGGCAAGGCGTTTAAGGACTTCACAACCAAAGATCCTAGCCTAAATCCCCTCCACCGCACACTACAAGAGCTCCTAGAGGCTTCAGAAAATGGCGCAATCCCCATCGTGTGCGATCATAGCGCGTGCAGTGGCGAGCTAGTGGAGCAGCTCAAACACTTGCGCGGCTTTGAGGCGTTGCGCGTGGTTGATATGAGCGCGTATGTGCGCGATGAAATCCTGCCGCGCGTGCGTATCGCGCCCCTTAGTGAATCTGTGGGCGTGTATGCGGTGTGCTCGTGCAAAAGACACGCGTGGGCGGAGAGTATCTATGAGATAGCCGCGCACTGCACGCGTGGCGAGGTGGTTACGCACCCACAGACTTATTGCTGCGGCTTTGCGGGGAATAAGGGCTTTAGCACGCCAGAGCTCAACACTTCAGCTCTAGAGGGCTTAGCGGAGCACTTCGCCACGCACAAGCCTAAGCGGATGTATGCCACTTCTAGCACTTGTGAAATCGGGCTGAGTGAAAGCACAAACCACGCGTGGCAGCATATCATCTATCTGCTCGATGAAGTGGCGCAATCGCGTGAGAATGTGCAAGCCCACGAGGGCGCGCAATTACCCGAAGGCGTGCGTTGAAACATATCTCTGTGCTAAAAGATGAGGTGCTAGAGGCGTTTGCCCACCTTGAGCGTGAGGCAAATCCCCTAGTCCTTGATCTCACGCTTGGCTTTGGCGGGCACACGCTCGCGCTTTTGCAATCTCACCCCCACGTGCGAGTTATTGGCGTGGATAGAGACGCGCACGCGCTAGAGCTAGCCAAAGAGCGGTTGGGGGCGCATAAAGGGCGCGTGGAGTTTGTGCAAAGCGACTTTGGGAGCGTGTGGGCGCGACTAGATAATGAGGACAAAGCGTGCGTGCGTGCGGTGCTAGCGGATATAGGCGTGAGCTCTATGCAGCTAGATTCAGCGCAGCGGGGCTTTGGCTTTGCCTCACACACGCTAGATATGCGTATGGATACCTCCATGCCCCTTAGCGCAAAAGAGGTGCTAAATGCCTACAGCCCTACGCAGCTAGAGAAGATTTTTAGCGAGTATGGCGAGATTAGAGAAACCAAAAAGCTCGTGCGCGGTATTGTGCAGCGGCGTGAGCGAGAGCCCTTTGGGAGCGCGAGGGAGTTTAGCGAGCTCTGTGCGCGCACCCTCACGCGCACCAAGGGGATAAATCCCGCCACGCAAGCCTTTCAGGCGATTAGGATAGAAGTTAATGATGAGCTAGGGCAGCTAGAGGGGCTTTTGGATTCACTGCAAGGGGCGTGGGGTGAGGGGTTTTTGCGCGGGGCGCGCGTGGGGATTATTAGCTTCCACTCGCTAGAAGATCGGATTGTCAAAAACGCGTTTAAACAATGGAGTAAGGCGTGTGTGTGCCCACATAGCGCGATGAAATGCGTGTGTGGCGGGGATAGTGCGCTGGGCGAAGTGGTGCATAAAAAGCCCATAATCCCAAGTGAGGGAGAAATCGCCCACAATAGCCGCGCAAGGAGCGCGAAGCTACGCGTCTTTGCCTTTAGGGAGGGTGGGCGATGAGCCAAGAGAATGCCTTTAGTTTTGAGCAAGATGGGTATGATGAGCACTCGCAGCACTCGCCTTTGAGTGCGTCTGCTCATACGTGCCAAAGCCCACAGGAGCGAGAAGCTCTCGCGCAGGGCTTGCAGGAGGAAAATGTCGTGGGTGCTAGGCATTTGCTGTATGGGCTTGGGCTCTTTGTCGTGATTGTGGGATTGTGCTTCCCCAAAATCTATCTCACAAACACCATTTATGCCACGAGCAAGGAGGTTTTGAGCCTGCAGACGAGTAGGGAAATCCTTTATGAGGAAAATAAAAAATTGCGCCGCGAGCTTGAGGATATCGATTTTAGATTCCGTGTGCTTGATAACCTCGAGCAGGAGCAAAACTTTTGATGCAATTTGTCTTTGGCAAAGTGTTATTTGGGTGTGAGGCAAAGCCCTACTGCGCGTGTAATTACAGAATCTAGAGCGAGATTCTGTAGTTTTTTGGTTTAGCCGTGTCAGGGGTGCGATGTGGCATTTGCGCAGATTTTATCAAAACGAAGTTTCTTTAGAAAACGAAGTTTCTTTAGAAAACTTAGAGACTGATTTTTTGCTTGTAGTAGCAAGCCCGTAGAATCCACACCAAACAAGGCAAAGCCAAGCACGGAATGTAGAGAAAATACAGAATCTAGTGTAGGCTTAGAATCTAGCCTAACAGAATCTCGTGTAGATTCAGAATCTAAGGAGCTAGATTCTAAACTTTCCTTAGATTCTGAATCTGCCTTACATTCTGCGCTTGGCTTGCCCCCTTGGTGTGGATTGCGTGGGGTTACCAACGCAAACAAAAAAATTAGTCATTGCGGTGTGGCTGTGTAAGCTTTGCGGATTTTTCGGAAGGCACGGACGCTAAGTCCGCTAACCTTCCAAAAAATCCGCAATCTTATCGCATTGCATACCCAAGGAGCCATTTTCCCCCGAGCAAAAGCGCAATGCCCTAACAGAATCTAGAGCCCTCTCTACTGCCCCTCCACAAAGCTTATACTAAGCTCCAAAATCTCTGCGTGCTTGGCGATAAAATCATTAATCTCTTTAAGCGAGAGGCGAGAGATTTTAGCGATGTCCTTTTTGTGATTATCAAGCGGGAGGTTGCGCATATAGTTCATAAGCTTAGCATTTAGTCGCTGCGAGAGCGTCTCCTCGCTAAGTGGCTCACTGCCGAGTATGAACGCCTTGGCAGCGTCTAGCTCCTCTTGGGTAATCCCCTTGTCGATAAATTCCCTCATCACTTCCTGCACGACTTTCATCGCCTTGTCTTTAGAATCTAGCCCTGTCTGCAGATACCCCACGCCGTAATTCACCAAATCACTCCCGCCTATGATACTAAAATACGCGCTGTATGCAAGCCCCCGCTTGACGCGCACCTCTTCCATTATGCGCGAGCCAAAGCCCGATGCGCCCAGCACGAAACTCATCACTTTTGTTTTGTAGTTTTCTTTAACCTTTGCGCCAAAGGGCGAGGCGAAGTGTATGTAGGCTTGCTTGGTTTGCTTGTGTGCGATGATTTCTTTTGGAGTGGTGCGGGGCTTGATATGAGGTTTGGTGGGCTTGGTGCCTAGGGGTAAGAAACTTAGCTCTTTAGCCAACTGCTCTTTAAGCTCCTTAATCTCCATATCCCCTCCCGCCACGATGATGAGACGCTCTAGCACGAGGTTTTGGCTCAAATACTGCTCGATATCGCCCAAAGTGATAGAATCCACGCTCTCCTCGCTGCCCATACTCGGGTATTCCATCGGGGTGTTTTCAAAAAATATGGCATTGAGATTGGTGCGTGCGACATAATCAAAGTCGTTTGCCTTGCGCAAAATCGTGGCTTTAGTGATTTCTTTTACCTTCACTAGGCTCTCTTGGGTTGTATTAGGATTTTTTAGCAAATCCACTAGGCAGGCGAGCGCGAAGTCCTTATGCTCGCGCAAAAACGACACATCAAAGCTAAGGGTTTGCGCGCCTGTGCCCACATCGAGCGTGATGGCTTTGGATTCTAGCTTGTCTGCAAAGGCGATATTGCCTAGCTCCCGCGTGCCCTCATTGAGCACTGCCGAGGCGAGATGAGCGAGCCCCGCCTTTGCTTCCTTGGCATTTTTGGGATTTGGCAGAGCATCTTTAGCATTGAGCGCGTCATAGATACTCCCGCCCCCCTCAAACACAAGCTCGATTTTGCCCACCGGGAGCAAATCGCTCTGCTCAAAAATAAGGGGCACATTCACGCCATTAATCTGCACATACTCAAGGGCAGAATCTTCAGATTCTATGTAGTTGTTGCTCTTTAACACCATATACAAACCTCCGATAAAAATCAAAAACCCAAACACACCCACATAAAACTTCTTTGGCATCATCAATCCTTAGTATCGCTGCAATATCTCATAGGCGGTATTGCGCTTGGCAGGGTGGTAACCTAAGTCCTTGATGAGTGCTATCATCTCTTGTTCATTCATCGAGTGGCACGCTCCTGCGGAGGAGACGACATTTTCTTCCATCATCGTGCTGCCCAGATCGTTTGCCCCAAAGAGCAGGGCGAGCTGCCCGATATAAGAGCCTTGCGTAACCCACGAACTTTGGATATTAGCGAAGTTATCCAAGTAGATTCTACTGCATGCCAAAAGGCGCAAATACCGGTGCGAGCTAGCACATCGGATATGCGGAAACTCCTCTTTAAGCGGCGTGTTATGAGGCTGAAAGCTCCAGAGAATAAATGCCCTAAAGCCGTGGTATTTGTCTTGGAGATTGCGCAATGCCTCCCAATGCGCCACGATATCCTCATCGGATTCCACACTGCCAAACATCATCGTCGCCGTGCCCTTCATACCGATTTTGTGTGCTTCCTCATGCACCTCTAGCCACTCGCGTGTATCGAGTTTTTTGGGCGCGATGATATCACGCACTCTATCGCTTAGTATCTCCGCGCCAGCACCCGGCACCGAGCTAAGCCCCGCAGCCTGCAGGCGTCTAAGCACTTCAGGGATAGTGAGTTTAGAAACCTTAGCTATGTAGTTTATCTCGATTGCTGAAAAGCCGTGGATAGTGATTTGTGGGTATTTTTGGTGGATATGGCGCACGAGATCTTCATACCACTCGATTGTAAGCTTAGGATGCACGCCGCCTTGGAAGAGGATCTGCGTGCCGCCGATGGCGATGAGCTCCTCTATCTTGGTATCAATCTCATCAAAGCTGAGTATATACACACCCTCCTCGTTTATGCGTCGCTTAAACGCGCAAAATTTGCAATCCACCCAGCAAATATTGGTGTAGTTGATATTCCTATCCACTACAAAAGTGATGGTTTGGCTCGGATGGAGCGTGTCGCGAATCTGCGTGGCGCGTATGCCTAGATCTTTTAGCGAAGCGTTTTTCATCAAATCCAAAATCTCATCATTGCTCACGCGCTTTTTGGTAAGGGTAGGTGTCTCGCTCATACTGCCTCCTTGTGAGGGGATCTAAAACCTCGTCCCCATGGTAAATTCAAATGTTGAAGTGAAGTCGTTTGGCCCGGGATTGATCGCTCGTGGAAAGACAAGCACGAGCGGTCCGATAGGGCTCACCCACTCTATGGCTAATCCCCACGACTGCCGCACCGTCTCATTGATAGAATCCACGCCTATCATACCATAGTCATAAAAGACAGCTAGGCGCATTTGGGCTTTTTCTAGGATTCCATAGCTTAGCTCTAGGGAGTTTGTCATCATATAGTCACCGCCTATGCGGATACCTTGGGGATAGCCACTCGTATAATAGCGCGGCGTGAGGGAGCTAATCTGATAGCCCCGCACACTCGTGATACCCCCCATATAAAACTTACTCGTGATAGGCGCGTAGCCCTGATCGATGATCATACCTGCTTGCATTTTATAGCGCGCGATCAGATCCAGCCCTATGAGGCTCTTTAGGTGCTTATAGCCCGCAAATTTTCCATAGATTTTGGTGTATTTTTCCTCGCCGCCAAGCCCGGCGTATTCGATATAAGCCGAAGCAATGATACCATTTTTGGGGAAGTAGTAGTCATCGGTGTTGTCAAAATAGATACTTGGGCTAATCGCGCTTTTTAGTGGCGCATCAAGCGGGGTTATACCGCTTTTGTAAGCTTCTTGAAAATACTGCTTGTAGGCTTGTTCTGTGGCTTCTTGATAAAATCCTAAAATCCTCGTGGTGCTTAGCGTATAGCCCAAAGACACTCTAAAAGTATCGGTGATGAGACGTCCAAAATTCACACTTCCGCCGACAGTCTGCTCACGATAATCCCAGTTCCAATAAGTAGAGACAAACGCGCTCACAGATTCACTATATTCAGAATCCAAAATACGCGGGTTAGTCAGCGTGAGATTAAAGAGCTGCCGACGATACGACCAATCCACATACAGCTGCCCGCTATGCCCCGTCCCAAAGAGATTGCGCTCTCTGATAGAGGCATTTATCATCAGCCTATCATAGCTCCCATAGCCAAAGCCAAACATCAGCTCGCCAGTGCGCGCCTCCTCGACATTCACAAGCAAATCCATAGAATCTTCGCTCACCCTGCGCTCTTGTATCTCGACTTTATTAAAATACCCCAGACGCTTGAGGGCGTTTTCGGATCGGCGGAGTTGGGAGAGTGAGTATTCATCGCCGGGGGCTAAGAGGAGCTCGCGACGGATGATTTTATCTGCAGTGCGGGTGTTGCCCGTGATGATCACATCATTGATTTTTACCTTTTGCCCTATTTGCACATAGTAGATGACTTTGACTTCAGAATCTGTAGTGTTTTTGTCCAAATCCGGCGATACACGCGTGAAGGCATAGCCCAGATCGGCGACTTCTTGCTTGATGATCTCCATATCCGCGCGCAAGTTTTCGATATTAAAGTAGTCTTTTTTCTGAATCTTGAGCTTTTTTAGGAGTTTTTCTTCTGAGATTACGGGGGTTTGGAGTATGACTTTGACTTCAGAGATTTTATAGCGCTCACCCTCTTCTATCTTGTAGTAGAGCTCTGCGCTATGATCGTTAAAATCCGCTTCCAAAAATGCCGGCGATACGCTAGCGTCCAAAAACCCCTTGCGCATATACGCGTCTTGGATTCTCGCACTATCAAATTCTAGATCATTGAGCTTGAGTTTGCCATCATTGCGCCCCCAGAGCCACCCGGCGAACTGCTTTTCTCTATTGGCAGCGAGCTCTTGGACTTCACTCACGCTAAGTTTTTTGCGCCCCTCATAATGGGCTTTGGTGATGATGATGTTTTCGCCTTGATTGACATTGAGTGTGATCGCATACGCGCCATCGCTGCCTACAGGCGTGATCTCTTCTTGTATCACGCTGCCATAGTAGCCTTGATATTCTAAAATCGTCTTGATGATGAGCTTAGCGCGCTCTAGCTTGATTTCATCGTAGCTATCGCCCTTTTTGATACCAATTTGGCTATAAAGCGTTTCTTTTTCTTGCTCACTGCCATAGCCCTTTATCTCGACGCTAGCGATTTTGGGGCGTTGTTTAAAGTGAAAAGTCAAAACCCCATTATCAAAAGTCGCATAAATATCCTCAAAATATCCTTGTTTGAAAAACGCGACAATCGCCTCATCGACTTTATCCACATCAAGTGTATCGCCGGGCTTTAGCTTGGAGATTTCTGCAGCGAGGGTATCGGATATAGAGGTGCTGCCCTCATAGTGTATCGCGGTGATTTGCGCGCTATGGGCTACTCCCACACAGAGCACAAATAGCACCAAAAGTAGTTTTGGATAGGTTTTCATACGATTTTTATACGCTCTTTTAAATTTCTATTAATTTTGCACAAACAAGGGGCGAATTATACTTGAAAAATCGTAAAAAACAAATGCTTGGTATAAATTGTTTCATATATGCCACATATGCCCAAAAATTCCCCAAAATTCCGCCCCGCTTGACTTGACAACTAAAAAAATACGATAGAATGCGAGAGCTTGCTCTCCGAAAATGATAGGTTTCTAGCAAAGGGACGAGGACAAGCGAATAAACAACTAAGGAGAGCATTATGTCATATGCACAAGAAGTTTTGGCTAAAGTAAGAGCGAACTATCCTTCACAGGTGTTGTTTCATCAGGCGGTAGAAGAGGTTTTAGAATCTCTCAAACCAGAGCTTGAGAAAAATACAAAATACCAACAAAATGCTATCTTAGAGCGTCTTGTAGTGCCAGATCGTGAGATTCACTTCCGCGTGAGCTGGGTGGATGATGCGGGCAAGGTGCAAGTCAATCGCGCATATAGAATCGAGTTTAACGCAGCCATTGGTCCATACAAAGGCGGTTTGCGATTCCACCCAAGTGTGAATGAAGGCGTGATCAAATTTTTAGGATTTGAGCAAATTTTCAAAAACTCCCTCACAACGCTTGCTATGGGCGGAGGCAAGGGCGGAAGCGACTTCGATCCCAAGGGCAAAAGCGATGGCGAGATTATGAGATTTTGCCAAGCATTTATGAATGAGCTCTACAGGCATATCGGCGCCACTACCGATGTCCCCGCAGGCGATATCGGTGTCGGTGGGCGCGAGATTGGCTACCTCTTTGGACAATACAGAAAGCTCACCAACAGATTTGATGGCGTGCTCACAGGCAAGGCTCTCGCGTGGGGCGGAAGCTTGGTGAGGACGGAGGCGACTGGCTATGGCTGCGTGTATTTCGCACAAGAGATGCTAAAAGCGCGCGGCGAGAGCCTAGAGGGCAAAGTCTGCACCGTTTCAGGCAGCGGCAATGTCGCCATCTACACCGTCGAAAAACTCCAGCAACTCGGCGCAAAGCCCGTAACCGTGAGCGATTCTAAAGGTATGGTTTATGACAAAGAGGGTATCGATCTCGCACTGCTCAAAGAGATAAAAGAAGTCAGACGCGCCTCGCTTGAAGAATACGCCGCTAAGAGAAGTAGCGCGGTTTATACAAAAGCGAGTGATTACAAGCCCGGCACTAATGGCGTGTGGGCGATTCCTTGCTTTGCGGCTTTCCCTAGTGCGACACAAAATGAGCTAAGCCTAGAAGACGCTAAGACATTGCTCCAAAATGGCTGCCAATGCGTGAGCGAGGGGGCTAATATGCCTTCTACTATCGAGGCGGTGCATCACTTTATCCAAGCAAAAATCTGCTATGGTCCGGGCAAGGCGGCAAACGCTGGCGGCGTGGCAGTGAGCGGACTAGAAATGGCGCAAAATGCGAGTATGAATCCTTGGAGTTTTGAGGTAGTTGATGAGAGACTTCAGGGCATTATGAGAAGCATTTTCACAAACGCAAGTCAGACTGCAGCGGAGTTTGGCGAGCCTACAAACCTCGTGCTTGGCGCAAATATCGCGGGCTTTAGAAAAGTCGCCAACGCGATGATTGATCAGGGCGTGTTTTAATCACACCCCCTTAGGGCTTTGGCTCTTAAGCCAAGGCTTTGGGGCAAAGCAAAGCATACAAGAAAACGCGACTTTCACACACTCCTTATTTGTGCTGGTATTTACACACAACCACCAATTAGCGTTTATAAAATCTAAATAACTCACAGAATCCACTGCTTCAAAAAACCTTATCAAGGCTTTGCCAAATATCAATAGTGCGTGCGTAAGCACGAGGCCTAAGCGCAATTGCAAAATTGCGCCATTTTTGCGGAGCAAAAATCAAATAAAATGTGTAGCGCGTCAGCGCATACCGCCCCTCGCCCGCTTCGTAGGTTGGATTCTAAATCTCTTAGAGATTCTGTGCGTCTTTTAGAATCTCCGCGCTAGATTCTGTAAATGTTTTGGATTCTGAATCTACTTTGAATGTTGTGCTCTCTACATTTGCTTTTATAGATTCTGTAATCGTCTTTGAATCTGTTGGGCTAGATTCTGCAAATGCCCTAGACTCTGTATTGCCTAGATTCTGTTTTTGCTCATTTTTTAGAATCTCTTTAGATTCTGTGCTTCCTAGAATCTCCGCACTAGATTCTGTAGATTCTGTGTTTCTTAGAGTCGCATTCTCACGAATACTTTCTAATTTTTTTTAGAATCTCGTGTTTGCGCAAAAAGAAAAGGGGTTTCCCCTCTCCCCGCTCTCCCCAGCCCCGAAAAGAATAAAGCGCCGCTTTTTCTTTTCGGCAATCGGGGAGAGTGCCTCGCTGTATCCGCTTCTAGCGCAATCGTTGCGGAGGCACTCCTGCCTCCTTTTTCCAACGATTGCACACCACGAAGCGGGCGAGGGGCGGTATGCGCTGACGCGCTACACATTTTATGTGATTTTTGCGCTGCAAAAATGGCGTAATTTTGCAATTGCGCTCGGCTTGCGCTATCGCGCACATTATTTAAATTTGGCAAAGCCTTGATAAGGTTTTTTGAAGTGGTGGATTGTGTGAGTTGTTTAGATTCTGAACTAGATTCTGAATCTGCACGAGATTCTGTTAGACTAGATTCTAGGCTTTCTTTAGATTCTGAATCTACTTGAGATTCCGTGCTTGGCTTGCCGCCGAATTGGTGTGGATTGTGTGGGGCTACCGGTGTGGCTGTGTAAGCTTTGCGGATTTTTTGGAAGGTTAGCGGACTTGGCGTCCGTGCCTTCCGAAAAATCCGCAATCTTATCGCATTGCATACCCAAGGAGCCATTTTCTTGTGCGCAAAAGGCGGATTTCTAGAGCCTAGATTCTAAGACTCTCCACCGCCTTGGCATAATCCTTAGCGCCAAAGATATAGCTTCCTGCTACCACCATATCCGCCCCGCTTTCTTTGATGAGCGCGATATTCTCCGCACTAATGCCGCCATCGACTTCTATGAGGCATTGGGGGCTAAGCTCATCGCGCAAAGTGCGCAAATCGCGCAGTTTTTGCAAGCTATATGGGATAAACTTCTGCCCGCCAAAGCCCGGATTGACGCTCATCAGCAGCACCAAATCTAGCTTTGGCAAAATATAGCGTAGAGATTCTAGGCTCGTGTGCGGGTTTAGCACCACGCCGGCTTTGATGCCTTGGGATTTGATCTCCTCTATCAGCCTATCGAGATGGCACACTTCCTCCATATGCACGCTCAAAAACGCGGGCTTAAGCGGCGCAAAGAGCTTGACAAAAAATTCACTATTGCGCGTCATCAGATGGATATCAAGCGGTTTGGTAGCGATTTGGGCGATTTTCTCCACCACAAGCGGTCCTATCGTGAGGTTTGGCACAAAATGCCCATCCATCACATCGATATGCAGATAATCACATCGCGTCGCACAGATAGCCTCCACCTCCCGCTTAAGATTGAGAAAATCCGCCGAGAGCAGGCTGGGAGCGACGAGCATCGTGGGTTTCATAATGTGTCCTTGTGGTGTGAGATTTGCGCGCATTGTAGCATTTTTGCCCTAATCCTTAGCACTCAAGCCTTTTAGCCAATCGGAGTGCTGGGCGATAGGATCTTTTTGCAGCAGGCTATCACGCAGAGATTCTAACTCCTCGCTTTCTAAAAGCCGCATAATCTCGGGATTCAAACGCGTAGTGTGCGCGCCCACACTTAGGGTGTTTAGCAGAGATTCTATCTCGCTAATGAGCGCGCCCTTAGTCGTAATCTCGCCATTTTTGGTTGTGTATGGAGTGTCCATTGCCCGCCTTAGAATCTAGCTTCTATCAGAATCTAGCTCTGCTAGCTCTTGTGTGATTTGTGTGTCAAAAGATTCAAAATAGCCCTGATTTTGTGGGATCTTTGCCCTAAACTCCTCCAAAATCGCTCCATAATCGCTGACAAGCAGCTCGCCCTTTAGCAGCAAATATTTGAGATAGAGCCAATAGGTATTGAGCACATCGCTTTGGCAGTATTCTTGTATCTTCTCTAGTGCCTCCTTGCGCGTGAGACTAGGGCTAAAAAACACCTCATACACCTGCGAGCCACTCATATCGTATTTGCCCACGATCCCACACATCTTGCACACAGAATCTAAGCTAAGTCCGCGCACCGCCCCAAATCCCCCTAGGCTATCGAGCAAATCCGTGTGGAATCGCTCGCTGTAGCGTTGGCGGTAGTTTTCCCATTTGTTTTTATTAGCCTGTGGATTGTCTGTCTCAAAATACGCGTGTGCTTGGATACGATAGCGCATAGCACGCAGAGTGAGTGCCACCATATCAAAGCCCCTGCCATTAAAGCTCACAAGGCTTGGTTGCTTGGCATTAAACCATTCCCAAAAATCTCTGAGGATTCCAGATTCTAAACCATCAAGCGTTTGTGAATCTAGCTCCCCACTCTCTTTGGCAAACCTCTCGCCTGCCTTCAGCCCGAAGTTACCCACCTTGATAAAATGCCCAAAATCATCGCATAGCACGCTTGAGATACTAATGATACGATGAAAAGGAATGGGCAAAAACTCCGAGCCGCTTTTTTGGGCTTGGTGGGCAAAGGCTTGGGTGCAAATCTCCACCGCACTTCCGCTAAAGCCAAAAGTTTGGGCAAGTAAGTGGGTATCAGGGATCGTCTCGATATCAAAGACACAGATCATTTAAGTCTCCTCACACGCGATATAGGATACAATCAAACTCCACAATTGTAACAAAGTCAGCATAAAAGGAAGCAAAATGTATGCACTACTAAGTGTGAGCGACAAAGAGGGGATTGTCGAGTTTGGCAGGGAATTAGTGAATCTAGGCTATGAAATCTTAAGCACGGGAGGCACGCTTAGGGCGTTGCAGCAAGCAGGTGTAGGCGCAAAAGAAGTGAGCGAGCACACGCAGAGTCCTGAGATGTTTGATGGCAGGGTAAAAACCCTCCACCCCAAAATCCACGGCGGGATTTTGTATCGCCGCGATGACGCCGCGCACCGCCAAAGTGCCAAAGCGCACAATATAGAATCTATCGATATCGTGTGCGTGAATCTCTATCCGTTTAAACAAACTATTGAGCGCACGGAGGATTTTGATGAGATTATCGAAAATATCGATATAGGCGGTCCAGCGATGGTGCGCTCAGCTGCTAAAAACTTCCAAAGTGTGCTTATAGTCACAAGCCCTAGCGACTATGCGCGCGTGATTGTGAATCTAAAAGCGGGTAAGAATACCCTAGAATTCCGCACAGAGCTTATGATAAAGGCTTATGAGCATACCGCGAGCTATGATGCAATGATTGCCAACTATATGAACAAACGCTTTAAGCAGGGCTTTGGAGAAAGGCAGTTTATCGTAGGGCAAAAGGTTTTTGACACGCGCTATGGGGAAAACCCCCACCAAAAGGGCGCGCTGTATGAGTTTGGCGAGTTTTTTAGCAAGCATTTGCGCGTAAAAAAGGGCGAGCCGAGCTTTAATAATCTCACAGATATTAACGCGGCGGTATCCATCGCCACTGCTTTTGGCAAATCGCCTGCTGTGTGTATCATTAAGCACGGCAATCCTTGCGGCTTTGCGATGAAGCAAACCCTGCTAGATTCATACATAAGCGCACTTAAATGCGATAGCGTGAGCGCGTATGGAGGCGTGGTAGCGGTAAATGGCGTCATCGATGAGACATTGGCGCAAAAGATGAGCGAGATTTTTATCGAAGTGATTGTGTGTGCGGACATTAGTAATGAGGCGCTCAAAGTCTTTGAATCCAAAAAGCGCACTAAGATTTTTGCCTGCGCGCGCGAGGGGGAGAGAGTGCTGTATATGCCGCGCGATAGCTATGATTTTAAGCATATCCAAGGGGGCTTTGTGTATCAGCAGGGCGATAGCGTGGGTGTGAGCGAGGTGCAAGAGGCTAGACTTGTGAGCAAGAAGGCGGCAGATGAGGCGCAATTTAGGGATTTAGAAATCGCGTATAAAGTCGCTGCGCTTACCAAGTCAAATTGTGTCGTGTATGCCAAAGATGGCGCGCTGCTGGCGATAGGTATGGGTATGACAAGCCGAGTGGATGCCTCAAAAGCCGCCATTGCCAAGGCAAAGGATATGGGGCTAGATTTGCGCGGGTGTGCGTTGGCGTCCGAGGCGTTTTTTCCTTTTCGCGATAGTATCGATATGGCACATAGCGTGGGCGTGGCGGCAGTGATCCAGCCCGGTGGGAGCATACGCGATGATGAGGTGATAGCGGCGTGCGATGAATTTGGCATAGCGATGTATTTTAGTGGTGTGAGGCATTTTTTGCATTAGATTCTATAAATTTGCTTGTGCGCGGGAAAAATGGCTCTTTGGGTAATCGTTGCGCGGACTTGTTGTTTGTGGTAGTGGGATTATAGAATCTAAGCAAACAGACTTGAGGAGTGAGTGCGTGAGTGCATGCTAGACAGAATCTAGGGCTTTAGATTCTGTAGCGGGGGCGGGGCTAGAGTGTGTGAGCAATAGGCATTTGTGTGTTTAGGCCTGCATTAGGAGCGATAGAATCTCTGCGCGATTTGCTCGATGATAGCGCGCATAGCCTGCTCTCTGGGTGCGCGGAAAAAGAGCGTATCTTGCCTAAGCCTTGGGGCTTGGCGTGCTAATGCCTCTCTCACAAGCCCTAAAACCTCCTGCGCGCTTGTGGCGTGGCTCATCAAGCGGTATTTTAAAAGATATGTATCGTGAAAAAGCAGCAGGGAGCGCGTAGAGATCGTGGGTATGCCTAGGTAGGAGGATTCTAGATTCATCGTGCCCCCACCGCCCACAAGCACATCGATAAAGGGATAAAACTCCTGTGGCGCGAACTTTTGGCAGATAATAGAGACATTCTCCAAATCCCCAAACTCCCGCTCTAGCTCTCTAAACCCATAGCGGGGCATAATAGCGATATTTGCATCGAGGCTTTGGGCGAGTAGCGCGATACTCTCATAAATCACGGGCAGTTTTTGCGCGACATAGTGGGCTTGATACTCCTCCTCGCGCACGAGGATCGTGGGGCGGTGCGTGGGCAAGCCTAAAATCTCTCGAAAATCCCTGCCCTTTGGCATATCCTGCAGCCACAAAGCCACATCGATAAAGGGATAGCTAATGAGGTTTTCCTCACTCATACCAAGCAGCTTGAAGCATTCCCGCGGCAGCACAAAGGGATAAAAGATGAGGCTTGAGAGCGGGAGGGTGAGGCGTGCGAGCTTGGTAAGCAGGCGCACATCGCAAATATGCCCCGCCATAGGCGTATCGGCAAAATGCACAATAGGTATGCCAAGCCCAAAGGCTACCTGCGCCGCATCGGCACTCGCGCCCGTGATGAGGAGTGTGGGGAGATTCTCGCCAAAAAGCCTCAAAAGTTCCTCTTGTCTGCGCATACGCGCGCGGAATTTATCCGCTATGTGCGCCCCACCATAGCCACCCACACAATAATGCGCCATCCCAAAAAGCTCCAAAAGCCTCACGCACTCATCATACTCACTGCTTGCACGCGTGGTGATACAAACCTCATCAAGCGCACTCAAATAGGGCAAAAATGCGCGGAAAAAGAGCACATATTTGGGATCAGTGATATCAAGCCAAATCATCGCACAAGGGGTGGCTTAAGCGCGTGGTTGATGAGAAGGGGCTCCATAGCGTGTCTTTAGGCGTGTGGCATGGGATTTTTTGGCGTGGGGGATTGCTCGAGGCAGTGGGCAAAGAGGTATTTGTGTGACTGGGGCAGGGCTTCAAAAATGGCGCGGGCGAGCTGCTGAATCTCCCACAACGCGCTTCTGGCACTACGCAGCGAGAGGAAGTTTTGCAGTGAGCGGGCGTTGATGCTCCAAGCAAGCTCGGTTTTATAAGATTCTGGCATACAAAACTTCGCCAAATCGTTGCTAATCCCCTCACTTAGCAAGATTCTGAGGTTTTCGAGCGCACGCACGCTCGCTTCATTGACTTTTGGCTCTCCACAAAACACAAGGAATTGCTGCGCGCGCGCAAGATTCCTAGAATCTAGTGGCAAAAAACTCTCGCAATTTTTGAGCTCTTTGAGCGTGTAGCGCGTGGATTTGACACTTAGGCTTGCCATTCTGTGGCGTGCTAGCTCCTGCAGGCACGCACGCGAGATGCCTTTTATATAAAAGTTATAAAACAAATGCTCCAAAGTCGAGCTGTGCTTGTTTTTATTGCCCACGCGATCGATAAGTGCCAAATCCCTCTCCCCGCCATTATCACTTTTATCAAAGCTCTGCCAACAAGTCCTAATAGCGTTTGAGCAGATTTCTAAAGGCGTGGCGTGTAAGAGAGTGATTTGCATAACAATCCTTTATACTGGGCTTTGGGCGGGGATTTTAGCAAAAAATTACTTTAAAACTCGCTAGCGTTTGAGGTTGATAGCCTCTTTGATGAGATCATCGCCTGTTGTGAAAGCCTTGGCGTTCATCGAGTAGCCCCGCTGCATTACGATGAGATCGGTTAGCGCGCTGCCCACATCGACGTTGCTTGTCTCGAGGTGCTTATAGAGCACCGAGCCAAAGCGCAAATGCTGCCCGCTCCACCCAAGCAAGGGCTTGCCGCTACTGATATAAGTGTCGCCACCACTAACAATCTCACTCATCTCAAAGAGATTGCCGCCCACTTTTTTTAGCCCCTGATCATTGACAAACGCCGATATGCCCACGCGCCCCATAGCCTCAAACGCGCCGTTGGTAAAGGACAAAAAGATAATGCCATCTCTATCGATACGCAAATCCTGCAAATGCCCCTCGCTCCGCCCATCTTGCTCGGTTTGGAGGATTTGTGAATCTTGATAGAGGCGATTGGCACTGCGTCTATCAGCACTCCCTGCGATATTATAAGTGATCTCCCCATCGCCAAAAGCGATCGTGATGGGTTGTGTGATGGGGTTGTTATTTTCATCAAAGGCTATTTCGTGCGTGCTTGCCTCGCCTAGCGCGATTGTGCCATCTTGGTTAAAGAGCTGCGTGCGCACCTCCCACCGCTCGTTGATACGCGGATTGGTCGTAACATCTGCGGAATTTAGGAGATAATAATGGCTTTGGAGCAAAAACTTCGCCCCGCTCTCATCATACACCTCGACATTGCTCTGATAGCTAGGCACCTCTAGGTAGGCACTCTCAAAGCTATGTGTATCTAGCGCCCTCCAGCCTATTTTATCCTCTCTAGGGTTTGAATTCCCCTCGCTTATGCGCTCATAAAGCCTGCCCTGATAGCTCACGATAGTTTTTGGCGCGTAGTTTGTGCCCTCGGTAAATTCCTGCGGGAGGTTGCGCGCTGATGGGAGCACCTGCTCCCAGCCACCTTCTAGCGGATTGCTACTGCCACTAGATTCTATGCGTTTATAGACATTGCCCTGATGGTTAATGAGCTCGCCCACTTGATAGCTCGTGCGCTCCTGCCACTCCCCTAGCGCGCTTGTATCTAGCACCTCCCAATTTGTAGAATCTTCTAGCGGATTGCTATTGCCACTCTCGCCTGTGTAGGCAAATACAATCCCCTGTGCATTGATTATATCGCCCCTGCTATAAGTTTTGCTAGGGCTATATGCTGAATCTATTCCGCTAGCAAAGCTATCATTACGCCCGGCTATGCCGAGTTTCTCGGCGAGATTCCCGCTAATGCTGATGTCTTTTGTGGAGTAGGTGGCGTTTGAGAGCTTTAGCCCTGCCTTTGAGATACTCCCATCGGGGAGGCGCGTGAGATCTAGCCCCAGCCCCGCGCGCTCTAAAAGGGCGTTTTTGAGTTCATTAAAGGTGCGAAAATCCCTGCCATAGCGCAATTCTATATCTTGATTATGCCCATTGTGGCGCAGAGTGATAAGAAGCTTATCAAAAGTCGTGGCGTCCAAAGTCTCGCCATTAGCACTAAAGCCATTTAAATCAGCATTTAAAAACCGCTCCTCATCAAAACTCCCACTAGGCAGGCTATACACTTGCGTGGCGTTGGTGGTGCTTTGCTTTTTGTTGAGGTTTATGCTCAAATCCACCTTGGTAGTGAGCACGGGCTTAAAATACAAATCTTGGGGGATTTGCAGCGGCTTTAGCTCGCCTGTGCCAAGCTTAGCAAAGTCCTCATCGCTATTATTTGAGGTGGTAAAGACATTATTACTAATCTTGCCCAAATCCACGCCATACATATAATGCCCGCTAGAATTGACGATATAGCCCTCCCCATCACGCAAAAAGCTCCCATCGCGCGTGAAATAAGTCTTTTGCTTGCTCTCATAGCCATCATCTTTTATCACAAAGGAGCCCTCTTTATTCTCCCCCACGACAAACCACCCCTTGCCCTCATAGGCGACATCAAGCTCCCCATCGCTATTTTTGTAGCTCCCACTGCGTGTGGAGATGGCATTGCTTGCTTTGGTAACGCCGTAATTGTAGTCGTTGTTGATAGCAGAATTGGCATTGAGTGAATCCATAGAGCTAGCAAAGAGGCTTTCAAATTGTGGTTGGTTTTCGCGATAGCCTAGCGTATTGACATTGGCGATATTATTAGCGAGTGAATCTAGCCCAAATTGGTGAGTTTTTATCCCGCTAAAAGAATTGATCATCGTGCCATTCATAGATTGTGATCCTTGTTATAAAACTCTATGGCACTCTGCAGCGGCAAAATCATATCGCCCATTCTAAGCATTGGCGCGCCTTTATCAAAGATGATGCTTTGCACCTCGCCACGCCCCACGCGCGCAGTGTGGTATTGGCTCGTGGTGGGATCGAGATTGTATTCTGCGCGGATATTGTAGCTCCCGCTTGGCATTTGCGTCCCATTATCGCCTTTGCCATCCCAGCTAAACTCCACATAGCCGCTCTTACCCGCGTATTCTTTGAGCGAGAGGGCGCGCACGAGCTCATTTTGCTCATTAAAGATATGGATCTTTGGCTCGCCCTGCTGCGCGTCAATCGCCTTGTCAAAAAATATCTGAAACTTCACGCTATCCCCCGCGTTTAGATTCACTCCAAAGACATCGGTTTCAGCGATTTTGCCTATCATCGAGACGGATTGGAGGGCATTGAGTGCCGCCATCGCGCTATTTGAAGACGCGGTAGTTTTCATACCCTCATTGAGGCTCTCAAGCGATTCTTTCATTTTTTCTTGGAATTCTTTGAGCTCCTTGTTGGTTTCTTGGGTGGATTTCATCGCTTCAGCCACTTCTACCATCGTTTTTTTGTTTTGTTCTTGCATTTCCACTTGCGTGAGTTGGGCGGTTTGGGTGATGATTTTATCCGTCTCCATTGGCGCGGTGGGATCTTGGTTTTTGAGCTGCTCGAGGAAAAGACGCATAAACGCGTCGTTGTCAAGTTCATTAATATTTTTTGGATTTTGCTTTTGTTTTTCTATCTTAGCAGTCGCGCCCGTTACTTCCCCTAGATCAATCGCCATACTCGCCCTTTATGCGTATTGTGGTATCGTGATAACCATCGTGTGGGATTCTAAGCCATTTTCATTCCCCTCGCTTGCTTGGTAGGCTTGGCGTTGGTTTCTGCGCCCTTGTTGGTGCTTTTGCCCCGAGTTCGCGCCATTTTGGGAGAAGTTCAAATCCACATTGCTAAAGCCCATTTGCGCGAGGTTAGCGCGTAGTTCGGCTTGGTTATTGACAAAGAGATTGATAGCAGTGGGGTTAGACACCACTTGCACCTGCAAATCTTTGCCTTTTTTGGAGATAGTGAGCTCTAGCGCGCCCAGATTCTGTGGATTTAGCTCTAGGGAAAGCTTGGTGATGGGGGGCTTGTAGTTTAGTACCTCTTGGCTGAGTTGTGAGGCAAAATTGCGCACCGATTCGCGCGCGGCTACGCTTCTATAGAGCACTTCGGGTTTGATTGCCTGTGCGCTAGCTGTGGGAGCTTGGGGCGCGTCTTTGGGCGTGTGGTTGGCTTGTGGGGCTTGTTTGGTGGGCTTAGATTCACTAGATTTTTGTATGTGCTCAATAGCGCGCGCACTCTGCTCCAAATCCTGTGCAAACTCCTCGTTTGCCATCTGCACACTTTGGTTAGCTTGGGGCTTTTGAGAATCTAGGGGCGTGTGGGAGGATTGCTGTTTAGAATCCCCGCTAGATGCGCTCTCTCCTTGTGGCGCGGCTGCGTGCTTGGCGATATGGGCTTGGGGCTTTTGGGGTGCGTCTTGCTTGTCTTGTTTTTGCGCCTTTGGCGCGCTTGGCTCGTGCGTGTTTTTTGTGTGCTCTTTTGGCGTGGTGGGGGGAGGGAGCGTCTCATCGGGGGAAATCTCTTGGGGAGTGTGCGCGCTAGATTCTTGGGTGGCTTGTGCCATAGCCTGCGTTGCGGGAGTTTGCTCCGTGGGCTTTTGTGCAGCTTGCTCTTTTGGCTCTCTCACGCTCGCTTCTTTTGATAATTGCTTAGAATCTCGTGCATTATCGGCTTTGGTGGGCTGCTCCTCATTGAGGGTGGTTTTTGGCTTTGGCGTGGCTTTTTGGCTTGTCTTTTGCGCTGCTTTGGGGGCGTTAGATTCTAAAGGAGGTGTTAGAGAATCTAGCTCTAGGTTTTGAGAATCTTGCTTGGGTGCTGTGGGCGTATCGTGCGTTTTTTGCGTATGTGGCTCGTGCGCGTTTGTTTGTTGCGCACTTAGATTCTGTGTGCCCTCCTTTACCCTCCCCGCTTGCGCTTCTTTAGAGTTTGGCGCGCTCTCTAGTGCCTTGCCTTGCTTTTTTTGCGCTACCTCATCTTGGGATTTTTGGGCTTTGGGATTTTTGGGCGCGCTCTTTTGCGTAGAACCGCCTTGCTCCTCTATGGTTTTATTTTGTGAATCTTGGCTTTGTGGCTTAGATTTGTCGGGGTAAGTCCTTTAAACCAAGCATTGAGCCTAGCGTAGAGCTGCCTTGCTCTGCTTTGCTTTCTTCATAGATATTAGAGATCTTGCTTGTGATATTTTTGGGCTTTTGTCTGCCGCGATTGATGACTGCCACGCGATCCTCGGCGTTTTCTGCCTCGTATTCTATTTTTTGCTTAGCAGATTCTGGCGTCCTCTTTGGCTTTTGTGCTACCTCCTGTGTCTCTAGTGCCGTGATTGCAGCAGGATTTAGCCCCTTTTCCTTGGCGAGATTTTGCACATCTTCAAGCGTTTTTGAATCGCTCGGATTAATTGCCGCAACAGGCTTAGGAGCGAGATTTGTAGCCATATCTTGCAGGGCTTGTTTCTCTTGTGTGCCTTTGGTGCCTTGATCTTGCGCGGCTTTGAGGGCTTGGGCGAGCGGCGTGTCCTTGGGTGCTTTGGCTAGTGTGGTGGATTCTTGGGATTTGAGTGCTTCGGGCGAGAGGGAGGCAGCGAGCAGCTCTGTGGTGTTTGGAGCAGTTTTGGGCGCGCTCTTTTTGGCTTCCTTAGCCTCGCTAGATTCTATTTTAGATTCTGTCATAGAAGTCTTTTGTGTTTTGCTCTCTTTGCTCTGCGCAGGCTTTATGCTGCTAGCCTTTAGCCCCTCGAGGTTTTGGGTGCTTTCTTTGAGATATTTTTCAAACTCCGCGCTACGCGCTGATTTTTTCTCCACAAGCTTTTGGGCTTGGGGTTGGGCTTGCAGGATATCTTCTATCATAATGCACTCCTAGATTCTGTTTAGAATCTACTTTAAGCAAAAGGCATTCCCCCTATTTATCCCTATTTGCTTTGACTCTTAATCCGCAGGGAGTTTAGCACCACGATGATAGAGCTAAAGCTCATCGAAAATGCCGCAAACAGCGGTATGATAAGCCCCGCAAGGGCGATTGGGATCGTGAGGGCGTTGTAGGCGATACTGATTGTGATATTTTGCTTGATGGTTGCAAAAGTGATTTTGGCTAAGTCTAGGGCATTTTGCACGCCCTGCAAGCTATCATTTAGGATCACCACATCACTGCTTAAAATCGCTATATCGCTTCCCGCGCCCATTGATATGGCGATATCGCTTTTGCTAAGAGCTAGCGCGTCGTTTATCCCATCGCCCACCATCACTACGATTTTATTTTGGGCTTTGAGATTGTCGATAAACGCACCCTTATCTAGCGGCGAAAAGCCCGCGTGATACTCGCTAATCCCGAGATCTTGGGCGCATTTGCGCACGCTGACTTCCCTATCGCCACTTAGCAAAACTGCCTCCATATCTCGAGCGCGCGCATAGCCCACTAGCTCCCTCGCATAGGGCTTAGGCGCATCTTCTAGCTCAAAGAGTGCGAGCAGCTCCCCTCCTTTAGCAAAGCCAAATATCATACCTCCCCCTAGCTCTAGCGGGGGGATTGCCACACCTTGCTCTTGTAAAAACACCAAGCTCCCGCCAAGCACACGCTCGCCTAAGCTTAGTGCGCGCACTCCCTTGGCATCCACCTGCTCATAGGAGTGCAGCGCCACAAGGCGTGGGCGCAAATACGCATAGTGCGTTTCTACATAGGCGCACACGCTAAGCGAGATGGGATGCTTGCTAGAATGCGTGAGTGTATAAAGGAGCGCGGCATTTTCAGAATCTAGCCTATCTATATGCACCTTGCACACTTGTGGTTTGCCCAAAGTCAGCGTGCCGGTTTTGTCAAACACGATCACTTGCGCTTTGGCAAGCGTCTCTAGGAAGCTCGCTTGGCGGAAAAGTATGTGTTTTTTATACCCCTGCGCGATCCCCACGATCGTGGCGATGGGCGTGGCGAGCGCGAGCGCGCAAGGACAGGCGATGATGATGACAGAAATGGCGATAATCATCGCCCCTTCTGCCCCCTTGCCCCCTAGCACATACCAGCCCAGAAAGCACAACAGCGCAATGGCTAGTATCGTGCGTGAGAAATTTTGCGAGATGGCGTTGGCGAGATTTTGTATATGTGGCTTGTGCGCGAGACTTTGCTCCACGAGATTTAGGAGCTTGCTCATCAGGCTATCATCAAAGCTCTTTGTGGCGCGATAGAGAATCTTATGCGTAAGATTGATAGAGCCAGAGAGCACTTCCTGCCCAGCATTTGCCTCTAGGGGCATACTCTCGCCATTAATCGCCTTGGTATCAAAAAGCCCCTTATCACTAAGTAAGATTCCATCAATAGCGATTTTCTCACCCGGCAAACTCATAATCACATCGCCCACCTGCACTTCTTGGGGCTTTTTAATCTCTAGCTCGCACTCATCGCCGTTTTTGCAAATCGTGATATTTTGGGGCAAAAACGCATAGAGAGATTCTAAACTCTCTCCCGCGCTCTTTTTGCTCCGCACCTCTAGGAACTTCCCAATGAGCACAAAGGTGATGATCATACTCACAGATTCAAAATAAGTCTCCCCGCTATGTGTGAGCGCGGCATAAATGGAGTAAGCATAAGTGAGGCTAGAGCCCACGCTCACAAGCATATCCATACCGATAAAGCCGTTTTTGAGCCCATAATACGCCCCCTTATAAAACGCAAAGCCCGAGTAAAAAAGCGTGAGTGAGCACAGGAGGAATGAGGCGAGGTTTAGCACATTGCGCGCATACTCCTCGATACCCAGAAAATACCCGCTATATTGCGCCACCGCGATCCACATAATATTCATCGTGCAAAAGAGCGCGACAATCACGCGCGTGTAGTATTCCCTTGTTTGCTTTTTATCAGCATTTTCTTGAATCTTGGGATCGTAGGCATAGGCGTCATAGCCGATGGAGCGGATGAGCCTGATGATTTGTGAAAGGTTGATGAGCGCGCTATCCCAAGTGATATGTAGGCGGTTGTTGGTGTAGTTGATACTCGCGCTTTTTATGCCCTTTTGGGAGTTGAGGACTTGCTCATTGAGCCACACGCACGCCGCGCAATGGATATGAGTGAGGATAAGCGCGCAGCTTTTTAGCTTAGGATTAGCAGAATCTAAACGGATATATTTTTGCTCAAAGCTCGGGGAGTCAAAAAAGCCCAAATCCTCCGAGCTATCCTGCGTGGGCGGAGTGAGTGCCACCTCGCCAAGCTTTTCATAAAAGCTCCCCAAATCCGCCTTTTGCAGCAGCATATACACGCTCTCGCACCCATTGCAGCAAAAATACAGCTCCTCGCCATTATGTGAGAGCCTTTTGAGCGTGCTCTCCTCATAGGCGAGCTGGCAGTGGTTACAATGTCTTAGCACTAGCTTTCCTTGTAGTGGATTTAGCAATCCTAAAATTCTAGCAAAGCCTTGCATAAGATTGCGTGGGAAGTTTGGGGATTTTGATAAAAACTTAGAATCGAGCTTATAGACTCTAAAGCCATTACGGAATCTGCTCCCATAGAATCCAACCAAACTCACAAAAACAAAATAGAGAATCTCAAGATTTACAGAATCTAGCCCTATAGATTCTAAAGATTCACAAAAGCAAAATGCAGAATCCACGACTTCAAAAAACTTGTGCGAGGCTTTTTTGGCGTTGTGGATTCTGTAAATTTCTTAGAATCTGAAAGGCTAGATTCTAAGCCCACACTAGATTCTGTATTTTCTCTACATTCTGCGCTTGGCTCTGCCTCGCTTGATGTGGATTGTGTGGGGCTACCAACGCAAACAAAAAATTAGTCATTGCGGTGGTGCTTGTGGAGTTTTTGGCGGGTGCGGGGGTAGGAGCTACCTAGAGGGTAGTGACTACTCCCCAAACCCGCCAAATCTCTGCAATGACTACCCGCTCTGCTGATGTGAGCGCAGCGAAACGAAAAAGAGCCATTTTCTGGTGCGTAAGGAAAACTAAAACCCAAAATACCTATAACTAACCCCAAACGACACGATATGCAGCTCCCTCACAGGATAGCTAAGCGTGTCGTTTGTTGTGTAGAGATTGTAGCGCGCATAGAATCGGAGGGCAAAAACGCGAGATACAGAGTGTTTGTGAAGCTAAAATCATAGCCGCGATTGTTTCGCTGATCGAGGTAGCGGCTCACCTCGCTCCGTATCCGCACGCGCCCTAATTCAAGCAACAATCCCGCCCTAGCGATAAGATAGGTGTTGCTCACAAGCTCATAGCGCGAGCCCACAATGGGCAGGGCATAGAGCGTGAGTCTATCCCATTTGGTGATGTAGGGTCCAAATCCGATTTCTGCTTGTGGGGAAAATCGCGTCTGGGTATTGAGCGTAGCTTGGTAGCGTCCATCGCTGATATTAAAGAGATTAGCACGCGTGCTAAGATCAAACCAAACCACAAAGGGAAACTCCCTCACGCCGACAAAATCATAATGCCATAGCTCAAAGGCATTGACAAACACATTTTCTCTATCAAACCCGAGCTCTAGGGCTAGCACGCGCGCAGTTTGAAAATGCGCGGTATCTAGCGTCTCCTGCGGGCTTGCATTGAGTAGCAACGCGCCTCTTTGCGTGCTTGAGCCCTCAAGCGCGAGATTGGCATCGCCCCCATACACAAACGCACCCCAAAGCCCGACAAAGAGCGAGAGTAGCGATGGGCGCGCCGCTGCAAGCATTGAGAAAATCCTATCCCCTCTGCACGAGCACAGATTCTATAAGCTTGTCCATATCCCCATCGAGCACGCCGCTCGTATCACTCGTGGCATACCCGCTGCGCAAGTCTTTCACCTGCTGGTAAGGTGCGAGCACATAGGAGCGGATCTGATGTCCCCAGCCTATCTCGCTTTTTTCTTGCGTGGCGATGCCCTCTTGCTGTTTTTGTCGCTCTAGCTCATAGAGCTTGGATTTGAGCATTTTGAGCGCAGTGGCTTTGTTTTTGTGCTGACTTCTGTCGTTTTGGCATTGCACGACGATCCCGCTAGGGAGGTGGGTGATCCTAATGGCAGATTCTGTCTTATTGACGTGTTGTCCGCCCGCACCACTCGCACGATAGGTGTCTATACGCAAATCCTTCTCTTCGATGATGATGTCGATATCATCATCGAGCTCGGGGCTTACCTGCACGCTGCTAAAGCTCGTGTGCCGCTTGGCATTGGCATCAAAGGGCGAAATTCGCACGAGCCTATGCACGCCGTTTTCGCCCTTTAGGTAGCCATAGGCATTTTCGCCCTTGATGATAAACGCCACGCCCTTTATCCCCGCTTCCTCGCCGTCTTGGTAGTCTAGCAGCTCGACTTTGTAACCTCGTCGCTCGGCATAGCGCAAATACATACGATAGAGCATACTCGCCCAATCTTGGGATTCTGTCCCGCCCGCACCGGGCTGAATCGTGATGATGGCATTGGCATTGTCATTTGGCTCGCTAAGCATTACTTGTATCTCAAGTGCTGTGATGGTGGATTCTAGCTCGGGAGCTTGGGCAAAAAGCTCGGCTAGGGCTGCCTCATCGCTCTCTGATTCTAAAAGCGCAAAAAGCTCCTTGCAGTCTTGTAGCATTCCCTCTGCTTTGTTAAACGCCTCTAGTAGCCGCTCGTTTTTGCGCTTGAGCTTGCCCACTTCCCCCGCCCTCTTAGCATCCTCCCAAAACTTTGGATCTAGCTCCTGTGTAGCAATATCCTCTAGCTCTTGGCGCAACTCTTGGGGCTTGATGATTTTAGCGATATTTTCTACCTTGCTACTAAGCTCTTTTATAAGCTCACTGTATTGATAACTATCCATTTTAAGATACCTTGTGTGATGAAAATGTGCTGTGTGGCATTATAAAAAAAAAGCTTTTAGAGATTGCTAATTTAGGCGCATTTTATCAAGCACTCTGTATAATCCGCCCCGCTTACAATCACCTACATTACGGAGGCTTTTATGCAGCAAGATTCACTACATAAAGGAGTAATTAGGGGGGGGGGCTAGGAGAAGCCAAAGCCCCCACAACCTCACTCCTACCCTAAAATCCCTCACTTTTGCTTTTGTCTGTGTCTATGCGGTGTGTATCATCATCTATGCGCGCTACACATTCAATCTCGATGATGTTTGGATGTGGCTTGATATTTTGCACGACAAACCCATATTTAATGGCTACCAACCACACGCGGGGCGATTTTTCCCCCTAGCCTCGATAGATCTCAATCTCCTAATGCCCCTCTCGCACTCGCCCTATGCGTTTTTCACACTCAATGCCCTTATCGTGCTTAGCAGTGGCATTTTGCTATGGAAAATCCTAGATTGTGTATTCCAAACTTATTGCATACCCAAACGCTATCAGTGGTTTGTGTTGGCGATGTTTGTGGGTTTGTTTTTGCATCCGGGGTTTGTGAGTATTATGGTGGGCATCTGCTACCCAGAGCGACTAGAGAGCCTGTGTCTGCTCGCGTTTGTGTATGCAAGTTTGAGATTTTATCTTAGCCCTCGTGTGCGCTATATGGCACTTGGGATAGTGAGCGCAAACCTCGCGATTTATCTCAAAGAGCCGACATTCCTCGCCATAGGGGTTTTTGGACTCTTTGGGCTAGTGATGAGTGCTAGAGGCGATGGGGCGCACAAAAAGCGCGCCTTGGTGTATTATGGCTTGCTTGTCTTAAGCGCAGTAGCCTTTCTCACACTCTATTTGTGGCTTGTCTATCCACAGATTCTCAAATCCTACCAACGCCCTAGCGTGATAAGTGAAGCCTTGCGCGTCCTAAAGGGTTTGGCAAATTTTAGCCTCAATGATTGCTTTGTGATATGGCTTTTTGGCACATTGGCAGCATATCGTGCCTACAAGCTGCTGTGGCAAAAAGCACGAGATTCACTCTTTTTTGACGCCCTGCTTTTTAGCGGTATGGCGTATCTGGGGGCTTTTATCGCGCTGCGATTGTTTGAGCATTACTATCTCATACCCGTGTATATCCTAGGTGGCGCGAGCGTGGTGTATTATCTCTTTGCCCTAGGATATGCCAAAAAGCTCTTTTTTAAGGTTGTGGCGATTATATGCTGCGCTTTGTTTGCGCTCAATGCCCTGCCCACAGGGATTTATACCTTTGTGTGGCTCAAGGGCGAGGGCGTGAGATTCCACCAAAGCCTTGAGTTTATCGCCGCGCAAGCGAGGCAAAATCCCCATATCACGCTCTATTTTGATGGCAATGGACGCGGCAGAAACTACAATACTTGGTATTGGGGATATTTCGGGCGATATTTGCAGGAGGTGTATCATATCTCAAACTTTGATATCAAAGCCCACGAGCCAAACCACGATGGAGTGGCGCTTGAGCATAGCGAGACTTCATCGCTTAGCATTTATAGCCAAAGTGCGCCAAGCACTCCGAGCAAGGGCGATTTTATCATTATCAATAGCTCTTCGCACCATTTTATAGATTCTACCTATCTCAAAAATATGGCACAAAAATACGATCTCGTGTATCAAAGCAGCGCATTCACGATCCCATATATCACGCCAAAATCGCTCATCAAATACGCCTTTTCTAGCGCGTCACTCATAGGGCAAATCAAGGTTGGCGATGAAAATATCTTTAGGCTTCCGCAATTTGATTATATCTACCAAGTGCGCTAGAGCCTAGAACATTTAATGCAAGTTTTGCGTGGCAAAACTTGTTATCGCTTGTGGGGAATAAATCCCCACTTCGCTCCGCTGCGCGAGCATACACTGCATTTATTGGCAAGATTACAGAATCTTTGGTGTCACCACCTCATTAACGCCGCTTGGGCTAACACCTTTGCTATAAACCGGGCTAGAGCAAAGCCCTCATTGCCTCCGCTTACGCGTTCATACACAGAGTCTAAATGCGAGATTCTGTGATTGTTTGGTGTAGCCGCGTCAGGAGTGCGGTGTGGCAATGGAGTAGATTCTATAAACCCCCAAAGCGGCGGTTGCGCTGCGCAAATCGCTGCAAAATCCCCTCGAGCTCTTTGGTGCCAAAATCAGGCCAAAGCGTGGGGGTAAAAAACAACTCAGCATACGCGCACTGCCAAAGCAGGAAGTTTGAGAGGCGCATCTCTCCGCCCGTGCGTATGAGCAGATCCACCGCGCTCACCTCGCGCGTATCGAGAGTGTTTTCGATATTTTTTATAACATAGTCGATAGATTGCTCGCGTTTGAGGCTCTTAGCCTGCTCAAACACGCCACGATTATACAGCGATAAAACCGAGCGGGCGATTTCGTTTTTTGCTCCATAGTTTAGGGCGAGAAATTGCGTTAGCCCCGTATTTTGCGCAGTGGCATTTTGCATAGTGTGTATGAGTTTTTGGAGCTTTTTGCTTAGTCCCTCAATATCGCCGATGACGACAAAGCGGATATTGTTGCGCTGATAGACTTCTAGCTCACTTTGCAAATAATGCTCTAAGAGCTTCATCAAAAATTCCACTTCCTGCTTTGGACGCAGCCAATTCTCGGTAGAAAACGCATAAAGCGTGAGGTATTTGATATGTTGCCCAGCACAATACTGCGTGATCTCACGCACGACTTTTGCACCCTGTCTGTGCCCAAAGGTGCGGTTTTTACCCTTTGCACTCGCCCATCGCCCATTGCCGTCCATAATGATGGCGAGATGCCTAAGCATACCAAAACTATTCACAATTCGCTTTCCTTTTGTTTAAGATAAAACATTAGATTCTCAATATCTGCTATATTAATCAATAAAACACCGCAACTATTAGCCAATTCCATAGCATGAGAGGTAAAAGTGCTATTTGTGATGACTGCTGCATATTTAGTTTTATAAAATTTTCTTGCAGCTTCTATTTCTTGCACAGCCTTATTGCCCACTGGCCGTAAATAATACTTGCATTGTATAGCTATCTCTTTACCATCTTTGGTGGCGATTATATCTGCGCCTTGATCGCCTGATTTTTTAGTTTCCACAACATCATAGCCTAAATCTCTCAAGACACCTGCACAATACTCCTCAAACTCATAACCATTTGTTATACTAGATAAATTTTGTGTCTCCCTACTTATCATAACCTCAATTTCCTGTTTGATCCACTCATAAGGGACCCAATTTGGAGGATTTCCTATTACGCATTCTATAAAATGTTCAACCTCTGAATCCCACTTCTTTTTGTCTAAAGTGCCATATATAGTCTGACATTTTTTATATTGTAAGCTCAATGTAAGTTGATGCTTTATACAAATCTCTCGTATCTTTTGTAAATATTGCTCTTGTTGTTCTAGTTCGCAATCTGCTTGTTTGCTTGTTTTTCCTCCAAACATAATAAACATAATAAATCTTATTGAAACAAATCCTAATATGATAAAAAGTATTACAAGTATTACAACAACATTAACCATTTACTCTCTCCTTAAAACAACATCTTGACTAAATCTTGCGCAATAATCTTGCCGGGTTGCCTGCATAAAATCCGCTTGTTGTTATGTCTTTGGTTACCACACTGCCAGCACCAATGATGACATTATCACAGATTGATACGGGTAAAATTGTGGCGTTTGAGCCGATAGAGACATTATCGCCGATTTTGGTAGCACGCCATTTGTCCTTAGAATCTGCCGGAGCTCCCTCGCTAAAAAGATCATTGACAAACATCACGCCATGCCCGATGAAGCAATCCTGCCCAATCTCTACGAGCGAGCAGATAAAGCTATGACTCTGAATCCGCGTGCGTGCGCCCACACTCACCTCGCTTTGAATCTCACAAAATGGTCCCACAAACACCTCATCGCCCAAAGTGCAGCCATACAGATTGTTTGGCGTCATCACCACGACCCTCTCGCCACTTTTTACGCCCACTATTTTGCTCTCTACTAGCTCCATACCTAGCCTCGCAAAGCCTCTAGGGCGTCTTTGACTTCTTTTAGCTGATTAGAGAACGCACAGATTTGCTCAAATCTCTCTTGGCTATGGGATTCAAAGTCTGTGGGGATGATGAGGCTTTTTAGATTCTGTATATCGATACTTTTGGTGTAGTGCTCATAGAGCGTGCTTAGTGCCTTTTGTCCTTGGTGTGAGTAAAAATAACAATACAATCCGATGGCTTGCCTAGGGCTCACACAACGCACGATGACAATCCCAGCATTTGCCACCGCGAGTTTGTGCGCGATATTTGGGCTAAAAATCGTAACCTTTGGCGTATTGCCACGCAGTGAAAGGCAAATATCATAGGGTTTTAGCGCGTATTTTTGCACCTTGAAGCTATCGCCTAGGGAGCGTTTGGTAAAAAACTCCTCGCTAAAGCCATACTCGCTAAAATCCGCCAAACCCACATCGTAGTAGTCGATACGCGTGTCGCTTTTGCCCCCATACACGCGCTGCCCGCGAAAAATCTCCACGCCTAGTGCGCTTAAGCTCTTGCCCTCTTTGTGTTGGGTGTCTTTGCGCGTAAGGGGGAGATGGTAGGAGGTTAGGTGCGTATAAGGCATAAGGAAACAAAAGTCGTTTTCTCTGCGCGTAAAAAACGCCTCCAAAATCTCATCAAGATTAACAAGACGATTGTATTTGCCATCTTTTTTCCAAAAACGCTCGCCCTTAGCATCGATGTTTAGAATCTCTTCATTATCGGGCGAGAGCACGAGCACGCAAAAATCGGCGTTTTGGTGGGGGAAGATGTTTTTGGGCAGCTCGATAATCGCCTCGATAAGCCCCTGCTTATAGAATCTCTGCATAAACTCACTCTCAAGGCTGGATTTTTGCAATGTCTGTGTGCGCAGGATAAAAACTGCGCGCTTTTTGAGATAATAGAGCGCGTGGATTAAAAACACCCATTCAGCGTAAGTTTTAGCAAGGCTATGCAAGCCCTTAAAGCGCTTATCGTCTTTGAGATACTCCACGCCTATATGCGCGCTAAATGGGGGGTTGCAGATGATTTTGTCAAACTTTTGCTCAAAAAATGGAGCTTTTAGAATGTCATTAATGATGAGATGATCACAGGCGATGTTTGCGAGCTTGCAGGTGAGTTTGGCGACTTTGGCAAGGCGCGTATCTAGCTCCTCGCCATAGAGGGCGATGGGCGAGTCTGGCTGCTTAGCGCGCAAAATCTGGGAAATCATCAAAAACAATGTGCCAATGCCATAGCAGGGATTGTAGATCTTTTCATCGCTCTGTATGTCTAGCAGGCGCACGAGGAGTTCGTTTATCTCTAGGGGCGTGGAGTAGTAGTAGAGCTTGTTGGAAGTCTTTTTTTGGGTAATGATGTGCAAAAACTCTTCGATATTGCCTAGCGTGGTGTCGGTGGCTTGGATAAGCTTTAGAATCTTTAGGAAGTTGATATTGGGATTAATAGCGATAAAAAGCTCCTGCCCGATGAGTTCCTCGATCTTAGCATTGAGGCTTTGGGCGAGGGGCTTGCGCTTACTACCTAGCGCGATAGATTCACTCAAAATATCGGGGTGGAAGTTTTTGATGATAAAAAGCTCGAGCATAATGCTAATAGAATCTAGCATATCGACGTGATAGCGTTTGATATACTCAAAACACTGCAGTAGCTTCTCCACGCGACTCCTTAAATGTGTGTGTTTGTTTTGGGGTTGATTGGGGCGTTATTTTAGCATAATTTTGAATGCCTGTTGGCTGGGTTGGGGGTGTAGCCAAAGAAATTTGGCTCTCTCACAGGAAAATGGCTCCGCAGGCTTGCAATGCGATAAGGTTGCGGATTTTTCGGAAGGCACGCTCGGTTTGTCCGCTAACCTTCCAAAAAATCCGTAAAACTTACACAGCCACACCGCAATGACTAATTTTCTAAAGAAACTTCGTTTTGTTGTTAGCGATAGTAACCCCACAGAATCCAACCAAGATTCACAAAAACAAAATCTAGAATCTAGTTTTTCAGAATCTAAACAACTTCCAGAATCTATCACTTCAAAAAACCTTATCGAGGCTTTGCCAAATATTAATAATAGTGCGTGCGCAAGCACGATCCGAGCGCAATTGCAAAATTGCGCCATTTTTGCAACGCAAAAATCAAATCAATGTGTAGGTGCGATAGCACCAACCACCCCTCGCCCGCTTCGTGGTGTGCAATCGTTGGGGCAAGGAGGCAGCAGTGCCTCCGCAACGATTGCGCTAGAAGCGGAAAAGCGAGGCACTCTCCCCGTTTGCCGTGCCGAAGGCTTGCAAGCAAAGCGCAGCAAAAACAGTGGAGACTTTTTCGGGGCTTTGAGAGTGCGGGGAGGGGATAACACCCCTTTTTGCGAAAAAACACAAGATTCTAAAAAATTAGAAAGTATTCGTGAGAACACGACTCTAAGAAACAGAGAATCTACAGAATCTAGTGTGGTTTCAGAATCTAAAACATTTACAGAATCTAGTGCGGAGATTCTAAAAGACGCACAACTTACAGAATCTAGCCCGCTAGATTCTAAAACAATCACAGAATCCAAAGAGATTCTAAAAAATGAAAAAACACAGATTCTGCTTAGTCCTTGCGCCACGCCATCAAATCTGCTATTTATCCAAAACCCGATTAAAAAACTCCTTACACAGCGGTGTGGCGTAGTGGCAGGAGATCTTGGGATTTTGGCTGAGATCTTGGGGCTCTATGCTAAAGGCGATACGCACCTCGCCCACGCGCGCATACAGCATAGGATGCGCGTAAGCAAACCCACACGAGGCACTAGGCGCATGCAGAGAATCCAAAATCGCCCGAGCCTGCAGGGGCACATTCTGAAAAGATACAGAATCTAAAAACTCGCGCAGATACAGCGTGTGCAGCCGCTCGTGCGCCATAGCGAGCTTGGTGCGCAGATTCTGCAAGCACATCTTTTGTGTCTGCAGCTCCACCACCCTAAGCGCGCCAACGCTCAAAACCCCCACAACGACAATCACTAACAGCAATTCTAGCGCGCTAAATGCGCCCCTAAAAGATGGCATTTGAAGTGTTAAGCGGGATTTGTTTGCCCCCATTTGGGTGTCTGGCAAAGAGCTTTTCACACAGCGTGGAATCCGCCTTTTGGGTAATCTTGAGCTCCAAAATCGCGTTTGTGAGGCTTAGGGCTATACAGGAGTTTTGCGTATCTGGCGTGGCGTTTTTGCCAAGCGTGATGGCATTGCCCTGCAGCACCCACCGCGAGGAACTAAGCCCTGCGAGCGTGAAGATTTGGGAGAGCGTGAGGGTTTTGGGATCGAGGTTTTGTGAGAAGACTTCGCGCTGAATGGTGCTAATGGCGTTGTTTATGTCGTTTTCTATCGCCACGACTTGCGCGTCTATGCGTGTGAGCGAGAATCTCGGGATAGCGATAGCCGCCAAAACCCCGAGTATCACGATGACAAACACGAGCTCTAGCATACTAAACGCCCCGCGCATTTACAGCCTTTTGGGATCAATAAGGAGGCTAAGGCTAAAGGCATTTTGCCACATCGTGGGCTTGTCTGAATCTCGGCTAGTCCTGCGCACAAGCTCTAGCACACAGCCCTTTTTGATCGTGAGAGCCCCACAGCCTGTCAGAAACTCCACAAAAAGCCCAATATCGGGCTGATGCCCCACGATGAGCAATGTCTGCGAGTCCCCACACTGCTCCAAAAGCCTCACATAGCCCTCATATCCGCAATCTGGCGCGATGAGTGTAGAGATCTCAAAAGGCGTATGGGGGAGGGATTTGGTGAGTGGCTTGATGGTTTGGAGTGCCCTTGTGGCGGGCGAGCTGATAAGGCGATCGATGGATTTAGTATCCAGAAAGTCCCGCACAAAGCGCGTGATTTTTTGACTCTGTGCCTTGCCCTTTTTGCTAAGGGGGCGCAGTAAATCATCCGGGGCTTTGTGCGCAAACTCCTCTCTGTCTAGGGCGTGCGCGTGCCGCACGATAATGAGGCGCGAGAGAGGGCTAGAGCTCAAGCGCGTATCCTAGGGCTTTTAACATTTGGAGGGTAAATTGCGCGCTGATTTTGGCTGCGGATTCTAAAAATTCATCAAAGCTCACATCCGCGCTGCCATCGGCACTATCACTGATGGAGCGAAACACACAAAAGGGCACGCCAAAGGCGTTGCACACTACTGCCACGCTCGCCCCCTCCATCTCCACGGCGTCTGCGCCAAATTCTTTAATAATCCACGCTTTTTTAGATTCACTAGCGATAAACTGATCGCCCGAGGCGATGACGCCCTCGCGGAGCTCCTTGCCTATGAGCTTGGCGACTTTATGCGCTAGGGCGTTTAGCTCCGCGTCTGCTGCGATAAAAGTCGCGCTCTCGGGGATAAAGCCTAGCGGGTGCCCAAACGCGCTGATATCCACATCGTGCTGGCAGAGCTTGGAAGCGATGAGCAAATCGCCGACTTTGAGATCCTTTGCCAATCCCCCTGCCACGCCGCTAAAGAGGATTTTTTCACAACCAAAATGCGCGATCATCACGCTCGCAGTGATTGCGGCATGCACCTTGCCGATTTTGCTATAGGCGATATACACCTCATTTGCGCCCACGCTTATCTTATAGTAGGTATTGCCCCCGAGATTTTCTTGCGCGATAGGGCAGCCCAAGCCCCTAAATGCCTCGATAAGCGGGGTAACCTCCTCAACCATCGCACCGATAATGCCAACTTTCATACATAGCTCCTTTATAGCGATTCTAGGGTTTCTTTGAGCGTGGCGAGGCTACTCACATTATAAGTGGGCTTTTGGCTTAGGCGCTTGTTAAGCCCCTTTAGCACATTGCCATTGCCAAACTCTATATACCCATCGACTTGTGGATCCACCTTGAGCACGGATTGCTTATAGAGCACGGGGGCGATAAGCTGCTTGCTTAGGAAATCCTTTGCCTCCTGCTTGCTTTGGTAGGTTTGCATAGTCGCATTGGAGAGGATTGGCACGGACGCATCGCCGCTCAAACTCTCCTCCAAAAGCGCGCCAAACTCCCCCAAAATCGGCTCTAGCATAGGACAATGGCTCGCCACAGACATAGGCAAAAGGAGTGCGCGCTTGGCTCCGAGGGCTTTTATATCGGATTCACACGCGCTTAGATCGCCTTTTTTGCCCGCTAGGACGACTTGCCCATCGCCATTGTAGTTGGCACACCATATTTGTTTGCCCCCATCTTGGGCTTTTTGACAAAACACCTCTAGCGCGCTATCCTCAAGCCCCACGACAACCATCATACCCGCATCCTGTCCCTCACAAGCCTTTGCCATTAGCGCGCCTCGGGTATGCACGAGCTTCACACCCGCGCTAAACTCCGCACCACCTGCCACCACAAATGCACTCACTTCGCCTAGCGAGTGCCCAAACGCGAGGCTTGGCATTATAGGGTGCTCCTGCTGCAGGATACTATGAGCGATGTAGCTGGTGAGAAAAATCGCTGGCTGCGTGTATTGCGTGAGATTGAGGTTGTCATTTGGGTTAAAGAGCAAGTCTTTCATATCGATTTTTATCGCCTCGCTCGCTTCATCACACAATTCTTTAGCGAGGGTGAAGTTTTCATAAAACTCCTTGCCCATACCTACGCTTTGGCTCCCTTGTCCGGGGAATAGAAACGCGTATTTTTTCATCGTATTCCTTTATTTGTCTGTCATTTGTGTTCAAAAGCTCGGATTCTAGCATATTTCTCGCTAAGATTTGCTAAAAGCGCGTTAAGCCTTGTTTTATGTTTTTTGGGTTAAAATCCCGCTTTTTATCCGCTGGACCGGTGGGTGAGTTGGCTGAAACCACGTCCCTGCTAAGGACGCGTAGCCGCAAGGTTACCGAGGGTTCGAATCCCTCCCTGTCCGCCATACTTCTGTGCATATTTTTCTTTCACGACTTTTTTATCATTTTATTCTTACTCATAGCTTTGATTATGTGGCATTATCATTCCGAGGATTTGGGCTAGATTCGCTTTTTGATTTTATCCATAAACAAAATTTTTGAGGAATTTATCAAAATAAGAATTGTTATTAATTTTTATTTAAAGAAAAATGTTTATAATTACGCCATAAAAATTCAAAAGATGCACTTGGTTGGGCGGGTGGGTTGAAGTGCATCTTTCCTTCCTTATTTGTTGTTGTGTTCTCTGGAACTCTCCAAGCCTCCTTTGGAGAGGGAGGACAAATCCAAAATCTACATCCACACACAAGGTATTACAGAATATCTAAAGAAAGATTAGAATTGGGTTTTAATGTTTTAGATTCGCAATCCAATTGAGATTTGCACAAGCTAGAATCTAAGACTTTTTATAGAAACTAGTCCAATAGATTCAAAAGCATTTACAGAATCTAGCCCAGCAGATTCAGAATCTAAGCAACTCACGCAATCCACAACGCCAAAAAATCTTAGCGAGGCGCTCGATTCTAAGAATAGTGTGTGCGGTAGCACGAGCCTAGCACAATTGCAAGATTGCGCCATTTTTACTGCGCAAAAATCCAATCAAATAGAT
This sequence comes from uncultured Helicobacter sp., assembly GCF_949282165.1. Classification (NCBI taxonomy): domain Bacteria; kingdom Pseudomonadati; phylum Campylobacterota; class Epsilonproteobacteria; order Campylobacterales; family Helicobacteraceae; genus Helicobacter; species uncultured Helicobacter sp. Next base: position 13,410 of record NZ_CASDOV010000013.1, on the reverse strand, counting down.
TCAGTGTGCAGAATGCACCCCGTAGTAAGCTCAATCGGGGTGGGGGGAGGCTAAAGAGTGCTTACCCGCCCACCTAAGTTGTAAAAAATGAGGAGGAGCTACCTTCGCACGCTTAAGGCTGCCACTTAGCCCTACCTGCACATTGTAAGCCTCACTCCCCCTCTTGCAAAAACAAGCGATACAAAGAAACTAGGAAATATCCGTAAGAATGTGACTTTGAGAAATGAGAAAATACAGAATCTAAGCGGCACAGAATCCAAGCCCCAAAGAATTTACAGAATCTAGGGCGGACTTAGTTTCTAGATTCAGAGTTTTAGATTCTGTAAGCTGCTTAGAATCTCGGTTTATAGAAAAGGTGCTAGCCCAAGTGGCGTTCCTGACACGATTACACTAAGAGATTCTATAAACTTGCCAAAAAATGCAATGTATGAACGCGTAAGCGGAGGGGCGAGGGGCTCTGCCTCACGCCCCGATACACAAGTTTTGCGGCGCAAAACTTGCATTACAATCATAGAATCTGCGCGATAACCTCTGAGAGCACCTCTTGGCTTAGCTCCAAAAATACCGGCGCGAACTCGCGCATATCAGCAATTTGCTTCTCGCGCACGATCACGCCGTTTTTGAGCAGGCTCGCGTCCTTGGCATCTAGCAAGTCATAATACACGCTCAATGTGGCGTATTCTCCGCCCTCTTTTTGGATAATGAGAATCTTATCGATATGGAGCTTGATGATTTTGCTCATCTTCACGCTCCCAAATGGCGGCTTGATGAGGCTTAGCCCCCGCTCGCTCATCATCCCCCCCAAAGTCGCGACAAGCATCTCCTTGGGCTTACTCACCCATTGGGCATTGGGCAGGATACGCGTGCGCAGCGTGTGTGAATCTAGTTTATAAATATCGGTGCTATCATAGGGCAGTGCCGCGCTGATGATCATCCCATAGCTCTGTCTTGGATTTTTGAGGATTTTTTGGCTATGCAGGGAGATATCATAAAAGCTCACTTCTGGTATCTCAGTCTTTATATCCACGCTCACGCACCCTGCGTATATGGCTACGATAAGTCCTGCGATTAGGTATTTTGCTCTCACTTTTTGCTCCTTGCTATGTGTTGGTGTATATGCCCGCTAGATTTGCGCACTGCTAGATTCACTTATCGCCACTTTGCCTTTTGCCAAAGAGGCTATCGTATGGGTTTTTCTCGATTTTATCCACCAAATGCGTGGCTTTGGAAAAAAAACGATCGACTTGCAATAGCGTATCTTGGAGCTGCAAAAGACTAGGATTTAGGATCGCGCGCACATCGTATTGCCCGGATTGGAGATTGGTATCCACAGCCTTGGTGATGGAATCTAGGCGTTTGGTGATCTGTGCCATATCTTGGCTAATTTGTGAGAGATACAAAAAGGTGCTTTGGATATTTGCTATGGTTTGGGCATTGGTGAGCTCGCTGATGCCCTCCATCACATTGAGGCTTTTATCGCCGATAGCCTCTACCTTTTGGAGTAGGACATCAAGCCCGCCTTTTTTGAGTTCGATGATGCGTGAGGTGTTTGGCTGCGTGCTAGAGCCCTGAAAAAACGCGAGGTAATTCGCCCCCGCAAGCCCGCTAGAGGCGATGGTGAGATAGGAGTCCTCACGCACCTCTAGGCTAGAATCTAGCGCAAGCGTGATTTTAATAAGCCCCTGTGCGAGATCTTCAAAGCTCACATTACTGATTTTACCCACCGCGATGCCTTTGAACTTGATAGGCGTGTTGATCCCTACCGAGGAGGCTTCGTCCTGCGTGAGGATATAGTAAGTGTTGTATTTGCTAGTGCTAAAGTCAAATCGCCCTAGCCACAGCACAAAGACACAAAACCCTATAGCAATCCCAAGAAAAACGATACCAATGCTCAAATATTTGACATTGCGCTCCATAGTCCCTGCCCTAAATGATTTGCAAAAAAGATTCTGAAATGATACCAAAATATTGAAAGGTAGTGAGGAAGTTTCACGGAGTCGCACCAAATGCAGTGCGAGATGGTGTGCTCGGAGGGATTCAAACCCCCGACCTACAGGACCGCAACCTGTTGCTCTATTCAGCTGAGCTACGAGCACACAAAATGTAAAGGCGGCATTCTAGCGCATCATTCCTTAATGTTTGTTTTAGACTTTTTGCTTTACAATGCCACCCTTATTTTATACAAGAAAGTGGGTGATGCGTATGCCGGGTATCAAAGTGCGTGAAAACGAGAGCTTCGATGAAGCGTATAGAAAGTTTAAAAAGCAAACCGATAGAAATCTCGTCGTTACCGAGACGCGAGCTAGGAGGTTTTTTGAGCCACAGACAGAGCGCCGCAAGAAGCAAAAGATAAACGCTAAGAAAAAACTCCTCAAGCGTCTGTATATGCTCCGTCGCTACGAGTCTAGACTCTAGGCAGACTTGCGGCAAACATCGGCGCGCTACGCGCCCGGTGTTTGTGTTTGCAAAGCCTTGCTTAGGCTCTTAGCCTTGTGGATTGTGAGTGCTTAGATTCTGCACTTGCGCATTTTTTAGAATCTCTTAAATCCCCCGCCTTAGATTCTGTGCTTCCTGATATTTTGTCATTGTCTTTAGAATCTGCGCTAGATTTTACACCGGCTTAGATTCTGTAAAGATTTTAGATTCTGCTTAGGCTCGTGCTTACGCACGCACTATTATTTATATTTGGCAAAGCCTTGTTAGGATTTTTTGGCGTTGTGGATTATGTGAGTTTCTTAGATTCTGAATCTACTTGAGATTCTGCTAGGCTAGATTTTAAGCCCACACGAGATTTTATATTTTCCTTACACTCCGCGCTTGGCTTTGCCCCGCTTGGTGTGGATTCTATAAGCTCACCACTGCAAACAAAAAATTAGTCATTGCGGTGGTGCTTGTGGAATTTTTGGCGGGTGCGGGGGTAGAAGTTACCTAGAGGGTAAGTGAGCACTCCCCAAACCCGCCAAATCTCTGCAATGATTACCCAAGGAGCTATTTTCCCCGCCCAAAAGCCGCATTTCTTCACAAGAGTGCAAAAGCCTCTAGGGCTTAGAAGTCATAGCGCATCTCTACGCGCCCTCTGCCGTAATTCACCTCTCCCACATTTTGCCCATAGTAGGCAGTGGCAGTGAGTCTGCCGACTTTATAAGTAACCGATGGCGCAATCTCTTGGAAAGTGATCCCCTTGCCATTTTGTGCGTCATTTATGTCGCTTTGGCTCAACACGCTTGGAATGTATGGGTAGTTGTTGTCCCCGCTTATGAATGAGTAGTCTAGCCCGAGCTTCCATGCTTTTGTCAATGCATAATCTAGCACGAGGTAGCCCACCTGTATGCTAGAGCCAGCGCGTCCCCCAGCACCCATGAAGCCAAAGCCCTCTGCTGTCGCTCCTGTGCTATTTACCCAGAATTTCCCAGCGACATTTATCCCGCCTTTGTGATCGAGCAGTGTGCCATAGCCATCGCCAAAGCTCCCCAGATAGCCGAGCTTGAAGGAGAAGGGATTTTCTTTGCTCTTATAGCCGATTTGGAAGTTATAAAGCCCGCGGCTTTTTGCCCAATCTTTGTTAGCAAAGCCGCTGTAGTCTGCTAGTCCAAAGTCCCCGCTACCGGTGCGGAGTGTGAATCCCCAAGCCGTGTTGGTAAAATCCCCCGCACCTGTCATGAAGTTGGCATTATCCACCATACCTGCTGCCGAGACTTGCCCTAGCACATAAAATCCGCCAAAGTCGTATTTTGCCTCACCAAAGGCCATATAGTTTAGCAACCTATTGATATGCGCCAAAGAAACATTGTAGCTAAAGCCCCCGAGCTTTTCTCCGCTCACAGAAAGGCTGATGAGATCGTTACCCATAGAGCCTCGGCTGTTGTTGCTACTTCCGAGGCCTACGCCACCATTGCTAGTGCTACCGCGGAGGCTGTAGATGACATGGCTTGTGATCCAGCTATCATAGAGGTTTATGGCTAGCTTAGTCTTGCCTGTTTGGAGCTTGGCGATAGCACCTGTGCCTATATCTGTGTTTTTATCACTAAAGACTGAATCCATCGAAATCCGCCCAGCGCGAAACTCGGCTTTGATGTCCTCGCCCTTTAGCTCCTTATTAACCGAGAGTTGGGAGATACCAAATCTGTCGTTAAACTCCTTGCCTGTAATCACGGCCATAGTCCCCTGTGCAGCACCATTTGTGTTGCTGCTACCTGTAGGGTTTGAGCTACCGTAGTTAAACATTAATCCTGTGGTGAGGCTCCACCCATCGACTTTGCCCGAAGTGAGATCGATCCTAAATCTGTGCTGCTGATCCGCACCGCCGCCGCCAGCACCCTCAATCGTGGTAAGTCGCATACGCGCAAATCCCTTAGCCTCCATTCCTTCAAAAAAGCTGCTCACGGCCTTTTTGCTCTCACTTGGCGCGGGAGCTTGTGCGCTCTGTGCGTCTTGAGCACCCTGTGCGCTTGGTGCCTCATTAGCGATAAGCAAACTCGAGCTAAGCAATCCTGCCAATACTAACGAAATTTTGTTATTCATTGTTTCTCCTTGGTTGAATTTAAAGGACGGGAAAATTCTAACGATCCAATTTAAAATGTGTGTGTAGGGCGCGTAAGGATTATGTAAAGTTTGCTAGAAGCGCGGAGAAATCCTGTGCAAATCCTATGAAAACCTCTCCAAATCCCTTTGAATCTAGCTTTATGAGAGATTAAGGTCAATAATGCGATGATTTATCAGTGCGCGGCGCGCGTGCGTAGGCGCGTAGCGCGCATTTGTGATCACGCATAAAGGCATAGGTTTGGACACATTTAGAGATTTTGCACTCACGCCATTTGTATCGCGCTGCATTGTAGCGGGGCGAGAGGTTATCGCGCGATTAGATTCTGCTGATAGCGCGCTCTATGCTAAGCACTCCCTAGGAGCGGGGGGCGATGTGAGCATAGGTGCGGATTTGGAAGCGCAAAAAATCTTTGTGCGCCACCTGCTCCCCATCGCGCATATAGATTCTGAAGAGAGTGGGTTTATCCCCTCATCGCAGGGCATAAGCGATATAATCCTCCTTGATCCACTCGATGGCAGTGACAACTTCCTCTCACACATTCCCTATTATGGCGCGTCGGTGGCATTGTGCGATGCGCATAGAATCTGCAAGGAAGCGGTGGTGATAGATTTTTGCGCCCAACGCCTCATCGCGCGCAGCGGGGATACAATCCTAGAATATAGCCTGCGAGATTCTAGCCCTCGCGCTATCAAGCCCTATGTAGCCACGCACTCGCACACCCCCAAATGCGGGATTTTTGAGAAAGCCTACTCCAATCCCCATATCGCCGCGCGCCTCTTTGCTAATGGGCTAAAATTCCGCTCTCTAGGCGCGAGTGCGCTCTCATTTAGCCTAGCGCACAAGGTAAGCTTTATGCTCTTTGTGGGTAGCATACGCGAGTATGATAGCAAGGCGGGGCTATATCTCTGCGAGGGGCTCTATATAAATCAGAGTAGAGATTTCGTGCTTATAAGCAAAGATAAGCAAATTTTTGCTACCATTATGCAACTTCTCACCCAAGGTAAGGATTAGGTATGTCATTTAGCGATTTTTTCAAGTCCAAAAAAGCCGAGCCACGCGCCCAAAAAGGTGAGGCACCATCGCATTGGATCAAATGTCCAAACTGCAATGCGCTGATGTATTATAAAGAAGTCTTTGCCCAATCCCAAGTCTGCCCCAAATGCAACCATCATCTTAGAATCTCCGCGCAAGAGAGGATCGAGCTTTTGTGCGATGCGGGGAGCTTTGAAGAATACGACAAGGATTTACGCCCCATCGATCCGCTAGAATTTGTGGATAAAAAAAGCTACAAGCAGCGCGTGGAGGAGGGCGAGCAAAAAAGTGGCAGACCTAGCTCGGCAATCGCTGGGGAGGCGTTTATCGAGGGCATTGGCACGCAATTAGTCGTGTTTGACTTTTCCTTTATGGGTGGCTCTCTAGGCTCTGTGGAGGGCGAGAAAATCGTGCGCGCCATCAATCGCGCTATCCAAAAACGCCAAGCTCTCGTGATATGCTCCACAAGCGGTGGCGCGAGAATGCAAGAATCCACGCATTCGCTTATGCAAATGGCAAAGACTTCCGCCGCGCTCAATAAACTCTCCGCTGCCAAACTCCCCTTTATCTCGCTGCTAGTCGATCCGACTTTTGGGGGCGTGAGCGCGAGCTTTGCGTTTTTGGGCGATGTGATTATCGCCGAGCCGGGTGCGATCATCGGCTTTGCCGGTCCTAGGGTTATCAAGCAAACTATCGGCGCGGATTTGCCACAGGGCTTCCAAACTGCGGAGTTTTTGCTCGAGCACGGGCTCATCGATATGGTGGTGGAGCGCAAAAATCTCAAAAAAACCATCGCGGATTTGATGAGATACCTCAACACAAACTATGAGATACAACCTATATTGTATTAGCAAGGCAGATTCACAGGAGCTAGTGGAGGATTTTGTGATGAAATGCAGAGGGTTTGGCGCGCAGCTGCTCATACACGATGTTTTTAACAACGCCATCGCCAAGGCGCAAAAAATCTCCGCCACCAAAGCCCAAGAATCCTACTCCCAAGCCCTCACACCCTTTGTCAAGCACACACCCTCACACCTTAGTATCGCGCTTACACCTAGTGCCAAGATGCTAGATTCACACGAGTTTGCCAACCTCATCGCCAATTACCAAGAAGTGAGCTTTTTTATCGGCGGGGCGTATGGGTTTAGCTCTGATTTTTTGCGCTCGCTAAAGACTTTGAGCCTCTCTCCGCTCACCCTAAGCCACAAAATCGCCAAAATCGTGCTGTGTGAGCAAATCTATCGCGCGCTAAGCATTATGACAAACCACCCATACCACAAATAACTTTTACAAAGGGCACAAATGGATTATGAGTTTTTTAGCACATTGCTGACACAAAGAAAGCGGGTTTTACGGGATTCTATGATAGAGAAGGGCGAGCTTATGGAGCAGTGGTATAGCTCTAAGCTCTCTGATGATAGTGATGTCGTGGCGGCTGCGCTCTATGAGACGAAAGTCGCTAATATCCTCGAGCTGCAAAAAACCGAGATCGATGATATAGACTACGCGCTTACTAAAATCAAAAACAAAACCTATGGAATCTGTGAGATGTGCGATGATGAGATCGATATCGAGCGGCTAAAAATCAAACCCCACGCGAGGTATTGTATCGATTGTCGCGAAGATGTGGAAAAAAGGCAGATTTTAGAGCAAAAAATGCAAAACCTCAAGAAACGATAAGGAGTGGCTATGCGATTTAAATACTATATGGCTTTTGTGGTGGTGTTTTGTGTGGTTTTGGGCATTTATGCCTACACATTGGAGCTTGGGAATTTTGCCCTCACGCTCCCAACCGGGCGCGAGCTCGATCTCCCCGTGAGCCTGTGGCTCATCATCCTCATACTCGTGTTTTGTCTGTGTAGCTCCATACTCTTTGCCTCCTCGTGGGCGAGCTCGCTTATGCGCTCCTATCGCACGCGCAATGACTTCAGCCATCTCTTCTCACAGATAAACGAGCAAGCCCTCAACAAACCCATAGAATCTCGCGTGTATAAAAATCCCGATATCTCCAAGCTCTCCAAAATCCTCGCGCGCTTTTATCTCAAGCCGCGGCTAGATTCTAATGAATGCTTTGAGCCCAAAATCGATAAGCTTTTTGAAAACTACAAAGATGTGATGAGTGGCAAAAGCGTGGATTTGCGCGCGTATGCTCTAAGCAAGGATAATAAATTTTCCATACAGAATCTCAAAAACAAGATTCAAAGCGATAGTAAATTTGCCTTTAACGCCCTTAGTGAGAGCGAACCCCAAGAGATACGCGATTTTGCAGTGGTGCAGATACTCACACACGGCTCATCTAAGGATATCGAGCGACTTCTAAGCTCACAAGTGGGCTATAATGCCTCGATGAAGCCTTCCCTCATACACGCCTTTATCGCCAATCACGAGCTTTTTAGCCCAGAAACGCTCTCGCGCATCTCCCAGCAAATGTCTTTCAACGCCCAAGACTATGTCCAGCTCGCCCAGCAGAGCAAAGACATACTAGAGCCGCACGCGTGGTATAAGCTCCTAGAATCTCTCGCCAATGCCGATGAGCACGCCGAAAACGCGCTGTTTTATGTGATGTTTGAACTCGAGATGATCGATAAGGTGCGTGAGAGGCGCGCCCTGCACGGCAAAGACGAGTATCGCCTCATCGATGCGTATTTGGATCTCAAAGATTCAGGCAAGCACTATCCGCTTGATATATTTTTTAATCAATGCAATATTTAGGAGGGGGTATGATAGCACCGCTAGATTCTGTGCATATCCGCGCGCTGAAGGCAATCGTAGGGGAGGAAAACTGCTATGACGATCCCGCGCACCGCATAGCGTATTGTTATGACGCCACAAGGGAGCGATACGAGCCCCAAGCGGTGGTGTATCCTAGAGACGAGCGCGATGTGAGCGAAATCCTCAAATACTGCAACACACACAAAATCGCTATAATCCCCCGCGGCGCGGGAAGTGGATTTACCGGTGGGGCACTGCCGGCAAATGGTGGGATTGTCCTAGCACTTGAGAAGCACTTCAATAAGATTCTAGAAATCGATGAGAAAAACCTCATCGCGCGCGTGCAGCCGGGCGTGGTAAATAAGCACTTCCAAAACGAAGTGGAAAAGCGCGGACTTTTCTACCCGCCCGATCCTGCTAGCCAAGAATATAGCACGCTGGGGGGCAATGTGAGTGAGAATGCCGGCGGTATGCGCGCAGCAAAGTATGGCATCACCAAGGACTATGTGATGGCACTGCGCGCGGTGCTGCCCAATGGCGATATCATCAAAGCGGGTAAGAAGACGATTAAAGATGTCGCGGGCTACAACATAGCGGGGATTCTCATCGCGAGTGAGGGCACGCTAGCGGTTATAACCGAGATCACCCTCAAGCTCATCGCCAAGCCCAAATACCGCCAATCCGCTATGGGCGTCTTTGGCAGTATCAACGACGCGATGAATGCGGTGTATAAGAGTATGGCGAGCGGTATCACGCCCGTGGCGATGGAGTTTTTGGACAATCTTAGTATCCGTGCAGTCGAGGAGCGATTTGCCAAAGGCTTGCCCATAGACGCCGGAGCGATCCTCATCACGCAAGTAGATGGCGATATGCCCGAGGTGCTTACCTATCAGCTTGAGCAGCTTGAGCAGAAGTTTAGAGAAAATGGCTGCGTGGCGTTCAAAAAAGCTCAAAACGCGCAAGAGGAGGAGGATTTGTGGTTTGCTAGGCGCAACGCTAGCCAAAGTATCACGATCTATGGCAAAAAAAAGCTCAACGAAGATATCACCGTGCCCAGATCGCGCCTGCCCGAGCTTTTAAGTCATATCGCGCGCCTAAGTGAGCAGTATGGCTTTAAAATCCCGTGTTTTGGGCACACGGGCGATGGCAATGTGCATACCAATGTGATGGTGCCAAACCCAAGCGATCCAGATGAGCTAGCGCGGGGCTATGCGTGTATTGAGGAGATTTTTAAAATCGCCGTGGAGCTAGAGGGGACTTTGAGCGGGGAGCACGGCATAGGGCTCGCCAAAGCCCCCTTTATGCCCCTAGCCTTTAGTAAAGAGGAGATGAATCTCTTTAGAGTAATCAAGCACGCCTTTGATCCCAACAATATCCTCAATCCGGGCAAAATGGGGCTCTAAGCCTCACTATAACGCCTCACAGAGTAGCCAAAATCGCCTCCAAACTCTCAAACACATACGCCACCTCTTGCTGTGTGATCACATAAGGTGGCATAAAATATATTGTATTCCCTAGCGGGCGTAGCAGCAAACCTCTCTCAAGCGCTTTATTATACACTTCTATGCCCTTGCGCTGTCCTTCAAACCCTATAAGATCAAAGGCGAGGATCATACCGCGTTGGCGCATATTGCCCACAAAGCTAAAGCGTTTTAGAATCTGTGAGCATTCCCAAATATACGCGCTTAGAATCTTATTAGATTCTATAATTCCTTCATTTTCAAAAATATCAAGCACGGCGTTAGCGCACGCACACGCCAAAGGATTGCCGGTATAAGAATGCGAGTGCAAAAACGCCCGATGGCTCTCATAGGGCGCGTAAAAATGCTCATAGATTCTCTCACTCGTAACCACCACAGACAGAGGCAGATACCCACCCGTGATACCCTTGCTAAGACAGAGAAAATCAGGCACCACCCCGCACTGCTCAAGTGCGAACATACTGCCTGTCCTCCCAAATCCCACCGCCACTTCATCAAAGATGACAAAAATCCCGCGACTTTGACACATTTTGGTAGCCTGCGTGACGAATTCTGGCGTGTGCATCGCCATATTGCCCGCGCACTGCACGAGTGGTTCGAGGATAAAGGCGACGATATTTGGGTGTGAATCTAGCGTAGATTCTAAATCCTGCAGGGCTTTGTCGGTATTGCCTAGCGTGGGCGCGCTGCTTGTGAGCGTGCGGAGCAATATGGGCTCATAGACTTGCTTATACAGCCCCACATCGCCCACGCTAAGCGCGCCGATTGTCTCGCCGTGGTAGGCATTCTCTAGGGATAGGAAAGTATCATAAAAACTGCTTTTAGATTCTATAGCCTTAGCGTGATACGCCATTTTGAGCGCGACTTCTATCGCGCTTGAGCCATTATCGGCAAAAAAGCACTTGCTAAGCGGCGCAGGGAGGAGCTCACACAGGCGTGAGGCAAGTGTGATGATGGGCTCGTGTGAAAATCCCGCTAGGATAATGTGCTCGAGATTTTCAAGCTGGGCGCGAAGTTTTTGGTTTATATAAGGGTGGCAATGCCCAAAGAGATTCACCCACCAGCTCGAGATACAATCGATATAGGCTTTGTCCTCAAAGTCATAGACATACACGCCCTTGCCACTTTTAATCGGTATGAGCGGGTAAGTCGCCTCGTGATCGTGCATCTGCGTGCAGGGGTGCCAGATATGGGCGAGATCTTGGGATTTTAGAATCTGTGAAGCGTGCATTGTCAGCCTTTGTGTGTGAGATTTGGGGCATTGTAAGTGCTCTAAGCTTTTGTTTGGCTTAGCGGGGATATAATACCGGCTTAGGCATAGCAGGTGGTTGCTTTTAGAATCTAAAAGAGGAAAGTCCGAGCTACATTAAGACAGGATTCCATTTAACAAATGGCTGGTGTGAATCAAGGGAAAGTGCAACAGAAAACAACCGCCAACTAGAGAAAATGGCTCTTTAGGTAATCATTGCGTAGATTTGGCGGGTTTGGGGAGTAGTCACTACCCTCTAGGTAGCTCCTACCCCCGCACCCGCCAAAAGCTCCACAAGCACCACCGCAAATACTAATTTTTTTGTTTGCAGTAGTAAGGATTCAGAATCCATACTAAGTCAAGGGGCAAGCCTTGATGAGATTTACTAGCAGGTTTAGAATCTTAAAGAAGTTTTGGGATTCTAGATTCAGAAAATCTAAGGGGTTTATAGAACTGCCACTTTATAGAATCCCATCAAGGCTTGCCTTTGGCGTGGTGTGGATTCTATGGGGCTACCACTGCAAGCAAAAAAAGCTTTGAAAAATTTGGGGAAGGTTAGCGGACTTAGAGTCCGTGCCTTTCACAAATTTTTCAATCTTATCGCATTGCATACCCAAGGAGCCATTTTCCAAAAAAGAAGTTGGTAAGGGTGAAAAGGCGGGGTAAGAGCCCACCGACATTGTAGCAATACATTGTGCCGTGCAAACCCAATCCGTAGCAAGAAGAGCAGGTTAGAAGTCTTAAAATCTCTTAGCTCTTCGCAAGAGTGCGGTAGTGATACCGCACCTAGATAAATAGCCACCCACGACAGAACTCGGCTTATGCTATGCCTAAACTCCGAGATTCTCTACACTTTGTGCTAAAAACTTTTACTTTTCTACACTCTCCTCCTTACTTTTTGCTTAATTCCGCCCCATTTTAAGCGTTTTTTTTTTTTTTGTAATAAAATCGTAACACTTTAAGCTTGGCACTCAAGGCCATGTGTGCTTCAAGCACGATGTGGCGACACTTGATTGCTTTGCATGGGTTACAAAGAAATCAAAGGAGAATAGATGAAAAAATGGTTTAGCTCTCTAAGTATTGCCACAAAACTTCTTACTTCTGTGGCAGGTATCGTGGTGGTGGGCATTGTCGTCTTAGCTACGGCGGTGGTTAATGAGGTGAGTAAAAATCTCATTAGTAGCACAAAGAGCACGATTACACAAGCTTCCAAAAACTACGCCACGACTATGAAGGGGCTCTTTGATGAAACGATCGTGCTCACTAGCGGCGTGGGCTCCTCGCTCAATAAAATCTATCGAGAAAACCCTAAAGAAGTCGATCTGGGCAGCGTGGCAAGTATCATCGAAAATATGCTAGATAATAGCCACGCAAGTTATAGCTTTTTGTATCTTTTATCGCGCCCAGAGGGGGAGCTTGATAAGAGATTTTTTACCCAAAGCGGCAAGTTTGTGATGCTCTATCATAGCCCAGATGAGCGCAAAAACAGCGCCCGCTTGCAACAAGCACACGATAACATCATCAATATTCCTGTGATTAAAAAAATGCTAGAGGAGGCAAAAGATGGCGAGCAAAAAGCCTATGTGGGGCAGCCTATCAAGATCGATTTTGGCTCTGGCGAGTTTTTGGGGCTAAATATCGTCTATCCGATTTTTGGTGGCAATAAGCAGCTGCTAGGGATTGTGGGCTATACCTTTAATCTTTTTGATGTCTCTCATAGGCTCATTGATCCTAAGCTTAGCTTGTATGCAGGGGATTTGCGTGTGCTTACAAACGATAGTGGTGTGATAGCCATACACGAAAATCCTAACCTTATCCTAAAGCCTCTACAAGAGGTAAACCTGCACCCAAAAGCCAAAAATACACTCAATGCAATCCTTACAAACCAAAGCGGTATGTTTGATGACTATGTCACGATTGTGGGCAATGAGAGCTATGCGAGTGTGGAGTCCTTTAGCACTATAAACAACACAAGCCGTTGGTCAGTCTTTGTAAGCGCGCCCAAAAAAGAGGTGCTAAAGCCTCTGTATGATTTGCAGCTCCATATCGGGCTTTTGTCTGTGGTGTTTTTGCTCTCTGTGATGGTGGTGGTGTGGTATTGTGTGCGTAAAATCGTGGGCGCGCGACTGCCTATCATCCTCTCCACCCTCTTCAATTTCTTTAAGCTCCTAAACCACGAAAAGGTAGAGATAAAGCCCATCCCCATTATGGCAAATGATGAGCTAGGAGCTATGGGCAGAGCTATCGATGAAAACATACAAAAGGCTAAGCGTGATTTAGAGCAAGATTCTCATCTCGTCTCCCAATCCCTAGAAGTCATCAACCACACTCGTGAAGGATATGCTGATAGACGCATCACCCTAAGTGGTGCCAATCCCCAGCTAAACACACTA
>NZ_CASDOV010000012.1:0-69461 GCF_949282165.1 uncultured Helicobacter sp. | reverse complement strand
TACGCTTTAGGGATTTTTTAGAAGGTTAGCGGACAAAACGGGCGTGCCTTTGCAAAAATCCGCAAATCTCTGCGATGCAAGCCTGCGGAGCCATTTTCCTTGAGTGCAAGCCGAATTTCCTTTATCGCAAAGCCCAATGCCTTACCACAGAATCTAGGATTCCCCAAACACACAATCTACCCCCTAACCGCCCCCAGCGCGGTAATCTTGTATTTATAAGTCGTCAGAGATTCTATCCCCATAGGTCCGCGCGCGTGGAGTTTATTAGTAGAGATCCCCACTTCCGCGCCAAAGCCAAATTCCCCGCCATCGCTAAACCTCGTGGAGGCATTGGCATACACGCACGCGCTTTGGACGCTATTACAAAACTCCTCCATCGCCGCAATGTCGTTGGTGATGATGGCATCAGAATGCTGCGAACCAAAGGTGTTGATATGCGCAATCGCCTCGTGGAGATTTTCTACGATTTTGATATTGAGCGTGTTGGTGCCATACTCGCGCGTATAGTCCGCCTCGCCATCAAGGGCGATGATTTGCGCCACTTGCGTATCCCCCATCAAGCGCGTGCCCTCTTTGGCGAGGGCGCGGGCGAGGCTAGGCAGCACTTCACTCGCCACTGCGCGATCTATGAGCAGCGTCTCGATCGCATTGCACGCAGCGGGGTAGCGCACCTTGGCATCAAGCGCGATTGGGAGCACATAGCTAGGATTGTGCGCAGTGTGGATATAGAGATGGCACACGCCCTTATCGTGCTTAATGATGGGAATGCTAGAGTGCTGCTGCACATACTTGATGAGGCTCTCCCCACCGCGCGGGATAAGCAAATCTATATAGCCATCTTGGCGCAAAAACTCCGCCACTTCCTCGTGCGTGGCGAGCATATTGACACATTCTAGCGGGAGGGCGTGGGCTTGCAGGGCACTATGCAGCGCGCGCAAAATCGCGGTGTTGGAGTGCAGGGCTTCCTTGCCGCCTTTGAGCACGCAGACATTGCCACTCTTTAGGCACAGCGCGCTCACATCGCTCGTTACATTTGGGCGAGATTCATAGATGACCCCCACCACGCCAAGGGGCACGCTCACTTTTTCTATCCTAATCCCGCTAGGCATTTCCCAACCCTCTAAGATTCTATTGAGCGGGTCTTTGAGCGCGGCGATTTGGCGCAGGGAATGCGCCATAGATTCTAACTTTTTGGCATTTAGCTTTAAGCGGCTTTGCATCGAGGGCGAGAGGGCTTGGGCACTAGCCAAATCGCGCGCGTTGGCTTGGAGGATCGCCTCTTGATGGGCGAGGAGTGAATCTGCCATAGATTCTAGCAGAGCGTTGCGCTGCGTGAGCGTGAGGCGGCTTAGCGTGTGCGTGGCGGTTTTGGCGTTTTGGAGGGTTTGGAGGAGGGACATTTAGATTCCTTTAGATTCCGTAGCGGCGCGCTCGAGTGCGAGAGCCTCGACTTCTTGGATAAAGACTTCCAAAATCTCGCTTTCTTTGTATTTGCCCAAAATCTTGCCGCCTTTGATGATAAGCCCGTCTTTGTTGCCAAAGGCGATGGCGATATCCGCGTGCTTGGCTTCACCCAGCGCATTGACTGCGCAGCCCATCACACTCACTTGCAGCGGGGTTTTGATATGGGCGATTTTTTTCTCCACTTCCTTTACTGCGCTCACCAAATCCACCTCGATCCGCCCACAAGTGGGGCAGGAGATGAGTGTGATGCCGTTTTTTTGGCGTCCGCTGTATTGGAGGATTTTGCGCGCGAGGTGGATCTCCTCCTCGAGCTCGCCCGTGATAGAGCAGCGCATCGTATCGCCTATGCCCTCCATCAGCAGCCCACCTAATGCCATCGAGGATTTGATAGCCGAGTGCATCAGCGTGCCAGCCTCGGTAACGCCTAGGTGGAATGGATACGCCACGAGCGGGCGGAGCATCCTGTATGCCTGCATCGTGCGCACCACATCGCTTGCTTTGAGCGAAACTTTGATATTGCTAAATCCAAAATCCTCTAGGAGCTTGATATTATAGAGCGCGGATTCCACCATTCCCTTGGGCGTGGCGCCGTATTTTTGCTCGAACTCCTTTTCTAGGCTGCCGCCATTGACACCGATACGAATGGGAATATTGTGCGCATTGCACGCATCAGCCACGGCTTTGATACGATCTTTTGAGCCGATATTGCCCGGATTTATGCGTATGCAATCCACAGACTCCGCGGCGATGAGCGCGAATTTGTAGCGGAAGTGGATATCAGCCACAAGCGGCAGGGGCGAGATGGCTTTGAGATTTTTGAGGGCGTTGGCGTCTTTTTCATCACTCACCGCCACGCGCACGATATCCGCTCCAGCGAGGGCTAGACGATCGATTTGGGCTTTAGTCGCCTCAATATCACAGGTTTTGCTAAAAGTCATACTTTGGATAGAGATGGGCGCGTCGCCGCCGATAGCGACTTTGCCCACAAAGATTTGCTTAGTTGGGTATCGTTGCTGCATCAAAAATCCTTGCGCGAGAAATGTTTGAAAATTGTAGAGAATCTGAAAAATTATAGCATAGATTTTCACTGCCTTCTTGCGCAAAAAGCGCAAATCCCCTTAGAGAACGCCCCGCTTAATGCCGTGTAATTGTTAGCAAAAATCAATGTGTTGATGGAGGTTTGATAGCTTAGGAATCTCGCCTGCTAGATTCACACGCATTTATACAAAAAATTGCTAGATTGTCTAAAAAGAGGAGTTAAGAGGATAAGGGGCTTATAAAAAGCCCGATATGCGGGAGCAAGCCCCCTTTTGCAAAAGGGGTGTTAAGAAGCGGGGATCACAGAGACTTTCTTACGATCCTTGCTCTTTTGTTGGAATCGCACCACGCCATCAATAAGCGCGAAAATCGTATGATCCTTGCCCATACCTACATTCTCGCCCGGATGCACTTTTGTGCCTCTTTGGCGGATGATGATATTCCCAGCTCGCACAAATTGAGAGCCAAATTTTTTCACGCCTAGGCGACGCCCTGCTGAATCTCGATTATTTTGGGTGCTACCCTGACCTTTTTTGTGTGCCATTACAACTCCTTATTTAGTGATTTTGAGGATTCTCACGCGTGTGAAATCTCTCCTAAATCCGCGCTTAGTCTTGCTGTCCTTGCGTCTTCGCTTTTTGAAAGTGATGACTTTTTTGCCTCGACCTTCATTGATCACTTCAGCTTCAATCTTAGCACCACTCACAAATGGCGTGCCAACCGATAGATTTGCCCCATCGTGTAGTGCCAAAACTTCGCTAAACTCTACCTTTGACTTCGGCTCAAGGCTTAGCTTATCAAGTAGCACGATGCTCCCCTCGCTTACCTTGTATTGTTTGCCTCCATTCTTAAATATCGCATACATACGCATTCCTTGGGTTTAGATTTGAAGTTTTGTAAAAAAACAAGTCGCGATTTTATCTTAATAAAATTTAAGATTAGCTTTTATATGCGTGATTTACACAGATAGCCAAACCGCCCCGCCATCGCCCAAATACCGCCCTTATAGCACAAATGGCGTTACCTGATAGACGGAAAAATTTAGCCAATTAGCAAAAAACACGCTCGCACTCGATCGCCACGAGCATACCGGCGCGCCGCTTGCATCATAATAGTGCTCTGGCGCACTAATTGGCAATCCTTTTGCCAAATCGCGCTCGTATTCTTCTTGCAAGGTATTGTGCGCATACTCTAAATGCCCGAGCACAAACACATCTTGGGAATCTTTAAGCACGCTTATGCCACTCTCCTGCCCCTCTAGGAGGATTTTGAGCTCTTGCTTCTGGCGCACTAGAGCCTCATCAATCCCGCTATAGCGAGAATGCGGCATTTTCACCACATCATCAAGCCCATTTAGGAGCAAATCCGCCTCAACCACGCGATGATCAAACACCCCAAAAAGCTTGCTCCCTAGCGCAGTCTTTGGGATATTATGAAAATAATACAACCCCGCCATAGCCCCCCAGCACAGATACATCGTGCTTGTGCAATGACTCCTAAGATAGCTCATAATCCCCACGAGCTCTTCCCAATACTTCACTTCCTCAAACGCCATTTGCTCGATAGGCGCGCCCGTCACGATCGCCCCATCAAAGCGTCTCCCCAAAATATCGCTAAAATTCACATAGAATCTATCCAAATGGCTCTTTGGCGTATTTTTGCCCACATAGCTTGAAGTCGCCAAAAGCGTGATATTAACCTGCAGCGGGGAATTAGCAAGCAAGGAGAGAATCTGAATCTCTGTCTCTATCTTAGTGGGCATAAGGTTGATAAGCAACACTTCTTGGGGGCGAATGTCTTGGTGTGTCGCGCGATCCACCCCCATAATAAACGCACTTTGCTTTAATGCGCCATATGCCGGAATGTCCTCTGGAAGCACTAGTGGCATACTCTCCCCCTTGCTCTTATCATTTTTCTATGGCTTGCTTTAAGTCCGCGATTAAGTCCTCTGTAGATTCTAGCCCTATGCTTAGACGCACGGTGCAGGGCGTGATACCCGCAGATTGTAGCTCCTGTGGGCTCAGCTGGGAGTGCGTCGTGGAGGCTGGGTGTATCACAAGCGACTTAGAATCCCCGATATTTGCCACAATCGCGAAAATCTTTAATTCATTGCAAATCTTTTGCGCCTCCTCAAAGCTCTGTGCCTCAAAGCTCAAAAGCCCGCTAGAGAGTGAATCCACAAAATACTTCTCCAAAAGATGATGATAAGCATTTGTGCGAAGTCCGGGGTATTCCACGCTGCTAACCTTTGGGTGCGCAGACAAAAACTCCGCGATCTTTTGGGCGTTTTGGCTATGCTTTTTGATACGCAGCTCTAGCGTCTCTAAGCCCTGCAGGATAATCCACGCCGCCTGTGGGCTGAGGGTGGCACCGATGTTTCTTAGCCACTCGGTGATGAGCCGAATGCAAAAAATGGGCAGCGGCAGCGAGGCATACACAAGCCCGTGGTAGCTCTCATCGGGCGTGTTAAAGGCTGGGTAGCGCGGATTGTCTTTGATGAGTTCATTTAGTCCGTTGCGCTCGATGATAGCCCCGCCTAGCGCGCTTCCCTGCCCGTTGATGTATTTGCTAAGGCTATGGATACTAATATCTACGCCAAAATCAAAGGGCTTGTGCAAAAACGCCGTCGCCACGGTGTTGTCACAAATCGTGATGATTTTGTGCTCTTTAGCGATTTTGGTGATGGCAAGCGTATCGGCGATAGAGATTTGGGGGTTTGAGAGGCTCTCAAAAAATATCGCCTTGGTGTTTTCATCTATCGCTTTGGGCAGGGAATTTTCAATATCATCGATATCAAATGTCCTTGTCTGTATCCCAAATCGCTTGAGCGTATGCACAAAAAGCGTCTGCGTGCCGCCATAGATTTTGTTAGAAAACACGATATTATCCCCCGCCTGCGCGCAATTAACAATCGCATAAAAAATCGCCGCGCTCCCGCTAGAGGTTACCACGCCAAACGCCCCTCCCTCCACTGCTGCCAAACGCGCAGCGAGCACATCGGTTGTGGGGTTGGTTAGGCGCGAGTAGATATTGCCTAGCTCTTGCAAGCCAAAGCGCGCAGCCGCCTGCTGGAGGCTCTCAAAGCTATAAGCGGTGTTTTGGTAGATGGGCACGCTTATGGTGCGCTGCGTGTCGTATGTGTAGCCCGCGTGGAGGGCGAGTGTCTCTTGTGCGTAGTTTGTGTGTGGTAGGTTTGCCATATTTACTCCTTTAATTGCAGATGATTTTCAGCACCCATAATACACAAATTTTTGCAAACACAATATGTGTTTTTATAAAATTACATTTCTTTTTGCCAAAATGTTACTTTTTTACAAACACAATATGTGTTTTGAGATTTTTGCGATTTGGGATTTGCTAAGCTGCGTTTGTCTATCGCCGATTTTTCCCTGCGTAATGTGATTTTTGATTCTAGAATTTAAGCCTACACTAGATTTTGAATTTGCTTGAGATTCTACAAATCTTAAATCTAGACTCTAGTTTTTCTTTAGATTCTGTGTGTGGGTTTGCCTTGTTTTGCGTGGATTTTGTGGAGCTAGGTTTTTGTATTTGAATCTAGAATCTAAGTTTTCCTTAGATTCTAGATTTGCTTGAGACTCTGCGCTTGGCTTGGTGGATTGTGTAGTTGCCACCGCTCACAAAACACAAGTATTGCGCAAGTAGGGTGGTGGGTTGCTATCGCAACAGACGCGCTGGTGCTTGTGGAGTTTTGATAGGTGCGGGGACAGGAGCTATCTAGAGCATAAGTGAGCACTCCCCAAACCCGCTAAGTCTTTACAAACTCCCGCTTTGGCTTGCGGAAGGAGTGAAAGCAAAAGAGAGTTGTTTTCTTATTAGGCATTAGAAATTCACACTCACGCCCGCTTGCAGTATCATATACCGCTCGCTTCGCATTTGCATCTTTACAAACACATCGCTTTGCCCATAGACATTGACACCCACAAATGCGCTGACGCTCTGCTCATAGCCCCTTTGGTTGTTGAGATCAAAATAATAATCATAGCTCCCCACAAAGCGCACCCTAGGCAGCCGCAGCAGCGCGCCCACTCGCGATCTCTAGCAATGTCTGCAAAAAACCTAGAGAGATAGAGCGTGCGAGCGGGGTAGGTGCATAAAACTTCTGTGGGTTGTCCCTTTTGAGCGCGAGCGTGGCTTGGAGCTCTGCATAGGGGGTTTTTGGCACCATTTTTGGCGAGGAAGAATCCGGATTTTTGCCCCATGAGCGAGGAGCCTTTGCGCATATGCAAGAGCGCGTGCCATTGCTCAGAGCTTGCTAGAAAATTGAGCAAATCTTTAAGAGGGATTGTGTGAATCTTGTGAAGTGTGGGATAGTGGAGTGGGTGGGTGCGATGGTGCTGCTAGGCACACACCGCACACACAAACTATGAGAAAGACAAAAACTCGCACTTATCTTAAAGTGTGAGGAAAGTGTAAGTGTAGCCGACTTTGAGAACAATGTCGTTTTGATAATTTATCCAACCATTTGTCGGCTGAATCGTGCTTGTGTAATACGCCAATCCTGCTTCAAAGCCACCTAACATAATACCAAGTTGGAGTTTTGGCAGTATGTTGCTACCTTTTTGCTCATCATTATAAATATCTACAGAGTGCGTCCAGCTGTGGTTTTCGATCCCAAAGCCCGCAAACACACCCGATACATTCTTAGACTTTTTCTTTTTCTTCACATAAGGTTGGAAAGTATCCGTGCTTTGTGTGTTTTGAATGCTTTGTGCATTTTGTGCGTTTTGTGAATCTTGTGTGGCTTCCTCATCTGCCCATAGGGCACCTGCTCCCATAAATACCTGCTATGATAAAAGCTATGAGTTTTTTCATCTTATGCCCTTATTAGTTGCAGTTTGGTTTTCTATCTACAGGCACGATAAAGTTCTGATTTGCGTATTCCCACATACCGCCACTGACGGCATCCGTCGTAGATCCTGTCGTCCCACCAGTGAGGATATTAGCCCAAAACCAACCGCTGATTTTGTCTTTGCCCTTGATGACAAGCTGTGTGCTCTCATAGCATTTGTTATTCTGTGCCAGCACTTGGACTACCGCACCATCTACGCGAGAGATCTCCACTTCTGCAGGCAGGCTCATCTTTTGTCTATTGATTGTGACTACTACGGATTTACCATTGCTTGTCGTGATTGATACAGATTGTGTTGTTTGGTTTGAGATTGTCGCACAACCTGTAAGTAACGCCCCTAGCACTCCTATCATAAGATACGCTCTTATGTTTTTCATTATATCTCCTTTGACTTATTGGTATTCTTCACTTGAAGTGAGAAGTGCTATTGCATTTTTTTGTTCAGCTGAAAGTGGGACAAAAAGTAAAAATTTTGACAAAATCTGCTTGGTGTGTTGCAAAATGCCACATTTGTAGTGGTGTGTGGTGTGAATCTAGAGAGATAGAGGAGGGGAGGGCGTGGATCTCACTCCCCGCGGGTGTTGGCTAGCTTGGTTTTTTGGATTCTACATAGAGGCTTGAAGCTCCCTTATATGGCGTGTTATCGGGGTTAGAATCTAAATAATACGCGCTAAAACCCTCAATCGCTGAGCTCTGATAATCAAGCACTTGCGCGTGGATAAAGCCCACTTCCTGCAAAAGCTTAGGGAGTGAGAATCTATCATACATCCACTTGTGCCGCTCCCCAATGCTCGTGGCGATAAACACCTCATCTCTCAAGCCCCTCGGCACACAGAATCTAAGAAACTTCAGATACAAAGAAAGGATTTTGTTAGCGATTTTGTCAAGCGTGATTTTGCGTCTAAGCGGGATATGTGGGCTTTGGTGCGGAGCGAGGAGATCATCACCCACGCGCATTTTGATATATTGCGCGCGCTTAGAATCGCACGTGTGTTGTATATCTCTAAAGCACTTTAGCATCTCCCCACCGCTTTGAACGCGCGTCATCTGATCGAGGAGCTCGATGAGAAGCCAATGGTGCCTAAACTCAAGCTGTGTGGTATCCCCCCCCCCTAATAGTCTCTCCACACAGGCTCTCTAGGGTTTGTGTGTATGTGCGGCAGAGATTTTCCAAATCCGGCACGACGAGTCGCAAAATCGCGCCCGGCTTTAGCACACGCAAAACTTCTGTGAGCACGCTGCGTGCAGATTCTGGCGTGAGGTGCTCCAAAAAATGGCTGCTATAGGCGCAATCAAAGTGATTATCTGGATAGGGCAGAGTTCCTAGGAGATTGACTTTTTTCACCCTCGCATCGATAGGGCTAAAGTCGATATTCTCCCAAGCCTCGTGGATTCTAGCTCCACAGGCAAAATTTAGCATTTTCATCTTCAATCCTTATGTTGGTTTGTGTGATAGTGCGAATGCGCTCTATGAAGTGAGGTTAAACTTTAGCACCACGACAAAGCCTTGATCGCGCTCAAGCTTTGGGAAATTCCTCGAGGCGTCCCTTACGGCTTTAACTGAGGCTTTGTTGAATGCCTCGTGTTTTGAAGGGCGTATGACACTGATATTATCCACCCTCCCATCTGCAAACACATCAAACTCCACGGTTACCTCGCCCTCAATCCCGCGCTTGCGCAGCATAAAGGGATGCTCTTGCTTTTGGGTAATGGCTGATTGAATCTTGCTATAAATCTCATTATATTCCCCATCATTTTTGGCAGTGTGCTGCTCGACATCTCCGAATTTTTGCTCATCAGCCTGCGCGGCTTGCACAGATTCTGAAGTTTGCTCTAGGACTTCTTGGGGCACGGGATTGTGTGCCTTTTTGGGTATGGGCTTTGGCTGCTTTTTGTGAATCTTCTTTGGCTTAGGTGTGGGCTTGGGCTGGGGTGTGTCCCGCACGCTTGGGGTTTGTATCGTGGCAAGGGCGAGCGTGAGGGTATTGATACCATTTTCTGCGACTTGCACGGGCTGGAATTTGGCGATGAGCAAATACGCACAAAGCATATGCAAAAGCAGTGAGGCGAGGAAGCCCACTTTGTTTGGTGTGATGAGGTTATTGCTGCTGCGAAGTGGCGATACTAACATTTTCATGCCCCTTTTCTTTTAAGATATCCGCGACTTGCACGAATGTTTCAAATTTAGAGCTTTTGTCAATCTCAAGTTTTAGCAAAGTCTTGCTATCTAGCGCGAAGATTTTGTCCCTAAGCGCGGGCAAATCCACGCTTATGCTATCAAAAAAGATATTGCCCTCCTTATCAATGCTAAGCAAAGCCGTGGGCGAATCGTTTGGTGCTGATTGCTGATTGGAGCTGGGCAGCTCGACTTTTATCTGTCCCTGCGCGATGAAAGTCGAGACGCTAAGCACGATGGCTAGCAGCACGAGCATCACATCAATGAGCGGAATGACATTAAGCCCGTCTTTTTTGGGAAGTCTCATCACGCGCCTCCGCCCTTGCCTTGGGATTTGGCGCATAGGAGCTGGTAGCGATTGAGATACACATCGACTTTGCGCAAAAAGATATTGTATAAAATAAGCGTGGGGATAGCGACCAAAAGCCCTAAAGCCGTGGCTTTGAGCGCGGTGGAGAGCCCTATCATAATGCTTTTGGCATCGAGCCCGCCGCTCACACCCATATCATAAAAGGTGATCATAATCCCCACAACCGTGCCCAAAAGCCCGATATAAGGGGCGTTTGAGTAGATGATATACAGCGCGGTGAGATTTTTGCTAAGCGATTCTTCTAGCTCCTCTTTGCTCGTGTATTTGGCGATATCAAGCTTGGCATAAAACAAAATGCGCTCGATACTAAACCACACAACCAAAAAGCTCATAACACCTAAGATAAGAAAAATAATGTGATCAATATATTCTTTGAGCAGTTCCATTCTCACGCTCCTTGTGATAATAACTTCCATAATTTTGTGGATTCTGTGTGGAATTTTATAAGAATAATTCTTAAAACAACTTTAGTGTGTGGCAATGCCCGCTAGAGGCTTGATTAAGGGCGTGTGTGCTATGATGATGGGATTATAAGACAAGGAGAGTGCGTGCTGTGTGGGATCGATGAGGCGGGGCGTGGGTGCGTGTGTGGCAGTATGTTTGTGTGCGGGGTGCTGGGCGAGGAGGTGGCATTAGAGAATCTAGGGATAAAAGATAGCAAAAAGCTCTCAGAATCCACGCGCCAAGCCATCGCCAAAGAGCTCCAATCCCTCGCGCAACGCGACATTATCGCCTATCATATCGTGGAGAAAAGTGCGCAGCAAATAGATTGCGTGGGTTTGAGCCTATGTCTTAAAAGCGCGCTTGCTGAGATCACCGAGCATTTTTCTGCTAGGACACAGAGATTTGTCTTTGATGGCAATACAACTTTTGGGCTAACTCTCAAAGCCCCCCACACCCTGCGCACCATCATCAAAGGGGATTCTAAGCACCTGCTCATCGGCGCGGCGTCTATCCTCGCTAAAGTGGCCAAAGACACACAAATGCACGAGCTCCACGCGCTCTACCCGCATTATGGCTTTGACACCAACAAAGGCTATGGGACCAAAGCCCACACACAAGCGATTTTGCGATATGGCTACACGCCCTTTCATCGTAGGAGTTTCGCGCTTGCGCGGAGTTTTGAGTTTTAGGGTGTTTGGGGCGATGAGCTAGATTCTAAAGTGAGCGAGATTTAAGCGTAAGCCCTAAAACTTCACATTCTGTGCATTGCGTAAGAAATTATCAACTGAAAAATTAACCCCGTGCGCTCGCGCATCTTGGAGTATCTCTACGCAGTGTTCTATCACTTCTTTTTTGTGATTGGTGCGCATACCAAAGAGCGTATTGACCACCGCGAGGGCATACGCGCCCTTTTTGAGCTCAGGAGTGGCGGCGTATGGCTTGACACAATATTCCATCATCAGTATTAGCGACTCATCAAATTCCCAATGATGAAAGAGATAAGTGAGAAAGGAAAACGAATCCACCCTAAAATACTCCATCTCAACAAGCGCGATGTTTTTGAAATCATTTGCCTTGATCTTTTCTAAAAATTCTCTGTCCTTACCAAGCTGCTTGAGTGAAGCCGAAAAGACGATGATACCTAGTCGCAAAAGCATCGCACAGGGCATGAGAATCTGCGAGAGTGCTCTGTCTTCTTGTCCCAGCCAGCTTGTGATGAATTGGGATTCTAAAGCGCACTCCCGCATAAAAACCTCGCTATCAAGCCCATAGGGCGAGACATCAATGCGTATGCTTGATTGCAGCCCTCTATCGAGGACAATTCCTCTAAGATTTGTGATACCAATGAGCGATATGGCCTGCTCAATCGTAGCGACATGATGACTCACGCCAAACATCGCGGAGTTGGCGACTTTGAGCGTTTGGGCGATGAGGGAAGGGTCCTCGCCCATAATGCGCACGATCTCACTGACTTTAAAATCATCGCCTGCTGCGTTAATGTATTTGCGTAAATTTGCAACGGTGTTTGGGAGTCTGGGGAGATTTTGGACTGTGTGTCTCAAAATATCCGTGCTTGTCATTATTGTGCTTGTCATATTGCGCTTCCTTATTACTTAATTATTGTGTAAAAAAAAATCTAGCTTTATATGAGGCAAAATCGTCATTCTATCAAAAAAAAAAAAAACGCAAATTTCAAGCTATAATTTGCACATTAATTTGATAATTTAAGCTTATATTTATCAATTAAGGACAATAAATGGATCAAAATCTCTGGCAAATATGCTGCTATGTGGTGTGCTTTGGCAACGCAAGCAGGACGATCAGTGAGCAGTATTGCGCGGATATCCCGATGATGATTGATACATTGCGTAAGAGCGTGGCGAGCTCGGCTGCCACAGCGAGAAAAATGGGCAAAATGCCCTCGATGGAGTGCATAGAGTTTATCAGATATTTAGATTATCTGCGCACAGAGGCTGATATTGATCCCCATGATAGAATCTTGTTTGAGCGCATAAATGAGAGGCTTGCTGAGATACAGGACGAATTTTTAGAGGGTGCGTATTCTATCTACGAAAAAGAAGTGTGTAGCATCAGTGATAGTTTCTACACCAAGCGCCATAAGTGATTAGATTCTATGCTTGTGGCATTGTGTTTTCTCTCGCGCAAAAAAGCCAAATTTTTAGAATCCATCACACAAACACTAGCAATCTTATGCTATAAGTGCAAAATTTTTACCCAAGGAGCTTATATGCCTATAAAATGCCCCCCGAGAGATGCTCGCACTAGCACCAAAACGCCCTAACCCACGCTCAGAGTGCCCACTCACATAGCCCTGCGTCATCCGCGCCACAGCCTGCGCCTTTGCCTCACAGACTGCGCCACACTCGCGCTTATGCTCTTTATGCTTATGGCATTTCGCGCCTTTGGTGCGATATTTTTCTGGGCGGCGGGAAGCCTCAACTACCTATGGGCGTATTGCTTCATCCTCCTCTATCTCCTGCCTTATAGGATTTTTTGGAGCTCCCCGAGTAGCTCGACTAGATTCTCACTGCTAAAGGCTCTAGGGATGCTCATACTCGGACTTGTCGCTGGGTGGGGCAGTGAGCTTGGAATCGTGCTTGTGGTGTTTTGGCGTATTTTATGGGTATCGCAGCGACTTTGCAGATGGGGCTACCCGGTAGGGCGAGGCTGCACTATGGAATCTTTGATATAAGCTTGCTCATTTTTGTGGGTAAGATTCTAAGTGAGAGCCTCACGCACCGCACACTGGAGGTTTCTCAAAAGCTCATCATCACGCTATGCGCCCTGTATGGAATCTATGTGCTCACGGCGTGTGCGGATATGCGCCTAAAGTGGGAGCGTATGCTCGCCTCCATCGCCGTGCAAAAGGCTATGGGCAAAAGCGAAATCGTGGTGGAGGCGCAGACTTTCATCTCGTATTATGCAAACTACACGGGCTGGAGCAATCCGAGCTCAAATCCTAATGAATGGCCTAATAATGTCTATGCGAGGATTTTTGGCGTTCAAAAATTTATCGCGCGCTAGGGGCTAGCGTGGTTTCTGGTGCGGCTTATGTGGCTTATGCGCGACTTTTGGCGCGCTCTCACATCACGCCGCCATTAATGCTATCGATATAGTGGAGTTTATGCACCACGCTATCAAGCAGCCCTTTCATCTGCATATTGTGGGTGTCGTTGCTCGCGATTTTTTCAAACTCATCAAAACTAAGCTTTTGGGCATTTTCACGCAAATAGCGCATCGCACTAAGCTCGTTGTGGGTGATGATAGAGGCTTTTTGCAGGGTATTGGCGAGATTGTCAAAACGCTCTTTAGAGCCAAACGCGTCTATGGCGTCCTCGCGCACCTCTTTGGCTTTTTTGAGCATAGAGGAGGGCTCGAAATAGTCTTTAATACGAAGCGCGGTATGGGGGTTAGAAATATCAGTAGTAACTTGGGTTTGGGAAATCTCCTCTAGGGGCTTAATGTGATGAAGCTTAGCGTCGCTTACCTCTTCTCTCGCGCCCGCTTGGTTTTGCTGATAAATCGCGCTTAGCAACGACTGCCCATCCACTTTCATCGCACCGCTCCTTTTTGTTTAGAACTTGGACTACTAAAGCACTAAGCATTCCACACCCTGCGCCCCACGCCGCTAGATAAGGCTAGAGAGTGCTACAATCGCGGCTAAAATGTGCTTACGCGTTCTTAAGGAGTTTATAGGCTTTTTCCACTCTGCGCAAATCCTGCACAACGCTATCTAGGAGCGATTTATTCACATTTTGGTTATCCAAAATCACGCCCTTGGTTTTTTTGAGCAGCTCATTGTAGGACTTCTCTAAGTCCTCTTTAGCATAGCCCTCCTGCAGTCCCAAAAGCTCCAAAGCCTCTTGTGTGCTCATCTCTACATCGTTTGCATACGAGGCGGCAAACTCATCATAGAGCTTGTTAAAATCCTCATTATCTAGCTCAAAAAACGCCGCCACATCGATGAGCATAGCCTCTTCGTTTTTGTCAAATTCCCCATCAGCATACGCAAGGACAAACAAAAACTCCACAACCTTTAGGCGTTTTTTATACTCGCCCTTTGTCGCGTTGCTAAAATCCACGCACAGCTGCTCTAGGCTACGCTCATCGCCGTTTTCATAAATCTCTAGCAAGGCTTCTTTAGTGATTTTGGAGTTTTTAGAATCTCGCGCCATCTCATCGATCATATCCTCCACGAGCACGCGCTCAAACTCACACATCTTGCCATCACTGCGGGCAAAAATGCCCAAAATCGCACTCAAAATCCCATATTCACTCTCTCTGATTTTGTTTTGTGCCCTCTCCTGCTCGCTGACTTGCCCTATCTGTGCGACTTCAAATCGCGGTTTTGGCTGGGCGATCTCTTGGTGCAGGGGATTTTTGAGATAATCCTGCAGGGTAACATACAAAAAATACGCTACCCCCGCTCCTATAAGCAATAAAATAAATTCCATACTACCTCGATTCTGTTATTTTGCAAGTTTCTTTTCTAGCTCTGCGACAAATCGCCAAGTCTTTATCACAGAATCTGGATTGAGCGAGATGGAGCTAATGCCCTCTTTTACCAAAAATTCCGTAACTTCTGGATAGTCGCTTGGGGCTTGTCCGCAGATGCCACAATATTTATTATGCCGCTTACACGCCGCTATGGCTTGTCTAAACATCTCAAACATTGCAGGATTGCGCTCATCAAAGATATGCGTTACGAGCTGCCCGTCTCTATCCACGCCTAGAGTAAGCTGCGTGAGATCGTTTGAACCAATAGAATACCCATCAAACATACTCAAAAACTCATCTGCCAAAATCACATTCACCGGCAACTCGCACATCACATAGATCTCTAAGCCATTGCGCCCCGATTCTAAGCCATTGCGACGCATAATCTCTAGCACCTTTTTGCCCTCTTCTGGCGTGCGCAAAAATGGTATCATCACCTTCATATTACTTAGCCCCATCTCATCACGCACCATAGCCAACGCCTCGCACTCCCACTCAAACGCCACGCGATAGAGATCAGAATAATACCTGCTCGCCCCGCGGTAGCCTAGCATAGGGTTTTCTTCCTGCGGCTCGTAGTAAGTGCCCGCCACCATACCGCGGTATTCGTTTGATTTAAAATCACTCGTGCGCACGATGACGGGATTTGGGTAAAACGCCGCGCAAATCATACCAATGCCCTCGGCGATTTTTTTGATAAAAAAATCTTTTGGGCTCTCATACCCCGCCATCAGCCGCTCAATCTCCGCGCGCTCTTTGATTTCCCTGCCCTTGCCATTTTGGATATCAAGCAATGCTAGGGGGTGGGCTTTGATTTGGTTAAGCACGATGAGCTCCATTCTCGCTAGCCCCACGCCGCTATTTGGCAGTTTGGCAAACCCAAACGCCTTTTCGGGATTGCCCACATTCATATAGATTTTTGTCTTTGTCTCACCGAGATTATCAAGCTCCACACTTTTGACTTCATAATCACAGATTCCCGCATACACATACCCCTCCTCGCCCTCAGCGCAAGAAACGGTAATCTCCATACCGGTATAAAGCCTATCAGTCGCGCCCACTGCGCCCACTATCGCAGGCACTCCGATCTCGCGCGCCACGATCGCTGCGTGGCAAGTCCTACCGCCGCGATTTGTGATCACTGCCGCAGCTTTTTTCATCACAGGTTCCCAATCCGGATCGGTATTGTCTGTTACGAGGATTTCGCCCTCATTAAAGGTGTTCATATGCTCTAGGTTATTGATGATACGCACCTTGCCCGCGCCGATTTTGTTGCCAATGGCGCGTCCGGTAATGATAACCTCGCGAGATTCTGCAGAATCTGTGAATCTAAACTCCTCCAAGCGATTAGCGGTTTGGGTTTTGAGCTTTTGACTCTGCACAGTTTCAGGACGCGCTTGCACGATAAATATCTCCCCGCTCTCGCCATCTTTTGCCCATTCCATATCCATAGGGCGATACTCCCCAGCCTCTTTGGTATAGTGCTCCTCTATCCTCACGGCATAGCGCGCGAGCGTGAGTATATCCTCATCGGTAATAGAAAAAGTTTTGAGTTCTTTTTGGGTGGTTTTGATATTTTTGGTGGGGTGCTCGCTGCCGCGCGGAGCATACACCATTTTTTGGTGCTTATGCCCTAATTGACGCTTGATGATGGGGCGTTTGCCATCTTTTAGCGTGGGTTTAAAGACATAAAACTCATCGGGATTTACCGTGCCGCCCACGACATTTTCGCCAAGCCCCCAAGAAGCCGTGATAAACACCGCGTCTTTGAATCCCGTCTCGGTATCGATACTAAACATCACGCCCGCACTGCCCTTATCCGCACGCACCATTTTTTGCACACCCACAGAAAGCGCGACTTTGAAGTGATCAAATCCCCTAGAAGCGCGATAACTCACTGCCCTATCGGTAAAAAGCGAGGCAAAGCAGGATTTGATATAGTGTATCAGCTCACTTTTGCCCCTCACGCTTAGGTATGTGTCCTGCTGCCCTGCAAATGACGCATCGGGGAGATCCTCTGCAGTCGCCGAGCTGCGCACCGCCACATCGGTTTCTTTCATACCATATTCTTCGCTAAGGATTTTATAAGCTTCAAAGATCTCTTCGCGCAAATCATCGGGGAAAGGCGTGCCAAAAATCAATTCCCTAATCTTTTTGGAGCGCGTCTTTAGCACATCGATCTCTGTGACATCAACGCCCCTTAGCAGCTCCTCAATCGTCTCCCTAATCCCGCCAGAATCTAGCAGATACCAATACGCCTCGCTTGTGATCGCAAAGCCATTTGGCACCTTTATGCCTTCAGATACGAGCTCTTGAAACATCTCGCCGATACTCGCGTTTTTACCACCCACGATAGGAACATCTTTGTTGTTGAGCTCCTTAAAAAACTTTATATACTTCATCGCGCTTCCTCTCCTGCTTTCTTAAAGTAGGGCTAAATTTTAGTCAATCAAAACTTAAAAGGGACTAATAACTAGATTTTCTTGCGTGGCTAGCGTGCTACACATTGCGCTAGCGTGGGGTTTGTGTGAGATTTTCTAGCAGGACTGTAGCGACATTGCGCGAGCTACCATAGCCCAAATACGCGCGGAGTTTTTTGGCATTGCGCGCGTAGGTTTGGTAGTCAAAATGCTTATAAGAATCTAAAAGGTTTTCTACACTCAATTCATCTTGGATAAGCTCTGTGTGCAGCCTCTGCTCGCCTCTCCCCGCACTCTCGCCACAAGCCCCCTGATACAGGATATTTGCCAACCCCACGACATTTAACCCCACAAACGCCTTGGCGATATGATACTCCACCTTGCGCATCGTGTAGGCAAGCACAAATGGCGCGCCTAGCAGTGCCGCCTGCAGTGTCGCTGTGCCCGAGCAGATAAAGGCAAACTTGCACGCTCTTAACGCCTGCGTGGAATCAAAACTAAGCGCAAATTCCTCTAGCCCATCGCCATAGATTCTGTGTAGCTCATCTTTTGGGAGGTTGGCAAAATGCGCAGGAGCCACGAGCACTTTAGATTCACTAAGCTCCCTTGCTAAGCGCACAAAAATAGGGAAAATCCTGCCAATCTCCCCGCGGCGACTCCCGGGCATAAACACGATTGTTTGCCCTCGCCCTGCCTTGCCCTCTCGCGCAGATTCTGTGGATTCTCTAGATTCTGCAGATTCACTAGAATCCATAGAATCCACAGAATCTAGCGGCAGCTCATCAAGCAGCGGATGCCCGACATAGCGCGCACGCCCATCTTTGAGCGCGTTTGGATACATACTAAGCTCAAAGGGCAAAATCGCACATAGCCTATCACAAATGCGCTCTATCTCCTTTGCCCTCCAGCTTTTCCACGCCCACACTTGGGGCAGGATATAATACACCACCTCCACGCCACTGCCCCTAAGCCCCTTGGCTAGCGGTATATGAAAGCTCGAGCTATCAAGCAGCAGGGCTTTTTGGCAGGTTTTAGCGAGGGCTATCATCTCATCATTCACGCGCTTATAAAAAAAATATTTTTTTATCACATCCACAAACGCCATCACCGCAAACGCGCTCAATTCATAGCTAGAATGTGCCCGCAAATGCGCACAATCCACAAACGCGCTATGATCAAAAATCCCCACAATCTCTAGCACCACACCCCTCTGCTCCGCGAGCGTGTTTAGCTCATAAGCGAGCGCTTTTAGGTGGAGATTGGCACTTGGCTCGAGCGCGCTGACAAACACGCGATGAGTGATTGTTGTATCTTGCTGCATTGCTAGCCTTTTAGATTCTGTATTTTTGGCTACTAAACTCACGCATTGCCCTTTGTGTGCTTTGCTGGCGTAGGATTTGCGGATTTTGGGGCTTTGGCGCGGGATTTGGGAGATGTGGGAGATGAGAGGGGCGATTTTTGTTGTTTAGATTCTCGCTGCATAGATTCTCGCTCATTGAGCGCGATTTCTTGCTTGAGATCCCTTAGCTCGATCCCTAGTCGCCTATTTTCTAGCTCAAGCTCCAAAATCCTCTGTTTATACTCCTGTGGTATTTCAGATTTGCTCTCACTTGGTTTTTGGGGCGATTTTTTGGGCTTTGGCTGCGCGTTTTGGGGCTTTGGCGCGGCGTGCTCTGCCTGCAACGCCCTAGCTTGGCTAAGCTGCTCGCGCAACTCCCCTAATTCCTTTTTTGCCTTTGTGATCTCCTCTTGGTATTGGCTTATCTCGTCTCTAAAGCGCGCGCGATGTCGCTCAAAAATCTCCACAATCTCCCACAAACTCCCGCTTGTGAGATCGTATTGCAAAAATTCCTTGAAAATCCGCGCATCAATGTTTTGTGGCATTCTCGCTCGCTTATTCTTGTGAATCTAGCTCTAGGCTTAGCAAAAGCAGTTCCTTGCCTTTGACAATGCGCACATTGCGCGATTGGCAATGGGGGCATATCGCGTATTGCATATCTTGCGCAACGCTTTGGGTTTGGCAATCCTCACAGAGCACCTCCACGCGCTCATACACAGATTCTAAAAGCGCGTTTTCACACAGGGCAAACTCTGTTCTAAATGTCTCAAAGGTGCGCGCAAGTAGCCCCATATCCACGCCGCTGCGCTCGCCCACGCTGATGATGATTTTATGCACCTTGCTAGCATTATGCTGCGTGGCTATCTCGCAAGCCTGCTCCAAAAGCGCATTGACAATCGATAATTCATGCATAGATTCTATCCCTATCGTGATTGTGTCATTATAGCGCACTATCGGCTTTTTAAGAGAGTTTTGCACAAGTTGTGGCTATAATCGCCCGCTCAAATCACAATTTTAAAAGGAGTTTTATGAAACCTCACGCACACACTGCTACCACACAAAGTAGCGTTTGGGATAAGCTGTATTGGCTTTTTGTCGGGCTGTATGCCTTTGCCCTGATTTACAAATCAAGCGCGCCCTTTATGAGCGGCGATGACATTGCCTTTTATGCGAGCTTGGTAGAGGGCAAGGACGCGTGGCACGGACTTGAGACAGGTTATGGACGATTTTTCCCCCTCGCTGGTTGGAATCTAAATCTAATCGCCTTATTTTCTACTAGCCCATATGCGTTTATGATAGGCAATGCCATTGTCTTTGTGCTTGTGGCGTTTTGTTTTTTCAAGCTTAGTCTTTACACAAAGGCTCATAGGGCACTTGTGCTTGTATCTTTTGTCAGCTTTGCACTCACGGTTGGCTATACCAAAATCATCACACAAATCCCCTTTCCTGAAAACACACAGATTCTCTTTCTAGGCATTTTCTTACTCGCTGCCTATCATTTCTACACCAAGCTTTCGCGCACTGTTACTGATATATATATATATATGCAACACTGATGCTGCTTGCAGGGAATTGCGTCATTTATCTCAAAGAAGTGTCCTTTATCCTCATTAGTGGCTTTGGATTCTTACACCTTCTCTTTAGCTTTCTCTCACACCACAAATCCTTCAAATCCCTCGACAAACGGCTTATCAGTATGGATATCGCGCTGATGATAAGCGGCGTAGTGTTTTTGCTCTGCTATGTCTATGCGACGGCTAATGCACACGCTAGCTATACCAATCAAGAATTTGTCTTTAGCCCCCATACGCACGCTCGCTGTCTCTGTGCTAGCCGCCCCGATGGTGAGTGTCGCGCTGCCATGTATGCTGCTAGCGCGCGGTGTGTG
Source organism: uncultured Helicobacter sp. (assembly GCF_949282165.1). Taxonomy (NCBI): domain Bacteria; kingdom Pseudomonadati; phylum Campylobacterota; class Epsilonproteobacteria; order Campylobacterales; family Helicobacteraceae; genus Helicobacter; species uncultured Helicobacter sp. Next base: position 48,934 of record NZ_CASDOV010000012.1, on the reverse strand, counting down.
GCTTAAAACCCACAGACAATGCCCAAATCCCTTTTGGGATAGTATCGGGCTTATTGCATTTGGGTATTTTCTCGCGTTTCTTATTTTGGGTATGGGGAGTTTTCATTATTTTATGCCTGCCAATGTGCTTGCCTATATCTACGCGCTGTATTTTGTGGCACTCTATGGGAAGGTGCTTGTGAAAAAGGTGCTGTTTTGGTGCATAAGCGGCGTGGTTGGGCTTAGTCTGCTAGGCAATGCAATCCCCCAAGGGATACATTATTTCACACTCAATAAGATTCAAATGCGCAACCTAGAGCAGACGATGGGCTTCCTCCAAGGCTATTTGTCAGAGCACCCCCAAACGACTTTGTATTTTGATGGTTTTGGGCGCGGTAGGGACAAATACTACAACTCGTGGATGTATAGCACACTCTTTGGCATACTCCCTAGATTCTATAACACACAGATTTTTGATATAAAATCCAAAGAGCCAAATGGACAAGTTTTTAGCACCAATATAGAGGCAAAGCTAAGCTTTTATAACACCGATGAGGTGAGCGAGCCACAAAGTGGGGATTTGATAATCCTGACTTTTTTTAGCGACAAGCCCATCACAACAGAATATATCCAATCCCTTAAGACTAAGCACGAGCTTTTGTTTGCCACAGACAACTTTGGCTATCTGCCCTCATACAACATTATGAGTTTGGGAGCTCACATACTGCAGCAGCTAGGGATTAAGCATGCACTAAGTAATGTCGGCAACACCTTCAAACTCCCCTCACAAATGTATGTCTTTAGGGTGCGCTAGATTCTGTCATTACAGATTCTAAAACCGCTAGCGACATTATAGAATCTATGCAACCCAAAGCACTAGATTCGGGTAATGTATGTGCGCGTAAGCCGGAGCGAGTGGCAATTCACTTGCCACGAGCGATACCAAGTTTGCGCAACAAACTTGCAATGAAAGAACAGAATCTAGCTCCGCGTAAATCCTGCGCCAGCTAGCAAACTCCTAATAATCTCCCTATCATCAAAGGGCAGGGTTTGCTCCCCGATGATTTGGTAGGTTTCATCGCCCTTGCCAAGCACGAGGAGCACCTCATCATCACGCAAGTCTTTGATAGCGAGCTCTAGGGCTTTTTGGCGGCTAGATTCTATGATGAGCTTGGAGGTATCGCTCACGCCCTGCGCGATTTGTGCGATGATAGAATCGGGATTTTCACTGCGAGGATTATCACTCGTGAGGTAGATTCTGTGTGCGTATTTATCCGCCATAGCACCCATTTTGGGGCGTTTGCTCACATCGCGATCGCCCCCCGCGCCAAAGAGCGCGACGATTTTGCGCCCCGGGAAGCTCTGGAAAATCTGCTCCATACCATCGTGTGTGTGCGCAAAATCCACGATAATGAGCGGCTTATGCGAGAGGATTTCCATACGCCCGCTCACGCCCTCAAAGCGCGCGATGGCTTGCGCGAGTGAATCTAGGGACTTATGTGTGAGGAGTTTGAGCGCGCTTAGGGCAGCAAGGGCATTGTAGAGATTGTGCTTGCCAAAAAGCTTGGTTTGGAGGTGGGTAGATTCTGTAATCTCTCGTGCGTCCTCTAGTCTTTGGTTTTGCGCGCCCTCTCGCCCGCGCCCTTGCTCGAGCGCACCCTCTTGCTTTTGTCTTTGTGTGCCTTTTTTTGGTTCTCTCCGTGCGTCCTCATCGCCATTTTTGCGCTCATTCCATTCCACCTGCGCGCTTATGCCATTACCTAGCTCATAACAAAGCGCGCGCATATTGGCGTGAGATTGCAACCCATAAGTGTAGGCATTGGCGGGATTGTAGCGGGCGTTTATTTCATCGGCGTTGATGAGTTTTGGGGTGCTGCAGGCAAAAAAGCTATTTTTCACGCGGATATACTCCTGTAGGCTTTTGTGAAAATCCAAATGATCGCTTGTGATATTACTTAAAATCTTTAGCCCAAACTCCACGCCCGCGATGCGCTCCTGCACGATGGCGTGCGAGCTCACTTCCATCACAAAATACGCGCATTCTTTGGCAAGCTCGAAGTTTTCATACAGCTCAAGCACGCTTGGGGTTGTGAGTCCTTTTGGCTTAGTCTCCACGCCATTGACAAAAAGCCCGCGCGTCCCTAGCAATGCCGCGCTAAAGCCCAAAGCACGCAAGCTCTCATAGATAATCGTGGCGGTGGTTGTCTTGCCATTGGTGCCTGTAATGCCGATGATACACTGGGGCAGGGCGAAAATCTCTCTTAGATTCTGTGCGTGGATATGTGGGGGTTTGGGATTTAGCGCGGCAAAGTAGCGCGCATTTTGCTTGCTTAGCACAAAGAGCGTGTGGGAATCTATGCAGCTAGTATCGTCAGTAATCGCGCTAAAATCGCGCTTACGATAGCTTATGTTTTTTGTTATGCGCATTGAGAGCCTTTTTGAGGATTGCATCTAGACGCGAGTCAAATCGCGTGTGCCTAAGGGCTTTAAAAGATTCTATATACTCTAGCCCGATTTCTGTAAAGCCATTTTCAATAAGCTGCTCCAAAAAATCATAAAACTCTTGGGGCGAGGTAAAGGCGATTTTGGTGCTAAACATAATATCTTCAAACGCCTCCTTGAAGCTCGAGCGGTTTTTGATAGAGCGCAAAAAATCCTGATACAAAATGCCATCAAGCTCTTGCATCTTTTTTTGCTCAATGCCCCTAAACATATCTGAGAGGCTAAAGCTCGCCCTATCCACAGATTCTAAAATCTCTAGAATCTGCCTCTGGGCTTTTTGCTTAGAGACTTTAGAGGAGAGAAGGATTTGGTAATACTCAAAGAGCGAATACGCATTTTCTGGGAAATCACGCGCGCTATCACAGAGCAAAATGCCGATTTTGGCGTCTTTGTTTTTGGGCGCGATAGAGAGGATACGCTCAAAACTCTTAAAGGCTCTCTCATATTGCTTGGTGCTAAAGAGCTCAAACGCCTCTTTGATGGCTTTGTTTATCGCGTATCGCGTGTTTTGTGCGGTGAGCTTTGGCATACTTATCCTAGGGGATTTGGGGTGTTGTGTGGGACATTGATGATGGCGATATCGGGGTGGATCTCCTCCTTTAATCTGCGCTCAATGGCGTATTTGAGCGTGTTTGCGCTACTAGGGCAGCCCTGACACGCGCCCTCTAGGCGCACATAGACTTTGGCGTCTTTGATACCTAGCACGCTGATATCCCCACCATCGAGATTGAGTGTGGGGCGCACCTTTTGTATCACGAGATCGACTGGGGCTTTGAGCTCTTCATCGCTAAACGGAAAATCTTGCATTGCCACTCCTTATTTGTCTTTTTTGAAATACTCTTTGTTGCGATAGATAAGAAAGATGAGATAGCCTACCATCACCGAGGCTATAAGGATTTTTTCTTCTAGACTCATCACTACTCCTTTGCTATGTGGGCGAGGATTGTCTCTTTGTCGATGAGATTGTCATCGTATTTGACTATCGCAACGCCCTGTGTGGTGTTGATATACCATTCTATGATACCCGCGGTGTTGCTTAGATTCTGTAAATGGGCTTGCAAACGGGCTTGTGGGTAAGAATCTATCGGCAAATAGAGGTTTTTTTCATTATTTGGATTGTGTAGCCCCACGCTCATCACGCCAATCCACAGCACACATACCGCTACCACTCCTAGGCTTAGATGAGATAGGCTTAAGGACTCATAGAGCACACCGCCACACAGCGCGCCAACTGCCGAGCCCACAAAGCCAAGCGTGGTAAAAAACCCAAGGGCTGCACCCTTTTGGTGCGCCTTTGGATAGCGGCTTGCAAGCGTTTGCATAATAGGCTCGTGGATAGAAAACCCCACAAAAAAAATCATAACCCCCAGCACAAAAAGCCACAAACTCCCCGCATAGCTCGCATACGCGATTAAAACATATGAGAGGGCAAACGCCACGATACCCCCTAGCAGCACTTGCTTAAAATACCCCTTTTTTTGTGCCAAAATCGAGGCAGGCGCGAGGCTAAAAAGCCCCAAAATCGCACCGGGCGCATAAATCTCCCAGAGGCTAGATTCTGCAATCTCAAAGCGTCTTTTTAGCTCCATACCCACGATGACAAAGGTAAAAATCATCAAAAACTTTTGCAAAAGCACGCTTAGGTTGAGCGTTTGGAGATTTGTGTTTTTGAGAATATTGCTAAATTCAGTGTTGTGGTAGGTGTAGGCGATCTTTGGCGTAGATGGCACGCGCATAAGCAGCACGACAAGCGCGATGGTATTGAGCAAAGCAGTGAGCAAAAAAATCGCCTGCAAGCCCATATGCCCCGCAATCAGCGGTCCCAAAATCATTGCTAAGATAAAGCTCACAAAAATCCCAGCACCCATCATCGCCATAGCCTTGCTGCGCTTCTCCTCTCTGACGAGATCCGCGATTTGCGCGCTGATCACACCCCCAATCGCCCCCGCGCCCTGCAAAAATCGTCCGATAATAAGCGTGATGATATCATCGCTAAAGGCACACACAAGCGATCCTAGGATAAAAATCGCAAGCCCTATGGCTATCACGCGCTTTTTGTCCGTCTTATCGCTCCAGATTCCAAAGGGGGTTTGGAAGATGATCTGCGTGATGGCATAGCCCCCTGCAGCGAGCCCAGCGAGAAACGCGCCCGTGCTAAAGGCATCGGCATAGAGCCCAATGGCAGGCAGTGCGACAAAGAGCCCAAAAAAGCGGAAGGAAGACACGAGGGTGAGGGCAAACACATCTTTAGACATACATTTCCTTTTGTTGTTGTGAGGGCGTAATTATATAGAGATTGTGTAAAGGTTGTCTTAGGAGCTTAGGTTCTGCAAGGGCATCGCGCTTTTTGCGCTTTTGGTATTTTTGGAAATTTACCCTGCACACAAAGCGTAGCTTCTTTAGTGATCCTAGGATTACTAAAGAAACTTCATTATTGCACCAAAAAATCATAGAATCTCGCATTGAGATTGCGTGTATGCTCGCGTAAGCCGGAGCTCACAGAGATTCATTCTGTGTGAGCGATAACAATTTTGCTACAAGCAAAATTGTATTAAATGATGGGTTTGCGCAGCGGAGGGGCGAGAGGTTTGCTTCACGCGCCCCGATTAGCAAACTTTGCCCCGCAAAACTTGCTATAAATACTAGGCTCTACATACGCCGATAGGAGAGGGCTTCAAGGATATGGGGCTTTTGTATCATCGCACTTTGGCTCAAATCCGCAATCGAGCGCGCGACTTTTCTTAGCTTATTTTGTGCGCGTCTGCTTAGCCCAAAGCGCATACTTGCTTGCTGCAAAAGCCCCTCGCTTTGAGAATCTAGCACGCAAAATTCCTCAATCTCCCTTTCACTTAGCTTGCCATTAAAGCATTTTTGAGCGCGCCCTTTGGCAAACGCAAACGCTTCAAACACCATCGCCTGCATTTGTTTAGAATCTAGCCCCACTCCCCTTGTGCGCTCCATTTCTGGGGCTTGGGCTTCCTCCATCTGCACAAACATATCAATCCTATCCCAAAACGGCTCGCTTAGGCGATTTTTATACGCGCTGATTTCTTTGTCTTGGCAGCGGCATTCTTTGGTGAGGCTTAGGAGATTGCCACAGGGGCAGGGGTTTTGCGCCCCGACAAAAAGGAATGCGCTCTCATACTCGAGCTTAGAATGCACCCTAGAGATGGCGAGTTTGTTATTTTCTAGCGGCTCGCGCAGGGATTCTAAAATATCGCGCTTAAAATGGGGCAACTCATCAAAGAACAAAATCCCATTGTGCGCAAGCGCGATCTCGCCGGGCTTTGGCTCAAACTGCGTGGCAGAGCCTAGAATGCTTGCTTTTGACGCGCTTTGGTGGGGATTTCTAAATGGGCGTAGGGGCGAATATGCGCCCTCTTGCGCGCTTAGGGATTGGAGCTTTAGCGTGTGCATCATCTCAGCAAGGCTCATAGGCGGGAGGATGTAGCGCATTCTCTGGGCGATCATACTCTTGCCGCAGCCCGGACTTCCCTCAAAGATAATATTGTGCAGCCCCACTGCGGAGATGAGTGCGGCGCGCTTGGCTCGCTCCTGCCCCTGCACCTGCGCAAAATCAAGCCCAAAATCCTGCGTATAATAATACCGCTCCCCCTCCGTTTCAATGTAGGCAAAGCCTAGATTCTGTGTGCTTAAGTCGTTTGGCTCTTGCGTGCCTTCCTCGCCTTGTGGGAGATTGAGGATCTCAAGGGCTTGGGTGAGATTGTGGGCAAAATGTAGTTTAAGGTTTGGGATAACGCCTAGGATCTCCTGCGCGCAGCTAGGGACGATGATATGGGCATTGGGGCAGAGCAGCGCAAGATCAAAAAGCAGCGGATACATACTCTGGGTGTATTTGATACTCCCATCAAGCCCCAACTCCCCAAAGGCAAACCACGGCTCCTTTAGCTGCAGTCCGCTGCTACAAAGCACAAGCGCGATGGGCAGATCAAAGTAACTCCCGCTTTTGGCGATATCTGAGGGCGAAAGGTTGATAGTGATTTTGAGCGGTGGGAGGGTAAAATCAGTCGTGGCGAGGGCGGACTGCACGCGCTGCTTGGATTCTTGGATAGAGCTTGTCGCAAGTCCGGTAATGCTAAAGCTTGGCAAGCCCCTTGTGAAGGCGGATTCTATCTCGATGATTTTTGTTTGCGTGCCCACTAAGCTTGCGCAAAGGATTTTGTTTGTCATCAGAATCTAGGCTTATCTCGCGCGCCTGCGCTCTTTTTCAAACTTTTTGCGTTTTAAGATGGGCAGCTTATCGACAAAGAGCACGCCATTGAGATGATCGATCTCATGCTGCACCGCCACGCTCAAAAAATCCTCAGCTTGGAGAATCTTATCATTGCCAAAGCGATCTTTGTAAGCGAGTGTGATGTGAGAAAATCGCTTGGTCTCTTCATAATACTCCGGCACAGAGAGGCAGCCCTCATTCCACACGATTTCGCCCTCTTGCTTCAAAAACACGGGATTTATGATCTCAAGCATATCCTCTTTGTGCTGCTCGTTGTCCTCTTGGCGCGGGAGATTGATAATGAGGATTTGCTGCTCTACGCCCACTTGTATCGCTGCTAGCCCCACGCCACCGCACTCTATCATCGTCTCATACATATCATCGAGCAATGTGTGGAGTGCCTCATCAAAAACCTCCACGGGCTTTGACTTTTTGCGCAAACGCTTATCAGGGTATTTCAAAATTTCCAAAATCACTATCAAATTCCTCATCTTCATCTGCCCCCTCGCTAGAAGCGGCTTTGAAAATCTCGAATTTTTTATTTTCTGATTTCGCGCTCTCTAGGGCAGATTTGGCATTTTGTATGTTTTCTTGGGGGGTTAGGTTTATATCAAACCTGCTCGCCCCTATGATGAGCTCAAGGGCGATTTGTGTATCGTCCAAAAACACGGTGCTTTTTTTGAGCGAGTCGATAAAGTCTATCGTCGTGTCGCGAATCTGGGATTGGGGAATGTTTTTGACAAAAATCGCAAATTCCGCATTGCCTAGGTGGCAAATGCTATCTTCCTTGCCGATTTTGCCAAACAAAATCTTAGAAACCATCTTAGTCGCACTCAAAAGCGAGCGTTTGTTATTAAGACTAGAAAGGAGAGTGGGGCTAAATGCCGCGATAAAGAGCGCGTTTTCACCCGCGAAATCCTTGCCTATGAGACACTCGCGCTCGAGCTTTTGGAGGAAAAACTGCTTATTGTGAATCCCAAGCGTAGTATCAAACATCGAGTTTTTTTTGATATGTAAAAAGCTCTCATACATTTTGGCGTAGTTTTCCACCACACTTCTGGTTTGATCAAAAATCCCTTTGTATGTGATATTTGTGTCATTAAGTAAGATTTTTATCGCGTTTTTGACGGCTAGGGGGTTTTGAATCTTATCAATCTCTGTGAGTTGTGAAAACACCTTAGATTCAAGGCCCTCTAATCGCTTAAAGAGCGCGCCCACTTGCTCAAAGATATTTTTTAGGCTTGCAAAGCTGCTATTTATCGTCGTTTCAAGCGCGATGATATTGGCATTGTGATGCCTAGATTCTAAGACATTGCGGATTTTGTTTTTGACATCTTCGTTTTGTTCTTGGTTGAGATTGCGTTCAAAGATGCTTTCAAAATTTTCCGGGAATGGGAAGATATTTTCATCATCGAGCATTTGGATTGTTTTTTTGGAGATTTCACTTAGCTTTTCCTTAGCGATACTCTCGGTGCTATCTGTGCTCTCGCTAGAGAAGCCAGACTCGCTCTCAAGCTCTAAGCCCAAGCTTCCAAAAAAATCGTTGTTGTTATCTGGCATATCCTACCTTATTTTAAGCTCTTGCTTAGGATTTCATCGATAATCCCGTATTCCTTTGCCTGCGCACTGCTCATAAAAAAGTCGCGCTCGGTATCTTGTGAGATTTTTTTGAGATTTTGTCCGGTGTTGTGCGCCATAATCTCATTGAGCGTTTTTTTGAGGCGCAAAATCTCTTGGGCTTGGATCTCGATATCTGTCGCCTGTCCTTGCGCGCCACCTAGGGGTTGGTGAATCATAATGCGCGAGTTTGGCAGTGAATACCGCTTGCCCTTCGTCCCACTGCTAAGCAAAAACGCCCCCGCACTCGCCGCCTGTCCGATACAAATCGTGCAAACATCTGGGCGAATGTAGTTCATTGTATCATAGATACTAAAGGCACTTGTAATCACGCCACCGGGGGAGTTGATATAAAAGTTTATATCCTTTTCTGGATCCTCGGCTTCTAAAAACAGCAGTTGCGCGACGATCGATGACGCCACATAGTCGTTTATCTCGCCACTTAGCAAAATGATGCGATCTTTTAACAAGCGCGAGTAAATATCATAGCTACGCTCGCCGCGCCCCGTGCGCTCTATCACATAAGGGATATATCCACTCATCTATCTGTCCTTATTCTGAATCTTTTGGTGCTTGTTTGCTAGATTTTGGTTTTTTAGATTCTGTAGTGCTTTGAGGCTTTGTCTCATCACTAGCTTTTGTTGTGTTCTTTGATTTTTTGGCTTTCTCTGTGCTAGATTCTAGCTTAGAATCTAAGAGGAATGTCAGCACTCTGTCCTCCACCATAGCCATTTTGATTGCTGGGAGGAGGTTGTTGCTTTGGTAATACTCAATGGCTGCCTTTGGATCCTGTCCCATCATCATCGCTTCGTAATAGATTGTCTGCAGCGCCTCATTGTCCTCGATAGCGATATTGTGCTTGCGCGCTAGAGCGTCGATGATAAATGTCGCCTGCACGCTTTTTTGCGCCTCTTGTCTGAAGCTATCGCGCTTTTGCTTTGCTTTATCCTCATCGTCTTTGAGCGCGTCAAACTCCTCTTTTGGCATAGCATTGAGCGCGTTTCTAAACAAAATATCCATTTCCTGCTCGATGATAGGCTCGGGCAAGTCAAATGTGATCTCTTTTGTCAATGCCTCAAGCGTCTTGCTTTTGAGCTCTTTATTATAGAGGCTTGTTTTTTGCTCCATCGCGATCTGCTCTCTTAGGGTGTCTTTGAGGGTTTCGAGCGTGGCACTCTCGCCCATCACGCTCTTAGCAAACTCCTCATCGATCGTTGGCACATCTTTTTGCATAATCTTATGGAGTGTGATTTTAAAAGTCGCTGGCTTGCCCGCTAGGTGTGCAGCTTGGTATTCTTTGGGGAATGTTACTTCGATATCGCGCTTTTCGCCCTTTTTCATACCGATGAGCGCGTCTTCAAAGCCGGGGATAAATTGATTAGAGCCGATAGTGAGATTGAAATTCTCTGCCTTCCCGCCATCGAAGGCTTTGCCATCGACAAAGCCCTCAAAATCGATCACTGCCACATCGTCCTTTTGTAATGCCCTATCCTGCGCTACCTCCGAGAGGGGCGCGCGGGCTTTGGCTATCTCTGCAAGCCGCTCATCGATCTCCTTAGCACCCACGGCTTTTAGCGCGACTTCTGGCACACAGCCCTCAACCTTATCGAGGCTAAACTCTGGGGTTGTGCTGATTTTTATCTCCACATCGATATTGCCATCTTTGCTTTCAAACTTTGAGATGATAGGATTGCCAAGCACCGCTTGAGGCGCGATATCAAGCTCCTTTATCCCCGCTTGGAGGAGATCCTGCACCGCCTCTTGTTTAGAATCTCTATCAATTTGCTCTTTGTAGCGGGACTGGATAAGGTGTGCGGGGACTTTGCCTCTCCTAAAGCCATCGATTTTTACATTTTTTGCGATTTTTTTGATTACGCTCTGTATTTTTTGCTCTAGCACATTTTGTGGGATTACGCCGCTTACCATAGCATTTGCGCTATTTAGCCGTTTTGTCTGTAGATTCATACAATTCCTTAGTTTAATGTTGGATTGAGTATAATTTGGCGATTGTAGCCAAAAAAACCTTAAAAACTTCAGGATATTTATGTCATTGCAAGAAATTCGCCAAAAGCTCAAAAATGCCAATCTCTCCCCAAGCTATGGCAATATCATCAAAATTATGCCAAATGTGATCGTGGCAAATGGCATACGCCCAAGCGTGGGCGATATCATAGAATTTTATAATCCCCTAGATTCTGTCTCCGAGCGCACGACAAGGGATTTGGGTATGGTGAGTGCGGTGGAGAGGGATCAGTTTTTTATCAATCCCTTTTCGTTTGTCGAGGGGCGCAAAAGCGGCGATTATGTGCGCATTGTCAATCAAGGCTTACAAATCCCCGTGGGCGAGGGGCTTTTGGGGCGTGTGATAAATCCCCTAGGGATCCCCATCGATGATAAGGGCGTGCTAAAGACAGAATCTAGCACGCCGCTTATGCGCGAGCCTATCGGCGCACTCAAGCGCGGGGTGATCGATGAGGTTTTTAGCGTGGGGGTGAAGAGTATCGATGGCTTGCTTACTTGCGGCAAGGGGCAGAAGATGGGGATTTTTGCCGGCTCTGGAGTGGGCAAATCCACGCTGATGGGAATGATTGTGAGCGGGTGCAAAGCCCCTATCAAAGTCATAGCACTCATAGGCGAGCGTGGCAGGGAAGTGCCGGAGTTTATAAAAAAAAATCTCAATAACAATATGCACGATACGATCATCGTGGTAGCCACGAGCGATGATTCGCCGCTTATGCGCAAATACGGCGCGTTCAGTGCGATGGCAATCGCCGAGTACTTCAAGCAGCAAGGGCAAGATGTGCTCTTTATTATGGATTCTATCACGCGTTTTGCGATGGCGCAGCGCGAGATTGGATTGGCACTAGGCGAGCCACCCACGAGCAAGGGCTATCCGCCCTCCGCCCTCACGCTTTTGCCCCAACTTATGGAGCGCGCGGGCAAGGAGGAGGGCGTGGGCTCTATCACGGCGTTTTTTACCGTGCTAACCGAAGGCGACGATCTCAGCGATCCCATAGCCGATCAAAGCCGCTCTATCCTAGATGGGCATATCGTGCTCTCGCGCGAGCTCACAGATTCTGGAATCTACCCGCCCATTAATGTGCTAAACTCTGCCTCAAGGGTGATAAATGATGTCATCACGCCCGCGCACCTGCAGGCTGTGAGGAAGTTTCGGCGGCTTTATGCTTTGCTGAAAGAAAACGAGGTGCTGCTGCGCATAGGGGCGTATCAGCGGGGGAACGATCCCGAGCTTGATGAGGCGTTGGGTAAAAAAGTGCTGATGGAGGAGTTTTTGAGTCAAGAATTTAGCGATATGTGGGAATACCCAAAAGTCATCGAGCAACTCCAAGTGATAATGAGCTAGGCTCAAAAGCGTTTGCTTAAGCGGTATTTCCGACGCACTGATACCAAAAAGCTACAGAATCTAAGGAAAGCTTAGAATCTAATTTTGAGAACTTAGATTCAGAATCTAGCCTTACAGAATCTAAAAAGCTCACACAATCCACAACGCCAAAAAATCCTAGCGAGGCTTTGCCAAATTTAAATAATGGAGCGCGGTAGCACGAGACCTAAGCAGAATCTAAGTCCTTAGATTCTGAATCCACTTTAGATTCTGTAATTTCCGTATTGCTTAGATTCTGCATTTTTCCATTTCTCAAAGTCGTGTTCTCACGAATACTTTCTAGATTCTGTGTATTGCTTTGTTTTTTCGCAAAAAGGGGTATTCCCCTCTCCCCGCTCTCCCCAGCCCCGAAAAAGTCTCCACTGTTTTTGCTGCGCTTTGCTTGCAAGCCTTCGGCACGGCAAACGGGGAGAGTGCCTCGCTCTTTCCGCTTCTAGCGCAATCGTTGCGGAGGCACTCCTGCCTCCTTTTTCCAACGATTGCACACCACGAAGCGGGCGAGGGGTGGTATGCGCTGCCGCGCTACACATTTTATTTGATTTTTGCTGCGCAAGCACTATTATTTGAATCGGGCAAAGCCTTGATAAGGTTTTTTTGAAGTGGTAGATTCTGTAAGTTGCTTAGAATCTAGCTCGGTTTATAGAAAAGGTGCTAGCCCAAGTGGCGTTCCTGACGCGCTGACACCAAAAAATCACAGAATCTCGCTTAAAAATGCAGTGTATGAACGCGAGCGATAACAATTTTGCTACAAGCAAAATTGCATAAAATGACGGGCTCGCGTAAGCCGGAGCGAGCGGAGATTCACTCTCCGCGAGCGGCAACAAGTTTGTGAAACAAACTTGCCTAAAATGTCTTAGGGCTTTGGGTAATACTCATAAATATCTTTTTTGGAGCGTAGCCACGGCTGATACGTCATATTTTTGATATCGCAATAGCGGCAAAATGGTATGGGCTTAGCCAAAAACTCCAAAATATCGGCATAAGTGCAAGATGGCTCGTGTATATCGATACTATCCCTATCGCTAAGGCGCAGATTTTCATTAAAGTGCTTGTTAAAATACACGCTCGAGGGTGCCACGGCGCAGGGGAAGATTTTGCCATTTTTTAAATAAGTGCAGTTATTGGCGCGATGGCACGCCATAAAGCTCTCGGTGGGATTGCAATTACCCTTTGGATTAAGGGCGGTTTTGTAGCTGTATTTTTCTGGACTTTGGTTAAAAAAATAAAGCGTTATCCCATATTCCTTGCATTTTTGCTCTATTGCCTCCCAATCTATGCGTATGGGGTATTTTGTCGGAGTGAGCTCTATGCGATGATCACGGCAGGCTTCCCAAAACTCCCTAGGTTGCTTAAGGAGCAAAATGCCATTAGTGATGATACAGATTTTGGTGTGTGGGAAGTATCGGCGCGTGATGGCGCAGTATTCTGTGCATTTGGGATTGAGCAGGGGCTCCCCGCCGATGATATGGATTTTTTCTACCATCGCTTGCGTGAGGGCAGAGAGCCTCTCCATATCCTTGCGGTATTGTGCGAGATCATAAAAGCTCGCCTCCGCAAGTTGTGAGAAGTGATCGCAGCTATAGCAGTTGAGGTTGCAATGGCTTGCGATATCCACATCGACGAGCTTGAGAAATGCCTGTGGCGTGGTGCGATGCAGTGCTTGGCGCGTCCGCTCTAAAATCTCCTCATTGCGTTTGTGATTGGTTAAAAATGTGTAGAGCCATTTGTTCTGTTTTATCCGATTTTTTAGCGTGTGTAGCATACCTAGCCTTTGTGAGAATCTAAAGCCAAATCCTCACAAAAAAAAAACGGAAAGTTAATGCGCGCTCACATTGGGCTTAGGGTGTTGTGGGTTTAGGGTGGTTTTGAACCATTTTTGGTAGTGCTTATCCACCTTGTGCGTTTTGAATGCCACGATTTGGGGCACTTCGTAGCTATGGTGGCGGCGCAGGAATCTCCGCACTTTTTTATAGAGTCTCTTGCGCGTTTTGATGGCGATGAGTGTTTCAGATTCTATGCAGAGTTTGCCCTGCCAATGGTAGTGGCTTTTGATTTTTTGGGTTTGCACACAGGCAGCGAGGCGTCGCTTACAGAGCTTTTTGGCGAGCTTGCGTGCTTCCTTTTTGCTCGGCGCGGTGGTGTAGATGAGCAGTGGCATTTTATCCCTTTGGCGCGTATTGTGCTATATCGATGGTTTTGATGAGTTTGGCAGGATTGCCGCCTACAATGCTATTTGGTGGCACATCTTTGGTAACCACCGCATTTGCACCCACGATAGAGTTCTCGCCTATCCTCACGCCCGGGAGGATCGTCGCTGCCACGCCTATCCACACACGCTTTTCTATGTGTATGGGCTTGCAAATAGTCGTGTTGCGATTAAAGGGATTGATATCGTGGTTAATGGTAATGAGATTAACCTTAGGGGCGATAAACACCTCATCATCGATATGTATCCCGCCTCTATCCATAAAGGTGCAGGCGGAATTGACAAAGACATTTTTGCCAAAGTGGATATTGCGCCCAAAGTCCGTGTAAAAGGGCGGCAAAAGCCACAAGCTAGGATCTATCGCCCTGCCCGTGATTTGGGCGAGGAGCTCGCGCACCTCCTCTTCGCTCTTCTCCCCGCTATTTAGGCGTGCTACAAGCCGTTGGGTGGCTTTGATAATCTCGATTATCGGGGCTACTTCGGGCGATTTACCATCTAGCGGCATTCCCGCTAAGTCTTTTTCAAAAATGTTCATAGCTAATTCCTTTGTATGATTTTATGCAATGTGTCTTTGGCAAGCTGCTATCGCTCGTAGGGAGGCAATCCCCGCTCACTCCGCTTGCGCGTGTATATACAGAATCTAGCTCTAGATTCTGTCGTTTTTCTAAAGAACCCTTGTCTTAGTGTAATCGCGTCAGGAACGCGATGTGGCAATAGAGCAGATTCTATAAACCAAGGTTTTGGCGCACTCGCGTATCGTTTGAGTGTGCAAATCCCCCTCCACCCGTTTGCCACTGCAGAATCTAAAGCCTCATATCGCGTAGATTCTCTAACACCCTTTGGTGGCTGCGGGATTTTAAACCTTTCTTTCTTACGCGCCTCTTAAGTCCTTTGTGCAAACCTTAAATCCCACGGCGTGCGCAAGTCTATAGCTTCACGACTAAGCCCGCAACGCCCTAGCACCTCTGTATCCAAATGCTCCCGCCGGTATTTTTCTGACTAAGCGGCAGGGCTTTGGCAAACTCATCGGGATAGAGATAATTCAGACAGGTGTTGAAAAAGACAATCCTAAAATCCGTGTTGTATTACAAAAACGCGCGCAGGATATAGGCTTCATTCCACGAGCGTTTTTCCTCTAGCCACTCTTTGGGATAGCTAAATGGATAAAAAATATCGTGCAAATGCACATACACGCCGCGTTTGAGCCTTGGCAAAATCTCAAAAAAGAGGCGATTGACATCGGAATTGACCTTGCTCACGTGGGTAGAATCTATAAAAAGTATATCGTTGGATTCTAAGCTATCAAAGAGCGTGAGCGGGACTTCTTGGAGGCGTTGGCGGTGGAGATTGAGGCGTGAGAATTCTTGGGGCGAGAAGAGGCTCGCTAAAACCTTTGGGTATGGCTCAATATGCGTGATATGGATACCTTCTTGTATTGCCCCCCCCCCTATTTGGTTTAAAAAACATCTCATTGACATCGTGCATCAGTGCAGAGCTAAAGCCGCTGCCCACCTCGATAATGCGCTTGGGGGCGAGGTGGCGTATCATCGCATACAGACAGATTCCATCGCTATGGCAGTAGGTGTTGTTGTCAAAATAATAGCGCATATTAGGCTGTTTGGTGTCTTTGAAAGGCATTTGCGCATATAATCGCTCAAAAATTCCCAAGAAGCTTGCGCTGCTCTTGAAGGTGGAGCTCTATACCCTGAAGTGAATTGGGATCATAGCTCGTGCGCTCTATGCCCTCTTTGATCTCAAGGTCGTTGGCGATAGGCGAGTAGAAATGCCCGCTTGGCACGAAATCAAGCTGCCCAAAAATCTGCTGCAATTTGCGATAGGGTTTGCGCAAAATATCTTTGATAAAACGCGTCATCATAACTCCTTTGGTGTGTAGTGTGGCAAATAAGCGCACCACAAAAGTGCGGGACAAAATGCGGACCAAAATACGGACTAAGTATAGCATTATTTTGCGCATTTTCCCACGCGTTTGTGGGGCTTGCTTGTGAATCTAGCGCCTACCACTAGCCCCAATCAGACGCGATTTTAGCCTATGCCTTGTCCTTTGTGGGGCTTTGTGTAAAACTCATCACAGCCCAGCCTTATAAACTTCACATAGCCCCTATCTCGCAAAAAATTTGGTATCTCATCGGTGTGGTAGTTGTTTTCTACCCCAATCAATGTAATGTCATACGCGCTAAAGTCAATGCTCTTTAGTATGCCCATCTCCCCACCCTCGACATCGATAGACAAATAGTCTATGTGTCTTTGATGGTTTTTCATAATACTATCAAACCGCGCGCCCTGCATACGCACCTTTTTTACACTACCCCCAAACTCCCTCACTTCACGCTCGATACGCTCCAAATGCCTCTTATCATAAGCACTCACTATCCCGCTAAGCATTTGCGCATAGCCACTGATTTGCAAAAACTCCACCTCGCCATCACACTCACAAATGGCGACATTGTATTTGGCGACATTGGGATTTGGGCGGTTAGAGAGGAGTTTTGCAAACATATTGCTATCGGCTTCTATGAGCACCCCCCCCCCAATTTGCATTTTCTAAAAGATAAGTATTGCTAAGAGAGATTCCATCGTTTGCGCCGATATCGACGAAAAAAAGATCACGCCTGCCTCTAAAGAAATATTGGACAAAAAGATCCTGCTGATGTTGGGCGTAGGATTGTAGATTTTGTGTTGTCAGCCATTTTTGGAATGCCTTGTATCGTTTGTGATACACGATTTTGTCAAGCAACTCTTTTGCTTTTGCGATGATTTTTGATAGGTAGTTCATTGGTGCTCCTTTTATTATTTTATGCAA
This sequence comes from uncultured Helicobacter sp., assembly GCF_949282165.1. Classification (NCBI taxonomy): domain Bacteria; kingdom Pseudomonadati; phylum Campylobacterota; class Epsilonproteobacteria; order Campylobacterales; family Helicobacteraceae; genus Helicobacter; species uncultured Helicobacter sp. The sequence goes on along the minus strand of NZ_CASDOV010000012.1, from coordinate 32,172 downwards.
TTTGCCTTTTGGCAAATTGTTATCGGCAATGAGAGCAAAGCCCCCACTGCCTCCGCTTACGCGTTCATACACTGCGTTTTTAGCAAGTTTATAGAATCTTTTAGTGTCAGCGCGTCAGGAACGCGTTTTAGTCAAACACCTTTTCTATAAACCCGCCTTAGATTCTGAATTTGCTAGTAAATCTCATCAAGGCTTGCCTTCTTGGCATTCTAAGATTTTGGATGAGAAATGTGGGTTGCAAGCAAAAGTGCGAGGGCGCATACTTAGGTGTATGTAACCGAAGCACTTTTGCGCCGCTCCCGCATTTATCGCCAAAACGAAGTTTCTTTAGAAAAGCGCAATGCCCACAAACACAGAATCTATGTTTCCATAATTACCCCCTCTGCGCTCTCTCCCACTCATACGCACTTTTGATAATATAGGCAAGATCATCAAAGCGCGGCTTCCAATCTGTGAGTGCGCAAATCTTAGCATTGTCCGCGATGAGGATTGCGGGATCTCCCGCCCTGCGCGCAGAATCCACCACGCTAAAATCCACTCCGCTCACCTTTTTTACCATCTCTATGACTTCAAGCACACTGTATCCGTGCCCATAGCCGACATTGAAAACCTCGCTTTTGCCCTCCCGCTCGAGGTAGGTGAGTGCGCTTAGGTGCGCGCTGGCTAAATCATCGACGTGGATATAATCCCGCACACAAGTGCCATCTTTGCTCTCATAATCCCTGCCAAACACGCTCATACCCTCGCGCGCTCCGCACGCACATTCACACGCGACTTTGATGAGGTGCGTGGCGTTTTGGGATCGCTGCCCCAAGCCCCGTGCGGATTGCAAAATCTCTCGTGTGTTCGCGCTGCTCGCCCCCGCGACATTAAAATAGCGCAAAATCGCGTAATTAAACTGCCCATAGGCGCGGTGCGTATCCATCAGCACGCGCTCGCTCATCATCTTGCTCGCGCCGTAGGGATTGATGGGATTTAGCGGGGTGGATTCACTCACAGGCACGAGACTTATATCAGGCTCGCCATACACTGCCGCGGTGGAGCTGAAAATAAAGGTATTAATCCCGTGTTTGATACACAAATCAATGAGCAGGGTTGTATTGAGCGTGTTGTTTTGGTAGTAAGTCAGCGGGAGGGCGACAGATTCACTCACGATGAGTGACGCGGCAAAATGCACCACCGCGCTAAACCTCTCGCACTCCATAAGGCTAGAGAGCGTGTGCGTATCGCCCACATTGCCCTGCACAAAACGCACGCGCTCCCCAAAGATACTCGCGAGATACTCATAATTTTGCCTAAAGCCCGTGCTGAGATTGTCATAAATCACGATTTGGTAATCCTGCCTCTGTGTGAGAAAACAAAACGCGGTGTGCGAGCCGATATAGCCGCTCGCTCCGGTGAAGAGGAATTTTTGCATAAATGCTCCTTTGTGTGTTGGTTTTTAGAATCTAGATTCTGTGTTAGGCATTCGGCTTGCGTGCGTGTGAAAATGGCTCCTTGGGTATGCAATGCGATAAGATTGAAAAATTTGTGAAAGGCACGGACTCTAAGTCCGCTAACCTTCCCCAAATTTTTCAAAGCTTACACAGCCACACCACAAATACTAATTTTGTTGTTTGCAGTGGTAGCCTTACAGAATCCACACCGAGTTAAAAGGCAAAGCCTTGATGAGATTCTATAAAATGGCAGATTCTATAAATTGTTTAGAATCTAAAGCTTTTTTTAGATTCTGAATCCACTTGAGATTCCGTGCTTGGCTTGCCCCTTGGCATTCTAGGATTTTGGATGAATTTTTAGGGTTATCAAGCAAGGGGCGAAGGGAGCTTACTTAAGCGGTAGTGACCAAGCACCGAGCGCAGATTCCCTAAAAAGTCGCCAAAAGCCAAATGCCCTAACACAGAATCTAACTTACTTTATTCAAAACCCCCAATCTCCTCAAGCTCCAGTTTAGCGGATTCTAACATTTCTTGAGCTTTTTTGAGCGTCTCCACGCCGTTTTTATACAGCTCTAAGCCCTCTTTGAGATTGATATCGCTCTGTCCTAGCTTTGTGATGATATCTTTAGCATTTTCTATAAGCTCTTCGAAGCTCTTTGTGCCGCTCTCTTGTGTATCGCTCATCGCCTCTCCTTTATTGTATAAAAATCCCAATTTTATAGAAAATCTTGCAGGGCGATGGCTTGGTTGATATCCTTATCGCTCATCGCCTCAAGGGCTAAGACTGCCATATTTGCCGCGCTAAGCGTGGTGAAGTATGGGATATTGTCTTTGAGAATCTGCGCACGGATGAGTGCCGTATCGCCCTTGTTTGATCGTGTATCGCTCGTGTTTATCGCCATTGCGATTTCGTGGTTTGTCATCAAATCCGTGATATTTGGACGCCCCTCGCTGATTTTGAGCACGAGCTCGGATTCTATGCCCTCACTCGCAAACGCCCTGTGTGTGCCGCCTGTGGCACAGAGGCTAAAGCCTAGTGCCAAAAGTTTTTTGGCAAGCTCGCAGCCAGCTTGCTTGTCGCGTTGGCTTAGGGAGATAAAGACTTTGCCACTTGCGGGTATGGCGTTTTTGCACGCGATTTGGGATTTGGCGAAGCTCACACCCACCGCTTGAGAGATCCCCATCACTTCGCCCGTGCTTTTCATCTCTGGTCCTAGCGACATATCCGCGCCATTTAGTTTGTTAAATGGGAAGATGGATTCTTTAATCGCCACGGATTTGAGGGGCTTGTGTCTTAGAATCTCATCGGAATAATCCACATTGCCAAAGCTATCATAATACGCCAACGCCTCACGCAGATTGCCCTGCCACATCACGCGCGTGGCGACTTTGGCGAGCGGTATGCCCGTAGCCTTAGAGACAAAGGGCACGGTGCGCGAGGCTCTAGGATTTACCTCAATGAGGTAGAGCTCCTCTTGATAGATGGCATACTGCACATTCATAAGCCCCACTACACCGAGGTTTAGGGCGATTTTGGCGGTGGTGGATTCTATGCGCTTTAGCATTGCAGAATCTATGCCAAAAGGCGGCAGGCAGCTCGCGCTATCGCCACTATGTATCCCTGCCTCCTCAATATGCTGCATAATGCCCCCGATATACACATCCACCCCATCGCTGATACAATCCACATCAAGCTCTAGCGCAGAATCTAGGAATTTATCAATGAGCACGGGCGAGTCCTCACTCACTTTCACCGCCTCTTCCATATAGGTGCGCAGCTCCTCGACATTATCTACAATCCGCATTGCCCGCCCACCTAGCACATAGCTCGGACGCACAAGCACGGGGAATCCAAGCGCATTAGCGATACTATAGGCTTCCTCTTTGGTGCGTGCTATGCCGTTTTTTGGTTGCAAAAGCTCGTGTTTTTCCACAAACGCAGCAAACTTCTCTCTATCCTCGGCTATATCGATGACTTTGGCACTCGTGCCGATGATTTGCGCGCCGATGAGGCTTAAGTGTTTGGCGAGTTTGAGCGGTGTCTGCCCACCAAAATGCACAATCACGCCATCAGGCTTTTCACGCTCAATCACACTCCGCACGCATTCTAAAGTGATAGGCTCAAAATACAGAGTATCGCTCGTATCATAATCCGTGCTTACCGTCTCGGGATTGCAGTTATACATAAGGCTTTGTATGCCCATATCTCTAAGGGCGAAGCTGGCATGGACGCAACAATAATCAAACTCTATTCCTTGACCGATTCGATTAGGACCACCCCCAATAATCAGCACTTTAGAGGGCGTTGGCTCGTCTTTTGCGTGCTTTTGGGCGATTGCTGCATTCGGACTTCGGTCACTACCGCTTAAGGTAGCTCCCTTGTCCTCACTTGCAAAGCCCCCAAAATCATCACAAAATACTTCGCCATTTTGTATGCTCTGTGCTAGCGTGGCACTTTTGCGGGAATCTGTAATATCCTTAGAATCTTGTGAAGTGGTAGATTCTCGCACCTCGTTAGATTCTGCCACATTTTTAGAATCTAGATTCTGTAATTCCCCGCTAAAAGGCATTGTGCCATAGAGGTATGCCGTTTGTGTGACAAACTCCGCTGCGCAGGTATCCACCTCGTGATACTCCAACCGCACACCTAGCCGCTCCCTCAAGGCATAAATGTCCTCCTCCCTTAGCTCTAGCCCCTCGTTTTTGTTGGTGATAAATGCTAGCATTTTATCGCTAAAGCCATATTGCTTTGCCCTTCTTAAAAACGCCCTATTTTGCAGAGATTCAAAGGTAATGCCACCCTCAAATGCGATAATCTCGGCAATTTGGTGCAAAAAATACGCATCGATTTTGCTCCACTCCTGCACTTCTGCTACACTCACGCCATTTCTAAAGGCTTCAGCGATATAGAGCAGCCTGTGGGCATTTGGGCGGCGAATCTCACGCTGAATCTCACTCAAATCCCCGCTAATGGGATTAAACCCAAATATTCCCGTCTCTAGGCTACACAACGCCTTTTGCAAGGATTCTTTAAAGCTCCCGCCAATCGCCATCACCTCGCCAATAGACTTCATCGAAGTGGTGAGCGTAGAATCTGCCTGCGGGAATTTCTCAAAGGTAAAACGCGGAATTTTAGTCACAATATAATCAATGCTAGGCTCAAAGCTCGCAGGCGTGCCGGTAATGTCGTTTTTGATTTCATCTAGGGTGTAGCCCACGGCTAGGAGCGTGGCGACTTTGGCTATCGGGTAACCCGTGGCTTTAGAGGCAAGGGCAGAGCTGCGCGATACACGCGGATTCATCTCGATAACCGTCATTCTGCCATTTTGGGGATTTATCGCAAACTGCACATTGCTCCCGCCGGTATCCACGCCAATTTCACGCAGGATTTTAAAGGACGCATCACGCATTCTTTGGTATTCTTTATCTGTTAGCGTCAATGCAGGGGCTATCGTGATAGAATCCCCGGTATGCACGCCCATAGGGTCAAGATTCTCAATGCTACACACAATAATGCAGTTATCATTCCTATCGCGGATAACCTCCATTTCAAACTCTTTCCACCCCAAAAGCGATTCTTCGATGAGAATCTCATTTATGGGGCTAACCTCTAAGCCATTTTGTGCCAACGCCTTAAACTCATCGATGTTATACGCCACGCCGCTTCCCCCACCAGCGAGGGTAAAGCTCGCACGGATAATAAGCGGGAATCCGATCTCCTTTGCCGCTTCAACCGCCTCCTCTATCGTGTAGGCATAGCGCGATTTTGGCAAATCCATACCGATTTTTAGCATAGCCTCTTTAAACGCCTGCCTATCCTCGCCTTTTTTAATCGCCTCAGGTCTAGCCCCTAGGAATTGCACGCCCTCTAGCATTCCCCGCTCGTGCATACTCATCGCCACATTGAGTGCCGTCTGCCCGCCCATAGTGGGCAGTATCGCATCGACACGCTCTTGTTTGATGATATTAGCGATAACTTCCTCGGTGATAGGCTCGATATAGGTGCGATCGGCGAAGTCTGGATCTGTCATAATCGTAGCGGGATTGGAGTTTATAAGCACCACGCGATAGCCTAGAGCCTTTAGCGTCTTAGCCGCTTGCGTGCCGGAATAATCAAACTCACACGCCTGCCCGATGATAATGGGTCCAGAGCCGATGAGTAAAATGGTGTGAATGTCTGTGCGTTTTGGCATAGTCTGTCCTTTGTGAAAAATGCGGAAAGTGTCTGCAAATGGCAGGATTGTATCCAAGCCGCGCTTAAAATGTGGTTACAGAAATGATGGTGGATTGCGCGGGCTTTGTGCCACTTAGATTCCGTCCTTGCCCATTTTTTAGAATCTCTTTAGATTCTGTGCTTGCTTCAGAATCTATACGGCTAGATTCTATGCTTGTCTTTGAATCCGCACTAGATTCTGTAGATTCTAAGTTTCTTAGACTCGCATTCTCACGGATATTTTCTAGCTTCTCAAAATCGCTTTGTTTTTTCGCAAAAAGGGGTGTTATCCCCTCCTCGATCCCCTTGATTGCCGAAAAAGCCGCCGCTTTTTGCGCAGCCACAAAGTATATCTTTTGGCGGGAGAGCCTCGCTGTATCCTTGTCTAGTTAAAAATGCACTACTGCATTTTCTTAACGCATTTTTAACACCACGACAAGGGCGAGTGTCGGTTGGTGCTATCGCACCTACACATTGATTTGATTTTTGCGCTGCATTAATGGCGCAATTTTGCAATTGCGCTAGGCTTGCGCTACCGCACGCACTATTGTTTATATTTGACAAAGCCTCGCACAAGTTTTTTGAAGTAGGGGGGGATTGCGTGAGTGTTTTTAAATGCCCTAGATTCTGAATCTATTGGGCTAGATTCTAAGATTTGTCCTAACAAACTTGCATTAAACACAATCACTGCGTTCTATGAGGCTTTTGGGGAGGCAAAAGCGCTCAATCCACCCACACTCCTCGCGCCTGTGCGCGCCATCATCGCACTCGTGATCAAAGCCAAAGATATGCAAAAGCCCGTGGATAAAAAGGAGCTTTAGCTCATCTTCTAGCGTGTGCCCTAGCTCTCTAGCCACTTTTTGCGCGAGCTCGGCATTGAGCACCACAGAGCCTAGGCTAAGTGTGCATTGCGTGGGCACATCTGTATATTCCACGCTCAAAGGGAATGAAAGCACATCGGTGGGCTTGTCTTGATTGCGATGGGCTTTGTTTATCTCGCGCATATGTGCTGAATCTGTGATGAGCACCTCTAGGCAGAGGCTAGGTGCTAGGCTTGGCATATAGGTATTAGCTAGGGTGGCAAAAATCTCATCAAATAGCACAGAATCTAGCTCATAGCCACTTAGGTTTTCTAGCTCTAGCACGCTCACTCCTTGCGCGTTTAGATTCTCTAAGAGCGAGAATCTTTGGCGTCGTTTTGGCTAAATTATATCCTTATGTTTGTATAATGGGGCTTTGGAATTTTAGATTTGCAAGGGATCGCTATGGTGGATTATGGTATCAACTTTTGGGCTAATGGGGATTTTATCATCAATGATGGGCGGGTTGTAGTCAATCACAAAAGCAAGCCCGCACTCATACAAATCGTGCAAGAAATCCGAGAAAAGGGCTATCGTGGTCCATTGCTCCTGCGCTTCCCACATCTTGTCAAAAACCAGATTCACAAAGTGTTTAATGCCTTTGAACGATCCATCGCAGAATACAACTACCAAGGCGGGTTTAAAGCCGTTTTCCCCCTCAAAGTCAATCAAATGCCCCATTTTGTCCTGCCACTCGTAGAGCAGAGCGCAGATAAATGCTATGGACTAGAAGCCGGGAGCAAGCCCGAGCTGATTTTGGCTATGGCGTATGCCAATAAAAACACGCCAATCACGGTTAATGGTTTTAAAGATCGCGAGATGATCTCTCTAGGATTTATCGCAGCAAATATGAGGCATGATATCACCATCACCATAGAGGGCTTAAATGAGCTAGAGACGATTATCGAGGTGGCTAAGGAGATGGGCGAGCCCTATCCCAAAATCGGGCTTAGAATCCGCCTCCATAGCAGCGGCATAGGCGTGTGGGCAAAAAGCGGGGGGATTTATTCAAAATTTGGCTTGACTTCCACCGAGCTCTTAGAAGCACTTAATATGCTTGAGCGACACAACCTGCTTGATAGATTCACGATGATTCACTTCCATATCGGCAGTCAGATGAGCGATATTTTGCCACTCAAAAAAGCCCTGCGCGAAGCGGGCAATATCTATGCCGAGCTGCGCAAAAAGGGCGCAAAAAACCTAACCTGTGTCAATATCGGCGGGGGCTTGGCAGTAGAATACACCCAACACGAAAATGAAAACAACCGCAACTACACGCTTGAGGAATTCAGCGGCGATGTCGTGTTTTCACTGCGCGAGATTGCTAAGAACAAAAACGAAAAAGAGCCTGATATTTTTATAGAATCTGGACGATTCATCGCGGCAAACCACGCGGTTTTGATAGCGCCTGTGCTAGAGCTCCTCTCACAAGAGTATGACGAAAAGGCGTTGAAACTAAAAGATACCAACCCGCCGCTTATCCAAGAGCTCTATGATCTCTATGAGAGCGTGAGTGAGAAGACTGCTATTGAGTATTTGCACGATAGCTTTGATCATATGGAATCTTTGCTGACTTTGTTTGACTTGGGTTATATCGATTTGCAAGATCGGAGTAATACCGAAGTGCTCGTGCATCTCATCATCAAAAAAGTGCTAAAACTCCTAAAGCACAAAAACCACAACGAAATCATCGCCATACAAGAGCAAGTCCAAGAGCGGTATTTGCTTAATTGTAGCTTTTTCCAGAGCCTGCCTGATTATTGGGGATTGGGGCAGAACTTCCCCGTGATGCCCCTAGATAGGCTCAACCGCCGCCCCACACGCAGCGCGAGCCTATGGGATATTACCTGTGATAGCGATGGCGAGATTGCCTTTAACCCAAACAAGCCGCTCTATCTGCACGATGTCGATGTGACTAAAGAGGAGTATTTTTTGGGATTTTTCTTAGTGGGCGCGTATCAGGAGGTGCTAGGTATGCGGCATAATCTCTTTACCCACCCTACTGAATTTAGCGTGGTGTTTGATGACGATCTCAACAAAGGCTATGAGCTCTGCAACCTCCTGCAAGCCCAAACAATCCTTGATGTGCTCGATGATTTGGATTATGATACCAAAGAGATTGAGCGCATTTTAAAGCATTATATTGAGGAAAACCACGAGCTAGATTCCGATACCAAAAAAGAAGTCCTAGGGCGTTTGTATGTGATGCTTAGCGAAAATGGCTACCTGCGCACCATTAGTGTCAAAAAGAGCTAAAGGCAGGATATGAATCTTTGGCAGCTTATCAAAGAGGACTTTGGCGTTGTAAAATTACGCGATCCCGCGCTAGAGAGCAAAATCGAGCTCTTTTTTTATCCGGGCGTGATTGCCATAGTGCATTATAGAATCGCGCATTGGCTTTATGTGCGTGGGTTTAGGCGAGTAGCGCGTGTGCTAATGGGTATCACGGGCTTTATCACTAATGTCGATATCCACCCAGAGGCAAAAATCGGCAGGCGTGTGTTTATCGATCACGCTATTGGCGTGGTAATCGGACAGACGGCTATCATAGGCGATGATGTCACGATATATCAGGGCGTGAGCCTAGGCGGCGTGAGTTTGGATAAAGTCAAACGCCACCCAACTATCGAAAATGGCGTGGTTATCGGTGCAGGTGCCAAAGTGCTAGGCGATATCACCATAGGGGCAAACGCTAAGATTGGCGCGAATTCTGTCGTGATCAAAGATGTCCCGCCCGAATGCACCGCAGTGGGCATACCCGCGCGCGTGATTGTCAAGGGCAGATCCAAGGAGGCAAATGCTGCAAACAAGCTCCCAGATATCGATAGAGTGCTCTTTGAGTATCTTTGCAAACGCCTCCAAATCCTCGAGCAGACAAGCTCCAAGGACTGCGCGCAAGAGGTTGAGAACCTAAACGCGCTCTATAAGCAGTTTTTAGAGAGCCTAAAGCCCTAAGGGGGAGCTATGCAGACATACCAAGTGAGAATCTACTTTGAAGACACCGATTGTGGCGGGATTGTCTATCACACCAACTATATTAAATATTGTGAGCGCGCGCGTAGTGAGATGTTTTTTGCACGCAGAGTGCAGCCCTATGATGGGCATTGTGGCTTTGTAGTCAGCAGTCTAGAGGCGAAGTTTCACGCAAGTGCGCGACTAGGCGATGTGCTTGAGGTGCGATCGCGTATCTTGCACACGCGGCAGAGCTCAGTGCGTATGGAGCAAAAGATTTATAGAATCTATAATGGGCAAAATGGCACAGAGCTCACATTACGGGAGCTTATCTTTAGTATGGAGGTAGTGCTCGCGTTTGTGGATACCGCACGCCAGAGAGTTACTAAGATTCCAAATGCGTTTTTATCGCTTTTGCAAGGAGTGTGAAGATGAGAGAATCCCACAATGATTTGGAGCAAAGCCCACAGATATGCTATCCGACTTTGTGGGAATATGTAGTGATTGGCGCGGATGAGGGGGCGGTGCAGGGCGCGATATTTGAGGTGCTTGAGGTGCCTTATGAGATTAGCAGGATACGTCAATCTAGCGGAGGGAAGTTTGTGAGCGTGCATATCCGCCTAGAGGTAGATTCTAAGCAGCAGCGCGATAGTATCTTTAGCGCGCTTTCACGCCACAAAAGCGTGAGAGTGGTGATCTAATGCGCTTTGGCAAAATTGATTATCTCAATCTTTTGCCCTTTGATGTGTGTGTCAAAGCCTATCCGCTGCCCTCCTATATGAAAAAGTGCATACTGCTCAAAAAATCCTACCCCGCCAAGCTCAATCAGGATTTTTTGTTTGGGCGTATCGATGCGGGGTTTATCTCATCGATTGCGGGCTTTCAATCCCACTATGCGCACAAGGTATGCCCTAGCGGGATTATCGCTAAAGGTGCTGTGTGGAGCGTGATTGTCAAAAAGGGCAGCGGGTTTGACTACCAGTCTGATACTTCAAACGCGCTCTCGCAGGTTTTAGGCTTGCAGGGCGAGGTGCTCATCGGCGATAGGGCGTTGGCTTTTAAGCGCGATGGCGGGGAGTTTGAGGATATGGGCGAGAAGTGGTGGGAGCGCACAGGGCTGCCCTTTGTCTTTGGGCGGCTGTGCTTTCGCGCGCACGGGGAGCTAGTGGGGCGCATTAGCAGGGCTTTTAACAAACGCTACGCCACTAAGCGCAAGAAGATTCCATACTATATGCTAGCAGCGGCAGCGCGCAGAAGCGGGATAGAATCTCGGTATATTTTAGAGTATTTGGAGCATATTTTTTATGCCATTGGGGCTAAGGAGAAGCGAGGCTTGGAGCGATTTTATAGAGAGGTGCGATTAGGGCGTATCAAACGCCCGCATAGGTTTTAGGCGTTGTAACTGCGAAAAAACCTAACTTAAGGATTCTTAAAAGCCTTTGTGTGGATTGTATGTGTGCAAAGAAGGGAGGGGCGAGGCTCTGCCTCAATTCCCCCCCATTAGCGTTTGCCAAAGGCAACGCTTAGAAATTATAAGTGTAGCGCACGCCTGTGCTATAGAGTTGGTTGGTGCTCATATCTATTTTCGCAGGACCCATCTCGCCTGTCGCGCTCGCACCCACTACACCAAGGCGGGTTACAAACTCTATCCCATGATGCTTGCCAAAGAGCGTGCGAAGTCCGAGATTGATCCCCAAATCAAAGCCAGAGATGTTTGAGAGGTTGCTAAAGCCTGCAGTGTTTTTCTTCACAACGCCACCGGAGTGAATCCCTGCACCAAGTGCTATACCAGCAAACCACCCTGCAGAGACTTGCTCGCTATTGTAGAAAGTGTTTAGGAAATCCACATTTGCATGCACAAGCAAGGTATTGAATTGATTGCCTGCGTTTGCGCTTTGCATATAGTTTGCGCCATTATTTACGCTCACATACGCTCTCAAGCCAACATTCTCGGTAAAAAACCACTTATATCCGCCCACAAGCCCATAGCGCAAAGTCCCGTAAGAATACGCGCTTCCTTGTGCATCGCTCTCTGCTTTTGTGAGGCTGCTCACTCCTAGATCCACTCCCACAAACGCTCCGCTTTCCTCTGCCACTAGGGCACCACTAAGCGCTAGAGCCAATGCTCCGCTTACCATAAGTTTTTTCATCCAAACTCCTTATTTGTGTTTTTGCAGTTTTATTTACTCGCGATAAAAACCTTGTTTGGAGATTCTTAAAGGGCATAAACAAAACGCTCCATTCTATCCCACCCCCCTTATAAGAAACTTAAAAAGACAGATTTTCGTAGAGTTTGTAGGAGATTTGCAAAACACAGCTATGTTAAAAATACATTAAGAGAGAGAACAGCGGAGCAAAAAGGGAGGTGGATTGGCTTCCGCAAGCGACGCGCAATGTGGCAAAATGAGTGTTATAGAATCTAAGCCCACAAGCGGCATTGTAGAATCCAAACACTCTAAGCCCATAGATTCTGACAATATATGCTCACATAAGCCGGAGCGAGAGCGGATTCACTCCGCTCGAGCGATACCAAGTTTGCTCCAGCAAACTTACATTAAATAGTCAGGTTCATAGAAAAGGTGTTAGCCCAAATGGCGTCAATGAGGTGGCGGCACCAAAGATTCTAGAATCTTGCCAAAAATCGCAGTGTATGCTCGCGAAGCGGAGCGAGCGGAGATTCACTCTCCGCGAGCGGTATCAAGTTTTGCCTAGCAAAACTTGCATTAAATGATAGTCCATTAAATGCCTACGCGCTCTAGCACGCGTGAGATGATAGTTTGCGCGCCATTTGGCGAGATTTTGCTCTGCAGAGTTTGTGAGACTTGGGCGAGGCGAGGGCTAAGCGCGTCCAAAAACGCCAAAATCTGCTCTGAATCTAGGCTAGATTCTCTACACACTTGCGCGAGGTTGGCGTTGGCGAACTCTAGGGCGTTGTGGTATTGGTGATCTTTGGCAGCAAAAGGATAGGGGATAAAAAAGCAGGGCAAGCCATTGGCGCAGTTTTCCCACACGCTCCCAGCTCCCGCGCGGCTGATACACACATCGCTTTGGGCTAGGAAGTCAATGAGCACGGGGCTAAAGGCAAAGAGCTCCACACGCTCCAAAATGCCCTCGCGCGCGTAAGATTCTCGCACGCGCTCCTCATCGCGCGCGCCGCATTGGTGGATTATCCTTAGCCCGCGCGCTAGGAGGCTGGGGGCGAGCGTGAGCGCGATGTCGTTTATCGCTCTAGCACCCTGCGAGCCACCTAGAAAAAGGATCGTGCGGATCTCTGTGCGCGTGCGTGCCCTGCCAAAAAACTCCTCGCGCACGGGATAATCGCAACGATAGAAGTTTTTGCTTAGGGGTGCAAACGAGCCAAAAATTTGCGTGGCAAAGGGGGCTAGGAGCTTGTTTAACGCGCCGCTTATGGCGTTTTGCTCGTGGATAAAGAGCTGAATTTTACTCCCCAAAGTCGCTAGAGACGCCCCCGCTGCGCTAAAGCCCCCCACGCTGATGACTGCGCGCACGCTATGGCGTGCAAAAATCCTCCTGCACTCGCGCGCTGCCTTGTAGATTCTGTGTAGTGCGGCGAGCCTAGCTAATCCGCGTTTATTCACCACGCCCGTGCTGTCTAAAAAATACACGGCACTAAACAAATCACTGCGCTCAAACCACATTCTATCCTGCCCTGTGAGAGAGCCGATGTAGATACAGGGGATTTGTCGCTTGCTAAGCTCTTGTGCGAGGGCTTTGGCGATGGCTAGGTGTCCGCCCGTGCCACCGCCCGTGATGGCGAGCATCACTCCATCTCGCAGCAGTGGGGCTTTTGCGTGCTTGTGGTATTGCTAAGAGCCTTCCACGCGCCAAAGCCTCCTACAAGGCGATAGAGGTTGGTATAGCCTAGATTCTGTGCCCACAAAAGTGCTGTGTGCGCGCTCCCTACGGGCGCAAAGATATCATCTCCCTCATCATAAAAGACGATTTTTGCGTCCTTTTGCGCGCCTAGAAACTCTACAAACTCCTGCTGTGAGCGATTAAGCGCGTCCTGTGCCCATTGATCTTGGGGCGTCTTGCCCACTTCTTGCAGGCTTGGGCTTTTGGCAAAGCCAAAGTGCTTAGCCCCCGGGATCAGCCCGAGATTGTAAATCCCGCGTGGAAGCGTGGCAATGATGACAAAGGAATTAAGATCGTGGGCAAGCGTGTGCGCGTCTATGAGCTCATAGCCAGAGGCTTTGGCGCGTTGGATAAGGGCGAGGGCGTCCTCGTGGGCGCTTTCATCAGCATTCTGATGGGCGTTTTGTTGATTTTGGGCGTTACTTTGGGCGTGGTGTGAATGCTCGTGGTGCTCGTGATTATCGTGGTGTTTGTGGTGCTCATGATTATCGTGGTGGGCGTGATTGTGGGCATTTGTTAGGTGGAGATAGGCTTGTGTGAGGGCGATGTATTTGTTTGGAGTGCTCTCACTAGGGGTTTTGGAATAAACCAAAAGCGCGATGGCTGCGCCTAAAATGAGGATAGCAATAATCCCAAGCGTTAGTCGTTTTTTGGTGTTGGTGTGTGTTGGCATATTAGCTCCTTTGTAGGGTGTGAAGTTCGTTTTGGACTTTTTGGAGTTTGTCCTTAGCGTTTGTGAGTGCGCTGCGGTTTTGCTCTAGCACTTGAGCGGGGGCATTTTTGACAAAATTTGGGTTTTCAAGCATTGTGCTAAGCTTAGTGATCTCTTTTTGGAGCTTGAGCTCTTGGGAAGTGAGGCGCGTGATGATGGCACTTACATCAATCCCGCTTAGCTCCACAAAGCTTTGTGTCGCCTCGCCCACATCGCTTATGCACTCCGTGGGATTGGGGCTTGTAGAATCTAAAATCGTGAGATTCTCAATCCTAGCGAGCTTGCTCACAAAAAGCGTGAGCAGGGCAGAATCTATGGGGGCATTCAGACGCACAAAGGCGTGCTTAATGGGTGCATTGCCTAGCTCCAAAGTCGCCTTGATACGCCGCAGGGAGGTGATGCAGTCTTTGATGAGGCTAAACTCGCTCTCTATGCGCTCATCTTGGTGCGTGTGCGTGGGGAAGCTCGCGATCATAATCGAGGGGCTATCCTCTAGGCGCGTGCCGCTAAGTGCGTGCCACAAGTCCTCGCTGATAAATGGCATAAAGGGGTGCAGGAGTTTGAGAGATTCTCTAAACACTGCGCCTAGCTCAAAAATCGCCTCTTTTTGCGCCTTGGCAAGTTCAATCCCCCAATCACAAAATTCATTCCACAAAAAGTGATAGAGCACGCTTGTGGCGTCATTGAAGCGATAGTGCTCAAGCGCGTGGCGCAGCTGCATAGTCGCAAAGCCAAGGCGTGAGCGCATATAAAGCCCAAGTGGTGTGTGAAATGGCATAGAATCTAGCTCATCGCGGAAGTGGGGGGCTTGTGGGGCGAGCTTAGCAGCATACATTAGGAGGAATTGCGCGGCGTTGTAGATTTTGTTTGCAAAATTTTTGCTTAGCTCGAGCTGATTATAAGAGAGCTTGATATCCCTGCCCTGCGCGCACAGGCTCGCTAGCGTAAAGCGCACGCAATCCGCGCCATAAGTGCTAATAATCTCTAGGGGATCGATCACATTGCCCTTTGATTTGCTCATCTTATCGCCCTTTTCATCGCGCACAAGGGCGTGTAGATAGATATCGCTAAAGGGCAGTTTGCCTAGCAGAGATTCTCCAGCTAAGAGCATACGCGCCACCCAAAAAAACAAAATATCAAAGCCTGTAATCAGCAAGGAGTTGGGATAGAATCTCTGCAAGTCATCGGCGTGGTAGAGTGCGTGTGAATCCTGCGCACTCTTTAGATTGTGTGGATTTTGTGAATCTTGTGTATTGCTTAGATTCTGTGCATTGTGTGCGTCGCCCTCACTTGCCTCATTGCCCCAACCAAGCGTGCTAAACGCCCATAGCGCCGAGCTAAACCAAGTATCAAGCACATCTTCATCTTGTGTGGTAATGCTAGCGTGGCATTTGGGGCAGGTGGGGCAGTCGTGCTCGCTTGCGACTTTTTCGCCGCACGCGCAATACCACACGGGGATTCTATGCCCCCACCACAGCTGCCGACTGATGCACCAAGGGCGCAGATCGCGCATCCACGCATTGTAGTTGTTGAGCCATTGTGCGGGGAAAAACTTCGCCTCGCCCGCATTGACGCGCTCTATGGCTTTTGTGGCGACTTCTTTGCGCACAAACCATTGCTTAGAGATATAGGGCTCGATGATATTGCCGCAGCGGTAGCACACGCCCACTTGGTTGGTGTAGGGCTCTATGGCGTGGATACAGCCCTCTTGCTTGAGCCTTGAGACAATTTGCTCGCGCGCTTGCAATCGCTCTAGCCCCGCAAACTCCCCTGCTAAGTCATTGAGTATCCCCTTTTCATCAAAAACCACGAGCGAGGGAAGATCGTGGCGTTTGCCCACTTCATAGTCGTTCATATCGTGTGCTGGAGTTACTTTCACACAACCTGTCCCAAAGCCCATATCCACATGAGAATCTGCGATGATAGGGATCTCGCGACCCAGCAATGGCAGCAGGATACTCTTGCCTATGAGGTGCTTGTAGCGTTCATCATCAGGATGCACCATCACCGCCGTATCGCCAAAAAATGTCTCGGGGCGCGTGGTGGCGACTATGAGGGATTGCTCGGAATCTTTAATGGGGTATTTGATGTGATACAAAAAGCCATCATTTTGCTTGTATTCCACCTCGATGTCACTTAGTGCGCCATCGTGGGTGCACCAATTGATCATATAAGAATCCTGCACGATGAGCCCTCGCTCATACCACTGCACAAACGCTCTTTTCACCGCGTTTTTGAGCCCATCATCCATCGTAAAGCGTAGCCTACTCCACGCCGGAGAGATACCAAGCTTGCGCATTTGGTTTAAAATCTTGCCTCCGGATTCTTCTTTCCACTCCCACACTTTTTTTATAAACGCCTCGCGCCCGATACTCTCTTTGCTTATCCCTTGGGCTAGGAGCTGCTTTTCTACGATGTTTTGCGTGGCGATACCGGCGTGATCCATTCCGGGCTGATAGAGTGTGGCATAGCCGTCCATTCGCTTGTAACGCGCGATGATGTCTTGGAGGGTAAAAGTGAGCGCGTGCCCGATGTGTAGCACGCCTGTGACATTTGGTGGGGGCATCATAATGCAAAAATTCTTTTGCTTGCTCCTATCGACTTCAAAATACCCGCGTTCTTGGCAGATTTCATAAATTTTAGATTCTATAGCTTGTGGATTGTAGGCTTTTTTTTCCTGCATAAGAGCACCCTTACTTCTTTGGTTGTATAATCTGGCATTATAACAAACTTCCAAGGAGATTGTATGGTGTATGAAGTCAAATCACCGATTTTGGGCTTTGAAGAAGTGCTAGACGTGGAGATTGAGAAAATCGATGAGACTTTTGCGCGCTTAAAGGCGGTGGATGGGGCGTTTGAGATGACACTGATTAACCCCTATGTGCTGCTAAAAGAATACAACTTCATCATTCCCACTGCCTTGCAGATTTTGCTAGAGCTGCAGGAGGGGCGTGATAAAGTCGAGGTGTATTGTCCGCTCGTGCTTCAAAATCCCGTGCAAGATTCTGAAGTGGGCTTCTCCTCGCCCTTTGTGTTTAATCCTGCAAAGGGCTATGTCGCACAAATGAGCCTTGATATCCGCGAGTATCCCGAGTTTGGGATTACTAAGCCTATCAAAGCCTTTTTGCCTCAAGAACTTTTAGAATCTCTTAGCAAATAATGCCTCTCTCGCGCCTAAATAAAGAGCAATATCTCGCCGCGACTGCCAAGCGTGGCTATAACCTCATCATCGCTTCAGCAGGCACGGGCAAGACTTCCACGATTGTGGGGCGCATAGCCTTTTTGCTCCAAAGTGGCATACACCCAAAGCAGATTTTGCTCCTAACCTTCACCAACAAAGCAAGTGCCGAGATGATCGAGCGTGTGGGGAGATTCTTTAGCCCCAAAGTCGCGGGAGAGATAGAATCTGGCACCTTCCACGCAGTGGCATACCGCTACCTAAAAGAGCATTTACATATCACACTTAAGCAACCAAAGGAGCTAAAAATCCTCTTTAAAAGTCTCTTTGAAAAGCGCGTTTTTAGCGAGCGTAGTTCCGCGGCAGTGTATTCTCCACAATACCTCTATGATAGCTATTCTCTCTATCTCAATAGCGGCTCAGAGCTTAGCTTTGGCGAGTGGGTGTGCCAAAAAATCCCCGCACAAGCCCCCTATGTCAGAATCTATGAAGATGTGCTAGCGGAGTTTGATGAGCTCAAGCGATACCATAACTACGCGGATTATAACGATTTGCTCTTACTTTTTCGGCGTGAGATTAGAGAGCGCGCGCTGGGCTTTGAGGAGGTGCTCTGTGATGAATATCAAGACACTAATCCCCTGCAAGATTCTATCCTGCAAGCACTGCAGCCAAAGAGCCTTTTTTGCGTGGGGGATTACGATCAGAGCATTTATGCCTTTAATGGCGCGGATATTGGGATTATCGGGAGTTTTGCGGATAAATACCCACAGGCGCAGGTTTTTAGCCTAAGCAAAAATTATCGCTCTTCAGCAGAGATTCTCTCCCTAGCCGATACGATCATTAGGCACAATCCTAGAATCTATCCCAAAAATTTAGAAGTGATTAAAGAGGGGGCATTCCCGCCGCCTAAGCTTTTGGGCTTTGATGAGCTATTTGCGCAATATCAGGGGATAGCCAAGCACATTGCGCTAAGCAATTATAGGCACGAGGATATCGCGATCATTTTCCGCAACAACGCAAGCGCGGACGGCTTGGAGGCGTCGTTGCGCGAGCTTGGTATCTCGTGCAAGCGCAAGGGCAGTGCAAGCTTTTTTGATAGCAAGGAAGTCAATGTCGTGCTCGATCTGTGTGCCATAGCTATCCACCCGCGCGATATGATGGCATATATCCATATCCTCGGCTATGGCAAGGGCATAGGGAGCGCGATAGCCAAGGATATTTATGAATCCCTCCTGCGGCTTGGCGATGGTGTGGCACTTAGGGGGCTTTTTAGCCCAGATTCTAAGGTGCGTCCTTATGAGCAGAGGGCAAAAAACACAGAGCTTGGGCTTTTTGATGATTTTTTTGCCCTGCAGGCAAAAAATCGCTTTGATGCGCATATCTCTAAGGGCTTTGCCTCCCACCCGATTTTGGAGCACCCAAAGCTAAGTATCAAGGGCGCGCAGTTTTTGGACAGATTTTTCACAATGCTTAGCGAGATAAAAGAGCTCAAAAGCCCAAAGGATCTTATCGCGCGCATTGCCCATAGCGAGTTTTTTAGAGATATCGCGCACAATCTCGCCCACACTCGCGCCAAAAACAAAGATGGCAGTATCGATAGTGAGCGTTTGCAGAGGGCTTTAGATTCTGTGCAGCACAAGGTTTCGCTCCTGCGCGATTTGGCGTGCAATTACCAAGAGGTGGGGAAGTTTCTCAATGCGATGATACTTGGCTCGAGTGAGGCAAATGAGGGGAGTGGCGTGAATCTGCTAAGCGTGCATGCGAGCAAGGGCTTGGAGTTTCGCGATGTGTATATCGTGGATTTGATGGATGGGAGATTCCCAAATGTGAAACTAATGAATAAGGGCGGGAGTTTGGAAGAGGAGAGGCGACTGATGTATGTCGCAATCACGCGCGCTAAAGAAAATCTCGTGCTTTCATATGCTAAGAGAGATGGGCTCAAAAATATCGAGTATGAGCCATCAAGATTTTTGTATGAAGCCAAACTTTTGCAAAAAAGCGCACAAACTTAAGCACATATCTCTTGACAAACACAAGCAAAATAAATATAATTTCGCTTTTTGTTAAAGGTGCAGAGGCGCAAAGGTGCTAAGACCCGTTAGCTCAGCTGGTAGAGCAATTCCCTTTTAAGGAATGGGCCGTTGGTTCGAATCCAACACGGGTCACCACGAGATCAATCACAGATTTTTCTTACCCAAATAAAAGTGGCCCCTTCATCTAACGGTTAGGATACCACCCTTTCACGGTGGCTACAGGGGTTCGAATCCCCTAGGGGTCACCACTTTTATTTCCTCTGGTCGCTTAGCTCAGTTGGTAGAGCGCCACCCTTACAAGGTGGATGTCATAAGTTCGAGTCTTATAGCGACCACCACTTTTATTATCTATGGTGGAGCGGTAGTTCAGTTGGTTAGAATACCTGCCTGTCACGCAGGGGGTCGCGGGTTCGAGCCCCGTCCGTTCCGCCACTCTAAATGCACTCTGTCTTATCCCTCTTTTTATAAACATTATGAGACAATAGCCCTTTTGATAATTACCCAAGTAAGCCAAAGTCCATAAAAAGGAGATGTAGTGCGCATTACCAAAAACACCAAACTCACCATCGATGGATTAAAGCTGCTTAAAAGTCTAGAATCCCAAAGCGTGGATTTGTGCTTTTTTGATCCGCAATATCGCGGGGTGCTAGATAAAATGCGCTATGGCAATGAGGGGCAGCGACAAAAGGGGCGCAGCGCGCTTGTGCAGATGAGTGAGGAGACTATCGGGGAGTTTATACGCGAGATTAGCCGCACGCTTAAGCCTGCTCACTACCTTATGCTATGGATTGATAAATTTCATCTCTGCGAGGGCGTGGGCGCGTGGCTAGATGCTACGCCACTACAAATCGTGGATCTCATCACTTGGGATAAGGGCAAAATGGGTATGGGCTATCGCACCAGAAGGCAGAGCGAATATCTGCTCATCATCCAAAAAGCCCCGCTAAAGGCAAAGGGCACTTGGAATCTCCACACTATCCGCGATGTGCATTGTGAGAAAATCCCACAGACAGAGCTAAAACTCCACCCCCATAGCAAGCCCAAAGGCTTGCAAAAGCTCCTGATAGAATCTTGCACAAGCAAGGGCGATTTGGTATGCGATCCAGCGGCGGGGAGCTTTAGCGTGCTTGAATGCTGCAAGGAGCTAGGGCGGGAGTTTGTGGGGACAAATCTCGCAGGGGCTTTGGAGCGGGATTTACAATAAATCTTAAATCCCCTAAGTCTCTCATCTCTGCTAAATACCCACAAAACACAATAAAGATTCTTAAAACGGAAAACACTCCAAAAGCTCTTGCTTGATGGAGCGCACCTTGTCAGAGGGGATAGCATAATCGCGCGTGATACTCTCCGCCACCTCTGCCCAATCATAGCTGCTTAGATCCTTGCCGCGCACATCAAGGATTTTTGGGCTAATCCCATACACAGAATAATAATCCTCAAACTTCCTATTTTGCGCATACATAGAGCCACAAACCAAAATGCGCTTATTTGGGATACCCATACCATCGGCGATGATGAGCCCGTGCATCGCGCTTGAGAGTATGCTCTCACACGATGCGATCATCTCCAATACGTGCATAGGCTCATCACTAGGACTAATGAGCACACTCCCCCCTATCGCGCCCGCTATGGTGGGGAATGTCGGGTGCGTGAGCTCATCGATATGGGGGATGATGCCCACTTTATAGCGTTTGGACGGCATACTCTCAAGCAGCCTGCCATAGCCGCTTGACTTGTAGTCCAAAGAGCTCGCGTGCCATAGCGACATTGAGGATATCGCCTAGGTTGAGCACGCCGGCATTCCAATAGAGTAAATCAATCTCTTTCATCGCCCACCTCCCTAGATTCAGATAAAGAGTGAATCCACGCTCTCGTTGTGGTGGATTCTGCGTATGACTTCTGCAAAGAGCGGGACGACACTTAGCACCTTTATCTTCTCACTTTTGCGCGCTAGGGGGATTGAGTTGGTTACCACGACTTCATCGAGCACGCTAGATTCTATGCGTTCAAACGCCGGACCGCTAAGCACGGGGTGCGTGCCAAGTGCTATCACGCTCCTAGCCCCCCTCTGCTTGAGCACATCAGCCGCCTTGCACATCGTCCCGGCAGTATCGATCATATCATCGATGAGGATCACATCTTTATCCCTCACATCGCCGATGATATTCATCACTTCGCTTTGGTTGGCTTTCTCGCGCTTTTTATCCACGATCACGAGATCAAGCCCGAGCTTATCGGCAAAATACCGCGCCCTCGCCACGCCACCGATATCGGGGCTTGCCACGATGGGATCGCCAAACTGCTTGGACTTGATATAATCGCGGAAAATCACTGAGCCATAGAGATTATCCACGGGAATATCAAAAAATCCCTGAATCTGCCCCGCGTGCAAATCCATCGTGATGAGGCGATCGATCCCGGCATTTTGGATAATGTTTGCTACGAGTTTGGCTGAGATAGGCACGCGCGGCGCGGCTTTGCGATCTTGACGCGCATAGCCAAAGTATGGCACGACGGCGTTTATCGTGTTTGCCGCGCTGCGTTTGAGCGCGTCTGTCATTATGAGAAGCTCCATAAGATTGTCGTTTGTAGGCGCGCAAGTGGGTTGTATGATAAACACATCTTTGCCTCGCACAGATTCTCCGATTTGGACATTGATCTCGCCATCGCTAAAGCGTGTGATAGACGCACTTGAGAGCACGACATCCAAATACTTGCTAATCTCGCTGCCAAATTCTGGGTGTGCCGAACCGCAAAAAATCTTATAGCTCCTCATCGCCTGCCTTTGCTCCTTTGGAATAATCCCTGCATTATAAGAAACTTTAGCTTAAATCTTTTTTGCCCCTAGGCTCGATGAGGATTGGCACGCCGCCAAACTCATAGCCCTCACGCAGGACATTGACAAGGTAGCGTTTGTAGCTAAAGTGCAGGCTTTTGGGGCGATTCATCATAAGCGAGATTTGGGGTGGGCATACGCCAAACTGCGTGGCGTAGTAGATTTTGACGATTTTGCCGTGATCGCTTGGGAGGTGGTGGCGCTTTGTCGCCTCGGCTATGAGGGCGTTTAGCTCTGCGGTGGGGATACGACGATTGAAGTTTTCCCACACGCACAGAATCTGCTTTTTGAGCGCATTGACATTGCGCCTTGTGAGCGCGCTCACGCACACCACCGGCGCGTATTCTAAGAATCTAAACTTATAGCGCAGCTCCTGTATCATCGCTCTGTGCTCTGTGCGCGCCTTGTCCCATTTATTGAGCACGATGATCACACCTAGGTTGTGCTTAGGGATAAGCGCGCTAATCTTTTCATCAAGCTCCACGAAGCCCTCGCTCGCATCAAGCACGAGCAGCGCGATATGGGACTTACTAAGGGCTTTGTTTGTCCTATCTAGTGCGTATTTTTCAATCCCCTCTATCTTGCCCGCGCGCCGTATCCCCGCTGTGTCGATAAACTCTAGCGTATGCCCCTCATACTCCGCGCGCTCATCGACAGGATCTATCGTCGTGCCGGCAATATCGCTCACGATACTGCGCTCCTGCCCTAGCAATGCGTTTAGCAGCGAGCTTTTGCCCACATTCACGCGCCCGATGATACCCACTTTGATGAGGTTTGTCTCGCTAGATTCTATAATCTCTACAGAATCTAGCCCGCTCTCTCCTGCCTCCTCCTGCGCCTCTTTAGCTTGCAAAAACTCCTCCAAGCTCTCATCATGTTCGCTCACACTCTCTATCTGAGCGAGGTTTAGTGCCTTACCTATAGAATCTAGCAAAATACTAAGCCCGCGATTGTGGCTTACAGAGACAAAAAACATCTCGCGCACACCAAGCTTGCCAAACTCCCACGCGCCCTCTTTGAGCTTGTCGTTATCGATTTTATTGAGCACCAAAAATACGCGCTTATGCCTTTGAATCTTGCGCAGCACCTCTCTATCCTCATCATCTATCATTCCGCGCCCATCAATGAGATAGAGCACCAAATCCGCGCTTAAACCCGCTTGTATGCTCGCCTCTGATACGCGTTTAAAAAGCTCGGCTTGCTTGTAGGCGTGTTTTTTTTGCTTTTTGTCTGTGAGAGATTCTGCGTTTTGCTTAGCGTCAATCCCGCCGGTATCTAGCAGGAGGCAAGGCGTGCCATTGATGAGGCAAGTGCCCTTTTTGACATCGCGTGTCGTCCCGCTCACATCGGAAGTGATGGCATCTAGTTGGTTGCACAGGCGGTTAAACAGCGAGCTTTTGCCCACATTTGGCTTGCCCAAAATCGCGATGGTTTTCATCACACTCCCTTAACGCAAAGAAAATTTAGGCGATATGTTACTCAAACTTTGATACAAAAGACATTAAGGGCTAGCGATGAGAAGCATTCTGGGAGTTTTGGTGCTATTATGTGGCGTGTGGGCAGATACCTTCATCCTCTCTCAAGAATCCCCCACGCGCAAGCAGATTGGCTTCATCGAGGGCAATCTCTACCCGCTGCACCCAGAGGACTTCCGCATAGGCGCGTATAATGAGCATTTCGCGCTTTATATCGTCTCTAAACCGCTGATAGCATTTATCGAGGGCAAAAACCTACAATCCACCCAAAAAATCCGCATAGTCCGCACCCAAAGCGGCTTTATCAGCACGCGCGCCGACTTCTACTACACGAGCAATAATAAGACAAATCTCTATGCCAAAATCGCGCCCAAAACCTACGCGCTTAAAGCAGTCAAGCCCGATATTTTGGTGATTGAAAAGTTTTCTAACGACATTATGGAGGGCTCGTGCGCGCTAGTGCGGAGCAATGTCTTTGTGCGCAATGCAAGTGGCGCGGAGATCGTGCTAGATTGGAACAAAAGCTATGAGCGAGATTCACAAAATATCATCTTTTCACTAGAATGCCAGCAAAGCCTAGAGAGCGAGCTCTAGGCACAAACACATCGCGAGGCTAGGAGCGCCCAGCACGCGGCGGATTTGTGAGAGATTCTCTAATGCCAGAGGCTACTTCAAGCATTTATAGAATCTTAAGAGCCGTGTGAGCCAAGTCTATCCCTACGCTCTGTGCTTGTGTATCTCTATTTTGCGCTCACATCTCTGTATAGTATTAAGCCTATGGGCGATGACAAGCAGGGTTTTGTTTTGTGCCACATCATAGATTTCCTCCATTATCCTCTCTTCTGTGGCGGTATCTAGCGCGCTCGTGGCTTCATCGAGCACTAAGATCTCGGGGTTGTCATAGATGGCGCGCGCAATCCCTATGCGCTGCTTTTGCCCGCCGCTAAGCAGTATGCCGCCCTCGCCCACGCGCGTATAAATCCCGCTATGCTCCTGTAAAAACTCATAGATATTTGCCTTTTTGCACGCCTCTATCACGCGCTGCTCGTCCATCTTGCTCCCAAAGGCGACATTTTCTGCCACGCTGCCATCAAAGAGATAGATGGTTTGGGGGATATAGCCGATTTTTTTGCGCCACGAGCGCAGGTTGTGGTTGTGCAGCTCCGTATCATCTACGAGGATTGCGCCCTCTTGGGGCTTGTAAATACCGATGATGAGATCCACTAGCGTGCTTTTGCCCGCGCCGCTCTCGCCGCAAAATGCGATTTTATCGCCCTTGTGTATCGTGAGGTTGAAGTCCTTTAGGATAGGTTTGCGCGCATCATAGCCAAAAGTGATGCCCCTAAGCTCGATTTTGTCCTCAAACGCGCAGGGCTCATCGTCCTCAAAATCAGTGTGATAGAGCAGATCCTCATACACGAGCGAGACGGATCTTGCGTTAAAATTCATCTGGGCGTGCGCGGTGAGGATACGGCTCACTGCGGGCAGGATACGATATAGCGCAAGCGCATACATCGAGATAATGGGCAGCACCGCATCGACATTTTTGTAAGTGATGAGGATATACGCCACGCAGCCAATGAGTATGCTAAAGCCTAGGGATTCTAAGATGAAGCGGGGCGTGGGGAGTATGGTTTGGGTGAGGATCTCGGCGTTGGTGCGCTCCATACTCGCCCTTTCAAACTCATCAAAAATCTGCTTTTGGTTGCCCTTTAGCTTGATGATTTTAAAATTCCCAAAAGTCTTAGAGATGATTTCATTAAACCTTGCGTTCATTTGCGCCCTGATATATCCCATTTTTTGGACTTTTTTATTGAGCGTTTTGCTGATGAGCAGGACTTGGAGGGCTAGCAGGATAGTGAGCACGAGCGTCATCTTCCAGCTTGTGATAAGGAGCAAAATATACAAAATCGCAATCGTAAAAATCTCGGCAAAAAGCTGCAAAAAATTCTGTATATACATCGAGGCTTGCAGGGCTTCTTGGGTGATATTGGCGCGGATTCTATCGACTTTGCGCTGCACAAAATCCGCGTAGTTTAGCTCCACTGCCTTGCCAAAGAGCCGATAGGCAAAAAAGTGAAATTTGCGAAAGGCAAAGCGGCTCTGTGCGTAAGTATAAGCAATGCTATAGAGCATTCTAAAGATATAAAACACCACGAGTGCCACGCTAAAGGCTACCATAAAGTCCAGCGTGTTCTCAAAGCCAAAAAATGTGTAGATCTCGTGGGAAATGGGGTTTTTGGTGATGAGGGAGGGATTGCTCGCAAAGCTGATGAAGGGCATAATGATACTAATGCTAAATGTCTCGATGATGGAGAAAGCTATCGTGGCAAGCACGAGAAAGATGATGATGAATTTATCGCGCCGCGTGAGCGTGTAGCGCAGTTTGTTGAGGGTGGTTAGGGTGCTTTCTTTTTCGCGTTTCATCAAATCTCCTTAAATCTTAGTCTAATAGCGCATAGTGCTTGAACAAATCCCCGCGCTCCTTGTAGGAACTAAATTGATCGAGGCTCGCGGCTGCTGGGGAGAGCAGCGCGACATCTGCGAGGGTTTGATTTGGTTGTGGGGTTGGGGTAGATTCTAAATCTCTTTGTGAATCTTGATTGGTTTGTGTGTTGCTTAGATTTTGTCTTTGTGCGTTGTTTAGAATCTCTTTGGATTCTGTAATTCCTTTAGAATCTGTTGGGCTAGATTCTGTGCTCCCTAAATTCTCCGCGCTAGTTTCTAAGTTTCTTAGACTCGCATTCTCACGGATATTTCTTTGTTTCTTAGAATCTTGTGTATCGCAAAAGAAAAAGGGGTTTATCCCCTCCCCGCTCGCTAAAGCCCCGAAAAAGCCGCCGCTGTTTTTGCTGCGCTTTGCTTGCAAGCCTTCGGCACGGCAAACGGGGAGAGAGCCTCGCTTTCCCGCTTCTAGCGCAATCGTTGCGGAGGCACTGCTGCCTCCTTGCTCCAACGATTGCGCACCACGAAGCGGGCGAGAGGTGGTTGGTGCTATCGCACCTACATATTTATTGGATTTTTGCTCTGCAAAAATGGCAGAATCTATTGGTATAGATTCTGCTCGGCTCGTGCTTGCGCACGCACTATTATTTGAATCGGGCAAAGCCTCGTTAGGATTTTTTGGCGTTGTGGATTGTGTAATTGATTTAGATTCTGAATCTGCGCTAGATTCTGTTAGGCTAGATTCTAAACCTTTCTTAGATTCTATATTTCCTCTACACTCCGCGCTTGGCTTGCCCTCTTGGCATTCTAAGGATTGAGATGAAAAAAGTGGGTTATCAAGCGAGGATTGAAGGAGCTTACTAGAGGTAAGTGACTGAAAATCCGAGCGCAGATTCCCGCTTTTATCGCTCAATACTGAATGCCACACATTGCGCATCTTTTTTATCGCTCTAACTGCCACTTCCAGCTCTCCACACACCTCACACTCCACCCCATACTGCGCACTCAAGCTCACTATTTTGCGCGCATTGCTCCCAATCGCAAAGATTCTTATCGCCTTGCCCCGCATAAACCTAAAGAGCGGGTGCAAATCCGCGCCCTTGTCATCGCCGCCTAGAATGAGCCATATCTGCCTATCTTGATAGCGGCGCACCGCCTCAATGCTCGCATCGACATTGGTGCCCTTACTGTCATCCACCCACAAGCGATTGTGCGTATCCATAAACTCCTCAATCCTATGCGCGCCGATCTTAAAGGCATTGATAGCAGCGATATCACACACACCACGGAGGATTTTGGCAATCCCAAGCGCGATGAGGGCATCGAGTAAAAAGGGCTCTTGGATCCGCACGCGCTCATACTCAATCCCAAGCTGCCCCGCTAAGTCCTTAGAATCTGCATAAAAAACCGCCCTGCCCCTAAAGCCCCGCGCAAGCGGGTGCGTGGCAAGCTCAAGGGGCAAAATCGCGCTAGAATCTTCCTCCATACGCGCAAGGGGGCTAAGCTTATCGCACACATAGGCTTCAAAGCTCCCGTGCCAAGTGATGTGATCCTCGCGCACGGGCAGGAGCGCATAGACTTGGGGCGCGGCATAATGCGTATAATGCAGGCTAAAAGAGCTCGTCTCTAGCACCCAAAGTGGCGTGCGGCTCATATAGAGCTCACTTAGGGGCGTGCCGATATTGCCCCCACTACGCGCGCCAAAAGATTCTAAAAGCGCGGTAGTCATCTGCGTGGTTGTGGTTTTGCCATTAGTGCCGCTAATCCACACGCTTTGGGGCGGCGTATCCCAATGCGCTAGCAGGCGGTAGAAAAAGTCGTATTCCCCGATGAGGTTGCGGGCTTTTGTCGCAAGTGGGTGCGTGGGCGGGATACCCGGCGAGATGATAGAGAGATGCGCGCTCTTTAGGGAATTATGCGTGAGTGAATCTAGCGCGCTAGATTCTGTGGATTCTGCGCTGTTGGCGTGTGTAGCCTTAGCAGAGCCCTCATCGACAAATAGCGCAGAATCTAGCAGGGTATTGCCACACTCATCGTCTTTTGTGCCACTAAACTTGTCATCATAGATTCTCACCAATATGCCAAGGGAGTTTAAAAAGCGCACAAGAGGCTTTGTCGTAACACCATAGCCAAAGATGTTTATCATACAATCTACCTGATTTTGAGCGTCAAAAGGGCGATGATGTTTGCCAAAATCGCGATAATCCAAAAGCGCACGATGATTTTGTTCTCCGCCCAGCCCTTTTTCTCGAAGTGATGGTGTATGGGTGCCATAAGGAAAATGCGCTTTTGGCGGTATTTGTAGCTGCCAATTTGGAGCATTACCGAGAGTGTTTCAAAGACAAAGACAATGCCAATGAGGATGAGCAAAATCTCATTATGCGAGATTATCGCCATATACGCGATAAAGCCGCCCAGAGCCAAGCTCCCGCTATCGCCCATAAAGACTTGTGCGGGGTGGCAGTTGTACCACAAAAAGCCAAAGAGTGAGCCAATAAGCGCGCAGCTCACGATAATGAGCTCCCCGCCATTTACCACGCGGGGCCAATACAAATACGACGAAAGCCCGATATGCCCGCTGATATACACAAACACCGAGAGGCTAAGCAGTGCCAAAATCCCCGGCACCGTGGCAAGCCCATCAAGCCCATCGGTGATATTGACTGCGTTTGCACTCGCCACGAGCACAAACGCCCAAAACACCATACTCACGACAGGCACGCGCACAGAATCTAGCTCAAGGCGCGCTAGTGAATCCATACCAAAAAGCGGGGCTTTCATAAAAGGGAGATAAAAATCCCCAATATGCCCGATGTTGGCAAGGCAGAGCGCGATGAGGAGGGAGAGTAGCACAAGCAGGAGCATTTTTAGGCGCGCGCTCATACCGGCATTAGAGCGCGCAGAGATTTTCATAAAGTCATCGCGCGCCCCGATAAGCCCAAAGCCCACGAGCCCAAAGAGCCCTAGCAGGACATAGGGATTAGCCATATCAGCGCATAAGAGCGTGGCGATAATGGTGCAGAGGACAAAGACAATACCGCCCATAGTCGGAGTGTTTTTTTTCTCCTCGTGGGGGACGAAGGTAGAGATGGGTTGGTTTGCCTTGCGCGCCCTCGCCCAGCGGATAAAATACGGAAAGATTGCAACACTCAAGATAAATGCGAGAAAAAAGCTCACTCCCGCCCGAAATGTGATGTATTGGAACAAATTGATATGTGCCACGCTCCAAAGCCAATATAGCATCTCCACCTCCACAAACTTACGCTAAACACAACAAAACACAAACGCCAAAGGGACAATAAAGCGGGGATTGTATCTTTAAATTTGTAAAACTAGGCTAAATATTAATGTTTTTTAAACTAAAATGAACGCTTTTTGAATGATGATTAACGAGGAGTGAGTATGGAGAAAGCAAAGAAAAAAGCGGTTTTAGTCATCACCGATGGGATTGGGTATAGCAAGAGCACGAGTTATAATGCCTTCTATCACGCCAAAAAGCCTACATACGACTATCTGCTTGCCAATGCCCCCTATGCGATGATCCACACCTATGGGCTTAGCGTGGGATTGCCAAAGGAGCAGATGGGCAACTCGGAGGTGGGGCATATGTGTATAGGCGCAGGGCGCGTGCTCTACCAAGATCTAGTGAAAATCTCACTCGCCCTGCAAAATGGCGAGATAGAATCCAATCCGGCGTTTGTGAGCGTGGCAAAGGCGTGCGAGAGTATCCATCTGTGTGGGCTTATGAGCGATGGGGGCGTGCATTCTCATCTCTCGCATTTGCTAGGGCTTGTGAGTATCTGTGCGCGCCAAGGTAAGCGCGTGTGGCTCCATCTCATCACCGATGGGCGCGATGTCCTGCCCCAAAGCGCGCTAGGATACTTAAAGCAAGTGCAAGAGCATACCAGCGCGTATGCAAATGTCCATATCGCCACGCTTAGCGGGAGATTCTATGCGATGGATCGCGACAAACGATGGGAGAGGATAGAATCTGCCTACAACACCATCGTATGCGGCGAGAACCAAATCGCCCAAAGCCCGCAGGAGTATATCCAAAGCCAATACGATAAGGGAGTGTATGATGAGTTTATCCCGCCTGTGAGTTTTGCGCCATATCGGGGTATGAATGCAGATATGGCAAGCCTCAATGAGGGTGCAAAGAAAAGTGGAGAAGTGAGCGGGGCGAGTGGTAACACGAGTGCGGATAGCAAAGAAGTGAGCGAGGGCTTTATTTTTGTGAATTTTCGCTCCGATAGGGCACGCCAAATCGTCGATGCGATAGGCAATGCGGGCTTTGAAGGCTTTGTGCGCAAGCGCGTGGCGAGGCTATGTATCGCCACAATGTGCGAGTATGATAGCAGTTTTGACTTCCCCATTATGTTCCCCAAAGACAAGGTGCAAAATACCCTAGCAGAGGTGCTATCTAGGGCTAAGCTGCGGCAATTCCACACCGCAGAGACAGAAAAATACGCTCACGTTACCTTTTTCTTAAACGGCGGGCGTGAGGAGGAGTTTGAGGGTGAGAAGCGCGTGCTTATCCCCTCGCCTAAGGTGGCGACATACGACTTGCAGCCAGAGATGAGCGCGCCAGCGGTGGGCGATGCGGTGCTAGGAGCGATGGAGGAGGGCTATGATTTTGTCGTGGTGAATTTCGCAAATGGCGATATGGTAGGGCATACGGGGAATTTTGAGGCAGCTATCAAGGCGGTAGAGGCGGTGGATACGCAGCTAGGCAGGATTATAGAATCTGCTAAGAGGCTAGGCTATGGGCTTGTGATAACCAGCGATCACGGGAATTGCGAGGAGATGAAGGACGCGCAGGGCAACACGCTCACAAACCACACTATCGGCGATGTGTGGGCGTTTGTGCTTGATGAAAATGTGAGGGAAGTGGCAAAAGTCGGGGGGCTCAATAATATCGCGCCCACGATTTTGAAGCTTATGGGATTGCCAAAGCCCCAAGAGATGGATGAGGCGTTGTTTTAGGATTTGCGTAGCGTGGGGAGCGTGAGGCAAGTTGGTATCGGGGTTGGTGGCTGTGGATTCTGTGTGGGCAATGTGAGAGAGCCGCCTATTTTGTTTGCGTGAGCGCACAGAATCTAGCGCGAGATGAGTGGATTGTGTGCCTGCCTTTAGCAGCGAGGGCGTGATGTGGGTGCGCGCTTCTAAAAGCTGCGCTAGATTCTAAAATATTGCAAAATGTGTCCCTTGCCCCTTGACTTAGAGTAGCTCCAATGCTTTATAATCGCTTTTGTGATTGTGGGCTTTGGTTTAAAGGTGCTAGCTCAAATCGCGTTCCTGACGCGATTGCACTAAGAGATTCTATAAACTTGCTAAAAAATGCAATGTATGAACGCGTAAGCCGGAGCGAGGGGGCTTTGCCTCACGCCCCGATAGCAATTTGCCAAAAGGTGGGTTTATAGGATCTGCTCCATTGCCAAATCGCGTTCCTGACGCGATTGCACTAAGAGATTCTATAAACTTGCTAAAAAATGCAATGTATGGGCGCGCAGCGGAGCGAGGGCGGATTCACTCCGCACGAGCGGTAGCAATTTGCCTTTGGCAAATTGCAGTGAATAAATAGGAGACAAAATGGCATACACCATCATCGAAGTGGAGAAAAAAACCGGCGTATCCTCGCACACGCTGCGATTTTGGGCGAAAAAGGGTTTGTTTCCCTTTGTAGAGAAAGACGATAACCAAGTCAAATATTTTAGCGAGCGTGATGTGGAGTGGGTGCGCTGGATCAATTGGTTTCGCAAATCCCAAATGGATATCCCCACGATTAGGCACTATATCGAGCTCGCAAATAGGGGCGATGAGAGCGCGCAGGAGCGGCGGGATATCATCGCAAGGCAGCGTGAAATCGTGGCGGATAGTATCGATGAGTTAAAAGCGGTGCTAGAGACGCTGGATTACAAGCTGGGCGTGGTATGATGAGATGCTAAGCAAAAATCTCGATGGGCTAAATCCGCAGAGTAGGCAGTATAAGGGGTGTAATCACACAACAAATTCGACTCCCCCACGGGAAAACGGCTCCTTGGGCGATCATTGCAGAGATTTGGCGAGTTTGGGGAGTAGTCACTACCCTCTAGGTAGCTCCTACCCCCGCACCCGCCAAAAACTCCACAAGCACCACCGCAATGACTAATTTTT